>NZ_JTHF01000138.1 GCF_001043895.1 Methylobacterium indicum
GCGAGGCGGTCGAGCGCCTCGGTGGTGACGCCCGGCGTCACCGCCTCCATCAGAAGGTCCAGGGCCTCGGCGGTGAGCCGGCCGGCCTTGCGCATGGCCGCGAAGGCCTCGGGGCCGTGGATCGGCGGCTCCTGCCGGCGGCCGTCCTTGACCGCACTCTGCTCGTCACGACTCATCGGGGGCCCGAAAAAGATGCTGCTGGCGCGGCGTGGGATGCCGTTCGATGTAGGGGGTTCCGGCGCCGAAGCCAAGGACCCGAAGCCAAGGACCCGAAGCGATGCGCGCACTCAGCGCGGATCGACCCAGGCCCGCGGCCGGCTGCCCTCGCGCTGGGCGATCCGGGCGACCGGACGCGGCGCGGCGTACCGCGCGGCGATGGGGTGGCGACGCGCCCGCCGGGCGACCCGGCGCGGGCGCCGGCCCGATTCGCCCCAGGCGGCGCCGACGACCCCGCCCACCACCGCGCCGATCGGTCCGGCCACGAGGGCGCCCGCCACCGCGCCGGCCCCGGCGCCGACGACGGTGCGGCTCTGGGCCTGCGCCGCAGGCGCCGCCAGGAGGGAGGCGCCGAGGGCGGCGGCGAGGAGGGCGAGCCTCGGCGGGAAACGGGTCACGGGCGATCCTCTCGTGTGACGAAGCCTTGTCGGGCCCCCGATGCCGCAGGACCGTGACCAAACGGCGGCGGATGGCCCCGGGTGGGGCACAGGCCTGCGCCCGCACCCCTAGGCGCGGCGCCCCCGAGGGGCTAGGAGAGCGCGAGGATAGGGGCCAGCGTGCCCCGCGAGAATCGGGGGCTCACGCCCCGCGCAGTCAGGAACCCGGACGCGATGGCAGACAAGGCGGTCCCGCACTTCCACAACCAGGACGGCGTCCAGGTCATCCAGGTGGGCTCGAAGGAGTTCATGTGCATCGGCGCGCTGCCGCCGTTCGACCATCCCCACGTCTTCCTCGACATGGGCGCCGATTCCGAGATCATCTGCCAGTATTGCTCGACGCTGTACCGCTACAACCCGAGCCTGAAGGCCGGGACCGCGGCGCCGGCCTCCAGCGTCTGGGACGACCGCGCCCGCCTCGCGGCCGAGTAGGCCTTGGCGCTCCCTCCCGCGCCGGGACGGCCGGTCGCCGACCGGCCGGGCCTGCGCGTCGCGATCGTCGGGGCCGGCATCGGCGGGCTGACCGCCGCCCTGGCGCTCGCCGCCCGCGGCCACGCGGTGACCCTCGTCGAGCGCCGCACCGCCTTCAGCGAGGTCGGGGCGGGCCTGCAGCTCTCCCCCAATGCCAGCCGGGTGCTCACCGATCTCGGCCTCGGCCTGCCGCTGCGCCGCGTCGCCGGCGAGCCGGAGCGGGTGCGCATCCGCGGCATCGCGCATGGGCGGGAGATCGGCGCGATCGCGCTTGGCGCCGCGATGCGCGAGCGCTTCGGCGCGCCCTACTGGGTCGTCCACCGCGCCGACCTCCAGACCATTTTGCTCGACGCCGCCCGCGGCCGCCCCGGCATCCGCCTGCTCGTCGGCCGCACCGTCGCGGGCGTGCGCGACGCCCCCGACCACGCCACCCTGACGCTCACCAGCGACGGCGGCCGCAGCGAGACGCTCGAAGCCGAGCTCGTGGTGGCGGCCGACGGCGTGCGCTCGGGCTTGCGCGCAGCCCTCGACCGGCGCCCCTTGCGCCCCCGCGGCGAATCGGCCTGGCGCGCCACCCTGCCGCGCGAGGCGGTGCCCGACGCCTTCCTCGCCGACGAGACCGGCCTGTGGCTCGGCCCGCGTCGCCACGTCGTGCATTACCCGATCAATGCCGGGCGCCGGCTCAACCTCGTGGCGGTGATGCCCGACCAGCCCGGCGGCGAGGACTGGGCCGGGACGGGCGACCCCGCGCGCCTGCGCGCCGCCTTCGCGGATGCCGCCCCACCGCTCGCCGACCTGCTCGCCCGACCCGAATCCTGGCTGGTCTGGCCGCTGACCGACCGCGCCGCCGCCCGCCCGATGGCCCGCGGCCGGATCGCGCTCCTGGGCGACGCCGCCCATCCGGTGCTGCCCTTCCTGGCCCAGGGCGCCGCGATGGCGATCGAGGATGCCGCTGTGCTGGCCCACAGCCTCGAGGCCGACCGGCCGGTGCCGGCGGCGTTGTCCGCCTACGCTGCGGCCCGGGTCGAGCGGGTGCGCCTGATCCAGAACCACGCCCGCCGCAACGGCCGCGTCTACCACGCCGGCCCCCTCGTCGCGGCGGCCCGCGACCTCGTGATGGGACGCCTGCGGCCCGAGCAGATGACCGAGCGCTACGCCTGGCTCTACGGCTGGCGCCCGGCCTGAGGGTTGTGAGACCGCAACGGGGCCTTGATCTGGGCCCCGCCCCCGGCTAACCCGACCGCAACGGGGCCTTGATCTGGGCCCCGCCCCCGGCTAACCCGGACGGATCGGGCAAGCCCCGCGCGGACGTGGCGGAATCGGTAGACGCACGAGACTTAAAATCTTGCGACCTCTGGTCGTGCGGGTTCGAGTCCCGCCGTCCGCACCACCTTTATCGGTATAAAAAATTGAAAATGTCATTTTATTATTTATTGCGCGTTGAATGAATCATGCAGTCTGTGATCGGTACGGTTATTAAATACTACAAAATATTTGATTGAACTATATCATCTCCCTGTACGCCTGCTCCTATTACGGCTCGAAGCTTGTCACGCATATCTCTCATCTTTGCAGTTCTACGATCTAGCTCTGCCCCCTGATCCTTCAATTCGGACACAGCGGTCTTAATGGCATCAGTCGCACGTTCGAAAACGATTTGTGCCCTGTCGGGGTCTAGCATAATAGCGTCGATTGCTTTACAATACAGCTGAGAACGCCGTTCTTTTGGATCCAGTCCGTAATTGCGCTCAATTAAAAGGCGAGCTGCCATTATTATTTGAAATCTAAATGGCTTCCAATCGGTGTCAAGGCGTCGGTTTCGAAATAAAAACTCGAGTCTAAACGCGATGAAAGCTGCAGTATAGTAAGAATGAACTTCGTGGGTTGGATTGAAAACCTCTTTGCCTATCATAGGAGTCAAGTCTTTATAATAACGGCCAACTTGATTAGGCTGCTCTAAAAAGACCGATGCGTAAACCTTCAAGAGTAGATCTTTTGTAACAACTCGCACTTTTTCAATACCAGCCACCGTATTGAAATGGCCAGGACGTCGCTCATAATAAAGCCGTTGATCTCCCGTTTTTGACTCAAAATATATCTCGATTGCCTTATGTATAGGATCAAGAGCCCAAAAACTTTCCTGATCGACTTTATTTTGCGAGTTTGATGCTACAATCACTTGTCGCGCCACCTCTTCGTCTTCAGTGGCGACAATTTTTATTGGTATCATTGTTGCTTGATTTTTTTGTGTTGCCCTTGCAGCAATTACATGGCTCGTCTGACATCCATTAACGATTTGAAAATCTTCTAGAGTGAATTGAGGACCAACACGCTGCAGCTTGCGGGTCATGATCGTGATGCCGTTATTTCTCAGCGGAAACTCAATACAGCTTGTTGAATTTAGCGTGTCGGCGATCGATATATTTACAGGCGTATCCCCTTGAAAGTCTCGTATATTGTCAAAAAATAGACGGCGACGAACATTACCCTCTTCATCAGTAATCATTTTTAGATATTCGGAAATAGGGATTAATCCAATGTACGACTCGCGGACATTCGGAATTTCTGGCAATGATATATTTTGCAAAAATGTTATTGTAACACGAAAGGCATTTTTTGTCTGAAAATAAAGCTTCTGTATGCGCGTTGCGTCTATAGGATTAAACGTAAATGATGAAAACATGTGTAGAGAATTTGCTTGCGCTATGAAACCGTCCCTGATCGCACATAGATTTTGATCTTCATTCCAAGTTCCAGTAGTTGCATAAAATAGAGAAACCTTTGGCAAGCCTCTTGCAAACTTACCGGCCACCTCGTATAGGCGATTTTTAAGCTTATTTAAATCGTGTATGCGATCGCTCTGTGCGAACGCAGGTCTACTTCCAAAAAAATCTAGAACCGCCTGAAAAATTTTGACATATCTCCGCTATCAAAAGAAGAACTAGTCTTGGATTGAACAAACAAAAATTGCACTTGCAATGTTGAATTATGAACAATTATATCTTCTAACTGCTCTTCATCGTCGACTAGGACATCATTGACAATGACTGCGACCCCATCGATACCGAACTCTCCTTTTCCTGTAGCAATAATACTAAAATCAAATTCTTCTGGATATAAATCTGAAACTACAATATAATTGACAAATGCCTCAAATTTATCAGACTCAGATTGGTTTTCAATCTTTTGACTCTCAGAGAATTCTTTCAGCAAACTCTGCGTAACAACATCCATTTGATACCTCCCTTATACCATGAAGTAAATTATTATATTTGATATTACTCTATTTGCATCCATAATTTTTTGGCACTTGAATCTCATGCTCACGATATCACAGCTATTTGCAGAACACAAAGGTGTTAAATTGGCCAATTATAACAATCAATCTGGACATCGCGTTTTCTTTTATCGACCTGCATGTTATTATTGATAATGATATATTTTACCATATATTACTGAAATATCCTAACAAATCAAGGTTTTTCCCAAAAAATATTCAATTTATTTCAGACATCACTGTTTGAACGTTTAGCGTTTTCATCACCAACCCCATCACGGCCACGGCGGCAGCCCCCACCGCGCGGCAGGACGGCGCCGTCGTCGGATCAAGGCCGCCCAGCGCCACGACCGGCATCAAGGCGGTCGCCTCGCCGAGCGCGGCAAGCCCCAAAGCCGGCCCATATCCCGGCTTACTGGCCGTCAGAAAAATCGGGCTCAGGGTCACGTAATCCGCCCCCGCTTCCCGCGCCGCCCGCACCTCGGCCAGCGAATGCGCCGAGACGCCGAGCAACGCCCCCCGCCCCAGCCGCGCCCGGGCCGGGGCGACCGCCGCCGCGTCGCCGAGCTGCACGCCGGCCGCCCCCACCTGCGCCGCCAGCTCCACGTCGCGCCCGATGGTCAGCGCCCCGCCGACCCGGGCCACCTGCGCGGCCAGGGTCTTGGCGAGGGCCGCCCGCTCCGGCGCCGGCAGGTCGCGGTCGCGCAGCCAGACCCAGCGGGCGCCGGCCGCGAGGCAGGCGGCGACGCGGGTCTCCAGCGGCTCGGGGCAGCCGTGCCGGTCGGTGACGATCAGGAGGCGGGCGGGCAGGCTCACGAGCCGACGAGGCCGAGTTGCGGGCTCGACGGCTCGGCCCGGGCGCGACGCGGGATGCGGCCGGCGCGATGCGCCAGGCGGCCGGCCTCGACGGCATGGCGCATCGCGGCGGCCATCCGCACCGGATCGTCGGCCTTGGCGACGGCGGTGTTGAGGAGGACGGCCGCGGCCCCCAGCTCCATCGCCACCACGGCGTCCGAAGCGGTGCCGATGCCGGCATCGACGATCACCGGCACCGGAGAGCGGCGGCAGATCAGTTCGAGGTTCGCCGGGTTGGCGACGCCCATGCCGGAGCCGATGAGCGAGCCCATCGGCATCACGGCGGCCGCGCCGAGATCGGCGAGCCGGCTGCACACCACCGGATCGTCGTTGCAATAGGGCAGCACGACGAAGCCGGAATCGACCAGCTGGCGGGTGGCCTCGATCGTCTCGGCGACGTCGGGGTAGAGCGTCTCGCGGTCGCCGATCACCTCGACCTTGATCCAGTTGGTGCCGAGCGCCTCGCGGGCGAGCTCCGCGGTCATCACCGCGTCGCGGGCGGTCTCGCAGCCGGCGGTGTTGGGCAGGAAGCGGGCGCCCTTCAGCCGCGCCACCGTGTCCGAGCCGTGGCCGTGGAGCGAGATGCGGCGGATCGAGACCGTCACCACCTCGGCCCCGCTCGCCCGCACCGCCTCGCTCATGATGGCTTGCGTCGGGTAGCCGGCGGTGCCGATGAGGAGGCGCGAGGCAAGCGTCGTGCCGGCGATGACGAACGGGTCGTCGTGGGAGTCGGTCATGGGGGTGTCTCCGGATCTCTTGAGTGTCTAGCCGCCCTGCATGGCGCGCACGATCTCGACGCGGTCGCCCTCGCCGAGCGGCGTCTCGGCCCAGGCGCGCTGGCGCACCACGGCGCCGTTGAGGGCGATGGCGAAGCCCTGGGGGCCGGAGAGGTCGAGGTCGGCGGTCTCCTCGCGCCACAGGGCGTCGAGGGTGGCGGCCGCGCTCTCGCGGGGCTCGCCGTTGACGAGGATCTTCATGGGGTCTCGCGGGGCGACGGGGTGAAGCGGGCAAGGCCGAAGGGTGCGGCGACCGGCAGCGTCTCGCCGCGCAGGATCAGGGCGGCGACCGCCTCGGCGGTGACGGGGGCGAGCAGGTAGCCGTTGCGGTGGTGGCCGGCGGCGAGCACGAGGCCCGGCAGCGCCTCGCCGAGGATCGGGGCGTCGTCGTCGGAGGTCGGGCGAAAGCCGCTCCAGACGCCGGCCACCCGCATCTCCTCGACGCCCGGAAGCGCCCGGCGGGCGCCCTCCAGCAGGGCGTAGAGGCCGCCGGCGGTGAGGTGGGGGTCGAAGCCGGTCTCCTCGACGGTGGCGCCGACGATCAGCGTGCCGTCGTCCTTCGGCGCCATGTGGACCTGCTCGGTCCAGACGACGTGGGTGAGCCGGCCGCTGCGCGGCGTCATCTGCAGCGCCATCGACTGGCCCTTGAGCGGGCGCACCGGCAGGGCGAGATCGGGGATCAGCCCCCCCTCCCCGGCCCAGGCGCCGGAGGCCAGCACCGTGGTGCCGGCCCGTAGCGCGCCGGCCGAGGTCTCGATGCCGGTGACCCGCCCGCCCTCGCGGGTGAGCGCCGTGACGGTCGTCTCCTCGACGAGCCGCCCGCCGGCCGCCCGCAGCGCTTGGCGGAGGGCCGCCATCACCCGGGCGGGATCGACCTGATGGTCGTCGGGGCAGAAGAGGCCGGCCGTGACGGTGGGGCGCAGGCCCGGCTCGCGGGCGCGCACCGCCGGGCCCGACAGCCACTCGGCGGCGAGGCCATCGCGCCGCTGCAGTTCGTGGCGGAAGCGCAGACGCTCGACCTCGTCGCGGCCGAGCGCGATGACCAGCGTGCCCTCGCGGCGGTAATCGATGGTGAGACCGGATTCGGCTTCGAGGTCGTCGCGAAACGGGTGCCAGAGGCGCTGGCTCTCGACGCAGAGCGGCGACAGGCCCTCGCCGCCGGGCTCGTGCTCGGCGGCGGCCGCCAGCATGCCGGTGGCGGCAAGGCTCGCCCCGTCTCCGGCCCGGCCCCGCTCGACCACCGCGACGGCGAGGCCGGCGCGCGCCAGCCGCCAGGCGACCGAGAGGCCGATCAGCCCGGCGCCGATCACCGCGACGTCGGCGCGCTCCGGCAGCCGGTCGGTCTCTGGGGATATCGCCGGCCCGTTCCGCCGTCCGATCGCTTGCGCGTGCACCCTCGTTCTCCACGGTCGCCCGAAGAGAGTGGACAGCGCCCGGCAACCGGATGATGCGCGAGAGCCCTGAACGGGCCTGTCCAATCCCTACGCCGGTATGAGCCGGATCAGGTTCGAAGGATTTCCGCGCCGACCGAGGCGTAAGAGCCTGCAGTCCAGCGGTGTCTCAGCCCCTTGCCGGGGATCTCCCTGGAACGGCCGGAATGTGGCGAGCCGGCCCACTTTCGTCAACCGCCCTCGATCAACCACCCTTGCCGGGCCGGTAGATCGCCATCTCCTCGGCAATGCCGTCGAGGGGGTGGGTGCCGAGGAGTTCGGGATCGCCCCACAGGAAGTCGACGAAGGGCTTCGACATCAGGAGGGGCTCGGACAGGATCTTGTTGAGCTTGGCGAGCCGGCTCGCCAGATTCACGTCGCGGCCGATCACGGTGAAATCGAGCCGCGCGCCGGAGCCGACATTGCCGTAGGCGGCCTCGCCGTGGTGGAGCGCGATGCCGATCTCGATGCGGGTGGGAAAGCGCCCGGCCCGGTTGGCCTCCTCGACGCGCCGCAACGCCGCCTGCGCGGCCGAGAGCGCACCCTGCGCCGCGCCGCCGAGATCATCGCCGCTCTCGCGAAAGATCGCGAGAAGGCCGTCGCCCATGTATTTCAAGACCTCGCCGCCCTCGCTCTCGATCGGCGGCACTAGGCAGTCGAAATAGGTGTTCAGCAACTCCACCGAGGCCTCGGGGGTGAGGGCGTCGGTGAGGTGGGTATAGCCGCGCATGTCGGCGAACAGGATCGCCGAGCGGATCCGCTCGACCTGGCCGCGGCGGATGAAGCCGGCGAGGATCGCCTGGTGCGGCCCGTCGCCGACATAGACCCGCAGCACATGGTCGAGCCGCGCGTTGAGCCCACGCATCTCCATCACCGCCGACAGGGTCGGGATGATGAAGCGCAGGATGGCGAGGTCGTCGTCGGCAAAGCCGCGGGGATCGCGGGTCGCGAAGGTCACGCCGTTCTTGGTGCCGTTGGTGAAGAACAGCGGTACGGTGATGTAATGCGTGTAGCCCGCGCTTTTGAGCTCCGGGACGATGCTGAACTGGTCGTCGGGCGTCTGGCGCAGATCGAGGATCAGCCACTGGCCGGTGGCGTAGACATGCGCGAAGGGAGAGCGGGAGAGCGCCTTCTCGGACGCCTCGCCGTGCGGGAACAGGCGAAAACTGACGCCGTCCTCCCGGGTCCAGAACCGGCCGACGCCGGAATAGTCCGAGTGCAGGGCGTCGATGGCGGTGGTCGCCCGGTCGACCGGCACGCCGAGGTCGTTCAGCCGCTCGGCCATGCCGGCCAGCAGGTCACCGGATTCCGGCAGCCGCGCGCCCTCGCTCAAGAGCCAGTCGCGCAAGGCCACGCATTCGCGAAACAGGCCGATCGGAATGTCGCTCGCCTCCGACCCGTCCGCCGCGGCCGTGGGCGTCGGAGCGGAGTTGGGGCGAGGCTGGTCGTGCATGGCTCTGACATGGGCTTCGCCGCGCGGGACGGCAAGGCTTGGGAAGAGGGTATCGGAGGACGCCGCCACGGCTGCCGAGGGCAGAGGTCGCGAGGCAACGAGGCCGCCCGGCATAACCTTGGCGGTCGGGCCTGCTCCTGCTAAAACCGGATCTGCCCCCGGGACACCGTCCCGCCCGGCCGTAAGCGTCTCACGTCAAGCAACGCGCTCCCTGGGTGGTTCCACCGGGCAAGCGCGCGTCGCCTTGGTCCCGGGCGGGTCCATCCGCTTCGAAAGACGCGTCATGACCTCCTTCCTCACCCCGCGCCGACTGCCGGCCCATACCGCGCCGCTGGTGACCGCCTTCCTGCTCTCGATCCTGATGACCTGCATCGTCTCAGGTCTCGCGACCCTGCTCAGCCTCGGCGCCACGTCCGATGCGCTGTGGCACTGGCCCCGCGCCTGGGATTTTTCCTGGCTCGTCGCCTTTCCGACGCTGCTGCTCGTCCTGCCGCTGGTGCGGCGCGCCGTGGCACGGATCGTCGCGCCGCTGTAATGCGAAAGGCCCGGGAGGCAGCTGCCTCCCGGGCCTTTCGCGATCGATCGTGGTGAACGCTCAGTTGTCGAGGAAGCTGCGCAGCTTCCTGGACCGGCTCGGATGCTTGAGCTTGCGCAGGGCCTTGGCCTCGATCTGGCGGATACGCTCGCGGGTCACCGAGAATTGCTGGCCGACCTCCTCGAGGGTGTGGTCGGTGTTCATGCCGATACCGAAGCGCATGCGCAGCACCCGCTCCTCGCGGGGGGTGAGCGAGGCGAGCACCCGGGTCGTGGTCTCGCGCAGGTTCGACTGGATCGCCGCGTCGATCGGCAGGACGACGTTCTTGTCCTCGATGAAGTCGCCGAGGTGGGAATCCTCCTCGTCGCCGATCGGGGTCTCGAGGGAGATCGGCTCCTTGGCGATCTTGAGGACCTTGCGGACCTTCTCCAGCGGCATCGCCAGCTTCTCGGCCAGCTCCTCCGGGGTCGGCTCGCGGCCGATCTCGTGCAGCATCTGGCGCGAGGTCCGGACGATCTTGTTGATCGTCTCGATCATGTGCACCGGGATACGGATCGTGCGGGCCTGGTCGGCGATCGAGCGGGTGATCGCCTGCCGGATCCACCAGGTCGCGTAGGTCGAGAACTTGTAGCCGCGGCGGTACTCGAACTTATCCACGGCCTTCATCAGGCCGATATTGCCCTCCTGGATCAGGTCCAGGAACTGCAGGCCGCGGTTGGTGTACTTCTTGGCGATCGAGATCACGAGCCGCAGGTTCGCCTCGATCATCTCCTTCTTGGCCTGGCGGGCTTCGCGCTCGCCCTTCTGGACCATGTGGACGATCTTCCGGTACTCCTGGATCTCCAGGCCGGTCTCGGAGGCGAGCGAGATGATCTGCTCGCGCAGCGTCAGGATGTTGACGGCGCCGCGCTCGGTGAAATTCTTCCAGCCCTTGCCACCGAGCTTGGCCACCCGCTCGACCCAGTGCGGATCGAGCTCGTAGCCCTGGTAGTGGCGCAGGAACTCGTCGCGGGCGACGCCGTGATTCTCGGCGAGCCGCATCAGGCGGCCCTCATGCGAGATCAGCCGCTTGTTGATGTCGTAGAGCTGCTCGACCAGCGCCTCGATGCGGTTGGCGTTGAGCGACAGCGACTTCACGTCGGCGACGACGGTGTTCTTCAACTCGGAGTAGCGCTGACCCTGCGACTCGGAGGCCTCGGCGCCCTTGAGCCGGGTCTCGGCCTGCTCGGCCTGGACCTTGCGCAGCTTGCGGTAGTTCTCGGCGATCGCGTCGAAGGTCTCGAGCACGCGCGGCTTCAGCTCGGCCTCCATGGCCGAGAGCGACACGTTGTTCTCGAGGTCGTCCTCGTCGCCCTCGCCCTCCGGCGGGGTCTCGCCCTCGGCGTCGCCCTCCTCCTCGGCCTCGCCCTCGCCCTCGGCGGGGCCGGCGCGGCCGTCGGGGCCGGCATAGGTGGCTTCGAGATCGATGATGTCGCGCAGGAGCACCCGGCCGTCGACGAGCTCGTCGCGCCAGATGATGATGGCCTGGAAGGTCAGCGGGCTCTCGCACAGGCCGGCGATCATCGCCTCGCGCCCGGCCTCGATCCGCTTGGCGATCGCGATCTCGCCCTCGCGGGAGAGAAGCTCGACCGAGCCCATCTCGCGCAGGTACATCCGCACCGGATCGTCGGTGCGATCCGTCGGCTCCTTGGTGGTCTCGGCGCGCAGGGCGACGGGGCGGGCGGCGGCGACCTCGGCGACTTCGCCGCCCTCGCTCGCCTCTTCCTCCTCGGCGCCCTCCTGGGCCGGGGCCTCGCCCTGCTGCTCGTCGGCCTCCTCGGCCTCGACCACGTTCACGCCCAGCTCGGACAGCTGACCGAGCACGTCCTCGATCTGCTCGGAGGTGAACTCCTCCTGGGGCAGCACCTCGTTCAGCTCGTCGTAGGTGACGTAGCCGCGCTTCTTGGCGAGCTTGATCATCCGCTTGACGGAGGCATCCGTCAGGTCGAGGAGCGGGCCGTCGGTCTGCTGCTCGGGGGCCGCCTCGGTCTCGTCTCGTTCCGTTGCCTTCGTCGCCATGCTCAGCCTATGCTTCCCGGTGTCGGCAGTGCCCGGGCGGGGGAGGCTCCCGCCGTGCCGGCACCGTGATGTCGCGTCGGGCGGCGCGGATGCCGTCCCAGGATCTCACGCAGAATTGCAAGCCATTCTATCGGCTTGCCGTAAACCAGTCGGGGCGCAAGCCGCAAGTCGTGCGTCGCCCGAGTCCCACGTCGCGAGGGGCCGCGAGCGGCCCGTCAGGACGATTCTCCGTCATCGGCCGCCTCCGTTTCGCCCTCGGCGCCGGCCACCACGGAGAGGCGGCCCTTCACGTCGCGCAACCAGGCGAAGTTGGCCTCCGTTTCCTCTTCCGCCAGGGCGCGTTCGGCGGCCCGGAGTTCGCTATGTAGCGTTCCGGCCTTGCGGTGCAAGATCACGGCCTGCCGAAGCGCGTCCTCCAGCCGCACCGGATCGGCGTGGGGATCGAGGATCCAGCGGTCGCCGGGCCGCACGAGGCTCGCGACGCGGCCCGCGGCCGCCGTGAGCCCGGCGCGTTCGAGCCGCGCATCGAGAAGGGCCGCGTCGCTCGCACCTCCTTCCGCCGCGAGGTCGAGGAGCGCTCCGCGCAACGCCCGCGCATCCGCCCCCTCGAACGCGACCTCGGCCAGTTCCTCGGCCTCGCGGGCGAGCAGTTCGGGATGGACCAGGAGGGCGGCGACGATCAGGGCCTCGCGGGAGGACGAGCCGCCGGAGAACAGCGAGGAGCGGGCGAGCAGCGGGCTCGCCCGGGCTGTGAGCCGCGGCGAGACCGGGGCCGGCGGCGCGCCGCGGCCCCGCGGCACGAAGGGTGTGCGCTCCCGGCCATAGGCGCGGTCCCCGCCGCCGCCCGGCTGGCGGTTGGCGTTGTTGGGGCTCAGGGAGCGCAGGCGGGCCTCGATCTCGTCGCGGTAGTAGCGCTTCAGGGTCTCGTCGCGGATGCCGCCGACGATCTCGCGCAGGCGATGGGCGAGGCCGGCCCGCCGCTCCGGCGTGTCGACCGGGCTCATCTCGGTCTCGCGCGACCACAGGACGTCGACGAGGGGCTTGGCGCCGTCGAGCACCCGGTCGATCGCGCTCGGGCCACCAGTGCGCAACAGGTCGTCCGGATCCTGGCCCTCGGGCATCAGGGCGAAGCGCAGGGATTTTCCCGGCTGCAGCGCCGGCAACGCCACGTCGAGGGCGCGGTAGGCGGCGCGCCGGCCCGCCCCGTCGCCGTCGAAGCACAGGATCGGCTCGTCGGCCATGCGCCAGAGCAGGGCGAGCTGGTCCTCGGTGAGTGCCGTGCCCAGCGAGGCGACCACCTCCGGGTGCCCGGCCAGCGTCATCGCGATGGCGTCGACGTAGCCCTCGACCGCGATCACCCGCCCGGTATCGTGCGCGCTCTTGCGGGCGGCGTGGTGGTTGTAGAGCATCCGCCCCTTGTGGAAGAGCGGCGTCTCGGAGGAGTTCAGGTATTTGGGCTTGGCGTCCGGGCTCATGCCGCGGCCGCCGAAGGCGACGACCCGGCCGCGCACGTCGCGGATCGGAAAGATCACCCGATCGCGAAAGCGGTCGAACGGGACCTTGATGTCGTCGCCGGTGGTGAGAAGGTTCAGCTCCACCATCAGCTCGGCCGGCACGTCCCGGGCGGCGAGGTGGTCGCGCAACCCGTAGCGCTCGGGCGGCGCGTAGCCGAGGCGGAAGGTGCGGCGGATCTCGCCGTCGAGCCCGCGGCCGGCGAGATAGTCGCGGGCGCGGCCCCCCGCCCGCCCGGCGAGCTGCTCCTCGAAGAAGACGCAGGCGAGCTCCATCACCTCGAGGGCGCCGCGCCGCCGGGTCTCGCTCTCGCGGGAGGCCTCGCTCGGCGCCGGCAGGGCGACCCCGGCCTCGGAGGCCAGGCGCTCGACGGCCTCGGGGAACGAGACCCCTTCCGTTTCCATCACGAAGGTGAAGATGTCGCCGTGCTTGCCCGAGGAGAAGCAGTGGTAGAACTGCTTCTGGTCGTTGACGTAGAAGGAGGGCGACTTTTCGGCGTTGAACGGCGACAGGCCGCGCCATTCCCGCCCCGCCTTCTTGAGGCGCACGCGCCGGCCGACGACCTCGGAGGCCGGCAGGCGGGAGCGGATCTCTTCGAGCAGATGAGGCGGATAGCGCACGATGACATCCGGTCCGGGGGATCTGCCTTGTAGCGCGTCTTGGTCAGCGGAGTCCTAACGGAGGCGGCATGGCCGCCCCCGGCGGCGACGGGTTGCCGTCAGGCCGCCCGGACGCGGCTGTCAGGCCGCCCGGACCGTGGCGAGGAAGCCGGTCAGCTCGGCCGAGAGCCGCTCGGATTGCCGCGACAGCTCGGAGGAGGCGGCGAGCACCTGGGTGGCCGCAGCGCCGGTCTCCCCGGCCGCGCCCGCCACCGCGGTGATCGTCTCCGTCATCGCATGGGTGCCGGTGGCGGCCTCGGCCACGTTGCGGACGATCTCGCGGGTCGCGATCCCCTGCTGGTCGACCGCCGCCGCGATCCCGACCGAGACCCGGTCGATCTCGGCGATCCGCCCGGTGATCGCCTCGATCGCCGTGACCGCGTCGCCGGTCTTGCCCTGGATGCGACCGATCTGGCCGGTGATCTCCTCGGTCGCCCGCGCCGTCTGGCCGGCGAGCTCCTTCACCTCCGCCGCCACCACGGCAAAGCCCCGGCCGGCAACCCCAGCGCGGGCCGCCTCGATCGTGGCGTTGAGCGCGAGCAGGTTGGTCTGGGCCGCGATCGACGAGATCAGGCCGACGACATCGCCGATGCGGGCGACCGCTTCGCTCAGTTCGCGCATGTGACCGGCGGTGCCGGCGGCCTCGTCGACCGCCGTGCGGGCGAGCGCGGCCGATCCCGTGACCTGTCGGCCGATCTCGCCCACCGAGGCGCCGAGCTCCTCGGCGGCCGCCGCGACGGTGCCGACATTCTCGGCGGTCTGCCCGGCGGCGGCCGCGACGGCGGTGGTGCGTCCGGCGGTCCGCGTGGCTCCGTCGCTCATCGCGGCGGCGGTGGTCTGAAGTTCCGCGGCCGAGGCCGTGACCTGCCCGACGATGCCGCCCACCGTCCGCTCGAAGGAATCCGCCATCTGGCGCATCCCGATCCGGCGCTGCTCCTCGGCCGAGGCGCGGGCCTGCGCCGTCTCCGTCTCCAGGGCGCGGGCGCGGATCAGGTTGTCGCGAAACACCTGCACGGTCGCCGCCATGGCGCCGATCTCGTCGCGCCGGCCGACCGCCGGCACCGTCACGCTGGCATCGCCCTCCGCCAGCGCCTGCATCGCCTGCGTCATGCGGCGGATCGGCCGGGCGATGCGCAGCTGCGCGACCGCACAGCTCGCGCCCACCAGCAGCAGGGCCGCTGCGAACAGGGCCGCGTTGGCGATCAGCCGCCGCTGGGCGGCCTCGGCCGCGTCGGCCGCCCGCTCGGCGCCGACGCTGAGGGCCTCGCTCGCCACCGCCACGAGGGTGTTGAGCTTCGGGGTGACGAATTTCTGCCACTCGGGCAGCGTCATCGCCGCCTCGGCGCCGGGCGCGAAGGCGCGCAGGTTGCGCTGGATGGCGGTGCTGACCTCGGGCGTGAAATAGGCGCCCTGCGCGGCCGCGACCGAGGCCGCGATGCGCGGCGGCAGATCGGCGGAGGCCCCCTCGACCATGGCCCAGGCCGCCTCGTAGCGGCCGCGCAGGGCCTGCACCGCATCGGCCTGCTCGGGCGTCAGGGGCGTCCGGGTCGACAGGACGGTGTTGACCACGACCGCCAGCGAGCCGGCGGTGGCCCGCGTCGTCCAGGCATTGGTCTTGATGCCGGTCAGGAGCCGGGTTTCGGGGTCGAGGCGGGCCATCTGGCGCTCGAGCGAGGCCGAGACGCCCTCGAGCCGGGACAGGACGGCGTCGCCGGTCTTCAGCACCCGCGGGGCGAGGGCCTTGTCGCGGGCACCCACGTCGACGCCGTAGGCCTCGTCGGCGAGGCGCCGCAGGGCAAGCTGGTCGCGATAGGCGGCGTCGAGCGCCTTCAGCGCCTCGGCGAGGCCCGGCACCGCGAGGTCGGCAGGCGCGGCGAGGAGCGCGCCGACCGCGCCGTCGACCCGGCCGCGATGACCGTCGATGACCTTGCGCATCGTCGCGACCTGATCGCCCGACAGGCTCAAGGTGGCGGCAGTGTCGCCGCGCTCCGAGCGGAAAGCCTGCATCGCGTCGAGGACGCGCTGGTCGAGCCGGGCGGCGGCCGCCACGGTCCCGGCATCGCGATGCCCGGTCCAGGCCCGGAGCACCCCGTCGAGGGTCACCGCGCCGACGATCGCGCCCAGCGCCAGCGTGATCCCGAGCACCAGCGCCCGGACAGACAACAGCGATCTCACCACGGACCTCCACGCACGCAATCCCACCAAGTTTCCATGGGACCGCACGCGCATTCTGACGGAATTACTCTTAATCAAAAACTAACAATATCAGGCCGTGAACGCCGAAACGCTGCGGCGCCAAGCGAATACGCAGATTTGCTGCAGGACGAGCGGTCGTTGGATTACATGCGCTCGTCATGATGCCGCAGTACCGGGCGACACAGACCGGCCCGCACTTCCGACATCCGATTCATCGGCCGGTGCCGCAGGGGTTCGCCCGGAGCTTGACCGCCCTGCGCGACGCGACGCCCGAACGACGAAACGGCGCGGATCGCCCGGCCCTCGTGGGGGAGCCGGGGATCCACGCCGTTTCGAATCGGACCGATCGACCATGGGACCGGTCAACCGCGAACGGCCCCGGCCCGCGGGACGAGGACGCGGATCCGCCCCCCTCCCCCGACGGGGTCGGGGCGAACCGGGGTAGAACCGGAGGGCGGTCAGCCCTGGGCCAGCATCCCCTTCACCAGGCCGCTCGCCTTGGCGAAGTCCATCCGGCCGGCATAGGCCCCTTTGAGGGCGGCGATGACCTTGCCCATGTCCTTCGGCGAGGCGGCACCGGTCTCCGCGATGGCGGCCTGGATGGCCGCACGGGTCTCGTCCTCGTCCATCTGCTGGGGCAGGAACTGGGCGATGATCGCGGCCTCGGCGCGCTCGGCCTCGGCGAGTTCCGGGCGGCCGCCCTGGTCGTAGACCGTGGCGGATTCGTTGCGCTGCTTGATCATCTTCTGGAGCAGGGAAAAGATCTCCTCGTCGGAGAGCGGCTCCTTGGCCAAGCCGCGGGCTTCGATGTCCTTGTCCTTCAGGGCGGCCTGGATCAGCCGGACGGTGGCGAGCTTCGCCTTGTCGCCGGCCTTCATGGCTTCCTTCATCTCGGCGGTGAGGCGCTGGCGCAGCATGCCGGTCTCCTGGTGTTCTCGGTGGGGGCGAGGCACTTGCACGTGCTCCCGCAAGGCTCTTGAAAGTCGAGGCACTTGAGGGGATACCGGGGCATCCCCAGATTGACCGGGCCGCCGCCGGCCTCGTAAACAGCCGGCCGCGCCCGTCGGCCGGACCCGGCCGCGACATAAGCGAGTTCAACATCATGCTGCAAGACGACGCGGCCGCCCCCGCGCAACCCGAAGGCTGGGCCGAGCCCGTCGCGACCGCCCTCCTGGTGCTCGCCGACGGCACGATCCTGGAGGGTTTCGGCATCGGCGCCACCGGCGAGGCCGCCGGCGAGGTCTGCTTCAACACCGCGATGACCGGCTACCAGGAGATCCTGACCGATCCGTCCTATGCCGGGCAGATCGTCACCTTCACCTTCCCGCATATCGGCAATGTCGGCACCAACGACGAGGACCTCGAGAGCCTCGACGCGGCGCCGGCCTCCGGCGTGCGCGGCGCGGTGATCGCCTCGGCGGTGACGAACCCCTCGAACTGGCGCTCGTCGCGTCACCTCGACGGCTGGCTCAAGGCCCGCGGCATCGTCGGCATCACCGGCATCGACACCAGGGCGCTCACCGCGCTGATCCGCGACCGCGGCATGCCGAACGCCATCCTGGCCAACGACCCGGCGGGCCGCTTCGACCGCGAGGCCCTGACCGCCAAGGCCGCCGCGCTGCCGCCGATGGAAGGCCTCGACCTCGTGCCGCCGGTGACGAGCAAGGCCTCTACCACCTGGGGCGAGACCTCCTGGCAGCACCCGGCCGGCTACGGCAGCCGGGCGGCGGGCGAAGGCCTCAAGGTCGTGGCGATCGATTACGGCGTGAAGCGCAACATCCTGCGCCTCCTCGCCAAGGCCGGCTGCGACGTTACCGTGGTGCCGGCGACGGCCACCGCCGACGAGGTGCTGGCGCTGAAGCCCGACGGCGTCTTCCTGTCGAACGGCCCGGGCGACCCGGCGGCGACCGGCGAATACGCCGTGCCGGTGATCCGCGCCCTCCTCGACCAGAAGGTCCCGACCTTCGGCATCTGCCTCGGCCACCAGCTGATGGGCCTCGCGCTCGGCGGCCGCACCGTGAAGATGAGCCAGGGCCATCACGGCGCCAACCACCCGGTGAAGGACCACACCACCGGCAAGGTCGAGATCGTCTCGATGAACCACGGCTTCGCGGTCGATCCCGCCAGCCTGCCGGCGAACGCCGTCGAGACCCACGTCTCGCTGTTCGACGGCTCGAATTGCGGCCTGTCCCTCACCGACCGTCCGGCCTTCTCGGTGCAGCACCACCCGGAGGCCTCGCCGGGGCCGCAGGACAGCCACTACCTGTTCGACCGGTTCGTCAGCCTCATGCGCGAGACGAAGAGCAGCAACGCGTAACTCCGAAAAAGGTTGCGGCCGATTCCGGCCGCAGCCACAAAAAACCCGAACTCGCGGCCGATTCTCCCGGCCGTCCACGGGGCCTTCGAGCGACGACGATCCAACGATCGTCGCGGGGCCGCGATTTCGGGGGCTTGCCCAGTGACCGACCACGCCGCGACCGACACCTTCTCGCGCCTGCACCGCACCTTCACGACCCATCTCGGCATCGCCGTGGGGCTGGCCTGGGTCACCACCCTGGCGGCCGCAATCCAGGCGCCCTGGGTGCGCAACATCCGGGCGCTGATCGACCCGATGGCGAGCCGCGTCGAGAGCACCTGGTCGTTCCTGTTCGCGATGCCGGTGGTGCTGACGCTGGCCTGGCTCGGCGCCCTCTACGGCCGCGAGACCCTGCGCGAGCTGCGCGCCCTGCCGAACGACGCCGCCGAGTTCGCGCTGGCCGCCGTCGTCGCCTTCGCGGTGTTCTACCTCTCGATCGACCGCGCGATCTCGGTTCTGTTCATCGGCGGCTGAGGCCGCACGGCGCCGGGAGCGGGAGGAACGGCGTGGTCTCCTCCTGGCGCGAATTCTGGGATCGGGA
Organism: Methylobacterium indicum; assembly: GCF_001043895.1. Lineage (GTDB taxonomy): Bacteria > Pseudomonadota > Alphaproteobacteria > Rhizobiales > Beijerinckiaceae > Methylobacterium > Methylobacterium indicum. The sequence goes on from NZ_JTHF01000138.1 coordinate 18,773, forward strand.
CACCCCGATCTACGTCAACGCCCGCCACAAGGCCCGGCACTATGCCGGGCTGGCGGACGAGATCGCCGCCCTGGTGCCGCATCCGGGGGCGATCGTCCTCGACCATGGCAGCGGCGAGGCGCTCTTCGCCGACCGGATTGCCGAGGTCTGCGGCCGGCTCCTCCTCTGCGACGCCTCCCCGCGCCGGCGCGACGCCCTCGGGCAGCGTTTCGCCGGTACGCCGACCATCGCCGTGCTCGCGCCCGAGGAGGTCGCCGCCCTGCCCGCGGCGAGCCTCGACCTCGTGGTGGCGAATTCCCTGGCGCAGTACCTGACGGCCGCCGAACTCGAGGCCTGTCTGAGGGACTGGCACCGCGCCCTCGCGCCGGGCGGCCGCCTGATCCTCGCGGACGTGATCCCGCCGCAGCTCGGCGCCGTCGCGGACGCGGCCGCCCTCCTGGCCTTCGCACGGCGCGACGGCTTTCTCCTCGCAGCCCTGCTGGGCCTCGCCCGCACGTTCCTGTCGGATTACCGCAGCTTGCGCCGCCGGCTCGGGCTGTCCCGCTACGACGAGGCGGACATGCTCGCCCGGCTGCGCGATGCCGGCTTCACGGCGCAGCGGATGCCGCGGAATCTCGGGCACAACCAGCGGCGGATGGCGTTCGTGGCGCGGGTGTGAAGTCGAGGATTCACCCGCATCGTGAAAAGCTGCCGGCGACGCGAGCGAGGCGCGACCACCAGGCGCCATCAGTTCGCTTGCGTGCGGCGTCCGCGTTCGAACTTCCGGGCTTGCCGCACAAGATCGAGGAGCGCGTGTACCGCTCCGCCTATCAGGATAATCAGGATCAGAGGGTGATACCCCGCTTGCCAGAATCCGGCACCGGCCAGAATCATCGCCGTCGCGGCGGCGCTCGTGCCCCGGACGTGGTGGCGCCGCGCGGCGTCGGGAATCATCGAATTCCAGACCCAATATCCGACGGCGACGCGAAACTCCTCCTCCGCCATCTTCGGAACCTTCGACCGAACGATGCCTTCGAGCTTCATCCGATGCCACATGCCCAGCAAGAGCAGTGGGAAAGCCGATGCCAGGCAGATGCCGATCACCATGATGTGCTACCGTCCCCGACCGATCATCGCCGGTCGTCGGTTACGATCCAAACTCCGCAATGCCGATATTTTTCGCTGTTCAACCGCGACAGTCGTGTCACGGAGCCGGTGCGGGGCGATTGCAGCACTTCAGGACGCGTATTCCGAAATCATGGGCGCATTCTGGAGCGGGTGAGGTTCCCGGCGCGGGTGTGGACAATCCACTGCCCGGCCGCGCTCATAACACCCGGAACATCACCAGCGCATCCACTTCGCCGTGGGTCGGATGCCGAAACGCCAGCGGCAGGCGCCCGACCGTCTCAAAGCCGAGGGAATGCCATAGCCGCACCGCCCGCTCGTTCGTGCTGACGACGAAGTTGAACTGCATGCCCCGATAGCCGCGTGCGCGGGCGTGAGCGAGGGAATGCTCCGCCATCCCCCGGGCGATTCCCCGTCCCGTCGCGCCGGTGCGCGTCATGTATCCGCAATTGCAGACGTGGCTGCCGCCGCCGGCCTGATTCGGCCGCATGTAGTAGGTGCCGACGACCTCGCCCGCCTCCTCGGCGACGAAGGTCTCCTTGTCCGGCCCCATCCAGTAGGCCAGGGCCTCGGCCTCGGTCATGTCCGGGTCGAGGGTGTAGGTCTCGCCGGCGCGGATCACCGGCGCGAGGATCGACCAGATGGCGGGGGCGTCGTCGGGACGGGCGGGGCGGATCGGCATGGCGCCGCTCTTAGCGGCAGGGGGCCGGGTGCGGAAGCGCTGCGGCCCGGCCGGGCGGTATTTCGCCGCGCGCCGCTTGCCGGCGCTTCGGCCGCGCCGAGGTAAAGTCTCACAGGAACGAACTCGGAGAACCGGGATGACGCTGTCGCGTCGCTCCCTCCTGGCCGGAGCGGCCGTGCTGGCGGCCTCCGCCAGGGCCCGCGCCGCCGCGGAGGTCGAGGTCGTGGTGATCGGTGCCGGGGCCGCCGGCCTCGCCGCGGCGGCGGCGATCCGCCGGGGCGGCCACGGCGTCGTGGTGCTGGAAGCGCGGACGCGTCTCGGCGGGCGGGCCTTCACCGAGACCGCCCTGGGAGCGGGGCGGAGCTTCGATGCCGGAGCGCAATACGTCCACTGGGCCGAGCGCAACCCCTGGCGGGAGATCGTGCGGGCATCGGGCGTGCGGACGAGCGGCGACGCCACGGGACCCTGGCCGGTCCTGATCAAGGACGGGGTGCGCGCGAGCGAGGACGAGCGCCGCCAGCGCCGGGCGGGGTTCGGCCGGGTGAGCGGCCTCCTCGATCATCCGGCCGGGCCGGACCGCTCGGTGGCGCAGGCCGTGGCGGGGGAGGACGAGGCGGTGCGGGGAGCCGCGACCGGGCTCACCCGCCTCACCCTCGGCGAGGAGCCGGACCGGGTGTCGTCCGCCGATTACGACCAGCTCTGGTCCGGTGACGACATCTGGGTCGACGGCTACGGTGCCCTCGTCGCCCGTCACTACGCCGAGCTGCCGTTACGCCTCGGTACGCCCGTAACCGGGATCGATTGGCGCGGCCCGGGCGTGGCGGTCGAGACGCCGGGCGGTACCCTGCGGGCGGCCTGCGCGATCGTGACCGTGCCGGTCGGCGTGCTGGCGGCGGGCAGCGTGCGCTTCACCCCCGACCTGCCGGCTTCGACCGCCGCGGCCGTGGCGGGGCTGGGGATGGGCGCCTACACCAAGATCGGCCTCGCCCTCGACCCGGCCAAGGCGAAGGACCTTCGCGACGCCGTGATCCTGACCAGCGGCACGCCGGGCTTCACCGCCTATCTGGAGATGCGGCCCTTCGACAGGCCGCTGGCGGTGCTGCATTGCGGCGGCGACGGCGCCCGCGCCCTGTGCGAGGCCGGCGAGGCGGCGGCCGTCGCAGCGGCGGGCGACCATCTGGCGAGCGTGTTCGGGGCCGGAATCCGCGGCGCCGTGTCGGGCGGGCGGCTCGCTGCGTGGTGGACCGACCCGTTCAGCCGGGGCAGCTACTCCATCGCGCGGCCCGGGCGGCTTGCCGCCCGCGAGGCCCTGCGGATCCCGCTCGTCGAGCGGGTGTTCTTCGCGGGCGAGGCTGCGGCGGGCGGGGGCGCGATGACGGTGGGCGGCGCGACGCTCGACGGCGAGCGGGCGGCACGCGCCGTGCTGGCGCGGCTCGGCTCGTGACGCTCAGTGCAGCGTCTGCCGGGGCCCGTCGGCCGGCCGGCGCTCCCAGGCCTGGACCAGGCTGCCGGCGACGCCCCCGTCGCACAGCAGGGTGCTGAGGTCGCAGAAGGCGCGCTCGCTCACCGCGAAGTCGGTCGCGGTCTCGAAATCGTCCGGCTCGTCGTCGGTCGAGGCGGTGAAGCGGTCGAAGGCCGCCGACATCTCCGCGAAGGCGAAGGCCACCGGCATGGTGCGGAACACCGTGATGCCGTCCGCCTCGACGTCGCCGGTATCGAGGTCGCGCATGCGCACGACGTAGCCGTCGGCGTGCTCGGCGATCTCGTAGCGCCAGTGGCGGCCTTCGCAGGCCGCAAGGATCGTCGCGCCCATCACCTGCGCCCTCCATGTCGGTCGAGGAGCGAATGCGGGGGCGGCCCGGAGGGTTCCGGTGCGCCCGGGTCGCGGAGGGCGCAGGGGATGGCTATCGCGTGCGTGCACCGACCTCGTAGGCCGCCCGGCCGCTGACGCGCAGCGAGGTGCCGTTGCCGAGATCGATGAAGCCGGGGGCGGCCCCGCTCCGCACGGCCTGAGGCGCCTCGCGGCAGTGCGGCCGGTCGGGCAGGCGCACGCCGGGCGGTGCGTCCTGCGGGCACAGGCGGGCCGGGCGGACGCCGCGCTCGCCCGCGACGGCGGGCAGCGCGACGGCGGCCGGAACGAGAACGGCCAGGGCGAGGATGGCGGAGGAACGTGCGGTCACGGCGGGGCGGCTCGGCGAGGGGTCGGCCCCAGGATAGCCTTTCGCCCCGCGCGCGGCGAGCCGTGCGGCGGCCGCCCGATCACCGTCGTCCCCGGCCCATATCGGCCGGGGTGACCGTGACGGTGACGGCCCGCCCGTCGCGCTCGACCTGGAGCGCGACGCTGCGGCCGACGCCGCTCGCTTCCAGCGCCGCGGTCAGGTCGGCCAGCCGCCGCACCGGGCGGCCGTTCACCCCCATGATGATGTCGCCGAGTTCCCCGCTCGCCGAATCGACGCCCTGGAGGCCGGCCTGGGCGGCGGGCGATCCCGGCAGGACCCGCACCACCACGATGCCGTCGATGCCGAGCCGCGCCGCCGCGTCCTCGCTCGCCGCCACGATGCCGATGCCCGGGCTCGGGGTGCGGCCGGTGCGGATCAGGTTCGGTACCACCCGGTTGACCACGTCGACCGGAATGGCGAAGCCGATGCCGGCGCTGGCGCCCGAGGGCGAGAAGATCGCGGTGTTGACGCCGATCAGGCGCCCGGCGGAATCGAGCAGCGGGCCGCCGGAATTGCCCGGGTTGATCGCCGCGTCGGTCTGGATCACGCCCGACAGCTCGCGGCCCTCCGCGGTCGGCAGCCGGCGCTGGAGGGCGCTGACCACGCCGGTCGTCAGGGTGTGGTCGAGGCCGAACGGGTTGCCGATCGCGTAGGTGAACTGCCCGACCTTCAGGTCGCCGGAGGTGCCGATGGCGATCGGCGGCGGGCTGGCGGTGACGCGCCCGAGCTTCAGCACCGCGAGGTCGTAGTTCGGATCGGTGCCGGCGAGCGTCGCGGGGACGACCTCGCCGGTGGAGAGCCGGACCTGGATGTCGCCGCCGCCCTGGATGACGTGGTTGTTGGTCACGATGTGGCCGGCCGCGTCCCAGACGAAGCCGGAGCCGGTCTGCTCGCCCCCGCCCTGCCGGCGCTCGCCGGTCTCGGGATCGAACGAGACCGCCCCCTGCTGCGCCCGGGCGAAGACGTAGACCACCGAGGGCGCGGCGCGCTCGAACAGGGCCACCGTCGAGGCCTCGGCCTGCGAGAGGTCGCCCCGCGCCGTCACCGCCCGCGGCGCGTCGGCGGAGAAGAGCAGGCTCGTGACGTAGGGCTGCGCCACGAACAGGGCGAGCAGCAGCAGGGCCGCCGTGACGGCGATCCGCAGGAAACGATCGGGCACCGGTTTCGTCACTCCGTGGGACAGGCTGCGGTGGAGGGGACGGCGATGGAACACGCGGCCGGGGACGGACCCGCGGGAGCGCGGCCCGCCTCCCGGCCTGCCCTTCGGGAACTGGGCCGGCCCGGCGCCACGTCAATCTCCGGGCCGGCGACGGTTTTCGCCTCGGCAAAGATCCTGGGCCGGCTCACCAGGGCGACCAGGGTGTAGGAGATGATCATCAGGAGGAACCACGAGCCGAACTTCTGCGGCGACACCGCGGCCCAGCCGGCGGCCTGATGCGGGTAGATCCAGCCCCGCGTCGCCGTGCCGATGTTCTCGGCAAACCAGATGAACAGGGTGACGAGGAGGAGGCCCAGCAGCAGCGGCATCCGTCGGTGGACCCGCCAGACCTTGAAGTGGATCACCGCGGGTCCGAACAGGAGGGCGGCGGCCGCGAACAGGCCGAGGCGCAGGTCCGCCACGACGTGCTGGGTGAAGAAGTTCGCGTAGATCGCCAGCGACAGGACCGCGAGGGCCCAGAGCGGCGGGTGGCGGGTGAAGCGGAAATCGAACAGGCGCCAGACCCGGGCGAGGTAGGAGCCGACGCTGCCGTACAGGAAGCCGGTGAAGAGCGGCACGCCCGCGAGGCGCAGCAGGCTCGGCTCGGGATAGACCCAGGAGCCGACCTTCGTCTTGAACAGCTCCATGGCGGTACCGACGACGTGGAAGACCAGGATCACCTTGGCCTCCTCCCAGGTCTCGAGGCGGAAGGCCAGCATCGCGACCTGGATCGCGACCGCCGCGAGCGTCAGGACGTCGTAGCGGGCGAGCGGCGCGCCCGCCGGATAGACGAGGTGGGTGAGGATCAGGAGCCCGCACAACGCCCCGCCGAACAGGCAGGCCCAGCCCTGCTTCACGCCGAAGCGCACGAACTCGTAGAGGCCGGCCGCCGCCTTGCCGCGCGCCTGCGCCCATTCCCCCAGACCCGCCTCCCGGGCGGACAGGCGCGCGAGCGGCGCCCAGAGCCGCGCGGCACTGTCGGGCGGCATCGCGTCACCGCCAAGTGGCGCTGCGGCACGAGCAAGTGGCGCTTCGGCACGAGCAGGTGGCGCTGCGGCCGAAGGACCCGGCAAGGTTGCAGGCATGGGGCGGGGTCTCTAGGCTTGAGGCCTCCCCCATACGAAAGGTCCGGAATGCTCCGCAAGCCGTCGCTGTCGCCTCGCCGTCTCGCCTCCGTCGCCGCCATCACCCTCGCGCTCGCCACCCTCGCGAACGCCGCCGAGGCCTCGCCCCGCCAGAACCGGGCGGAGGCCTGCAGCCGCGCCCGCAGCGACGGCGAGCGCGAGGGACTCGGCTGCTGGCGGCTGCGGCACGAGGCCGGCCGCGGCCAGCGCATCCATGGCGGCGCGGCGGTGGCGGACTTCTACGCCACCGTCCCGGCGGAGCGGGAATCCGCCGACGCGAAGGCCGACCAGCGCCGCCGGGACTGGGCGCGGGCGAGGGCCCGCGGGACGATGGCAGGGAGTGAGTGAAGGCCCCTGAGACACGCAATGCGGCGCTTTCCGCGTCGATTTTCCGTTGATGGACCAACGGTCTGACATCCTGCGCGTCATCCTGGGGCCGCGAAGCGGAACCCGGGATCCATAATCGCTACCGATACTGGGTGAAGCGGAACCCTGTTCGCCTCGTTTGGATATGTTGGCGGTTATGGATCCCGGGTTCTCGCTGCGCGAGCCCCAGGATGACGCGGAGGGCGTGAGACAGGTCGTGGCTCGTCTGTCATGGCACCCGATCGATCTCAAAAGCCGGCCAGCGTCGAATACAGATCGCTCCAGCCTGGATTGAAATCCTCGACCAGCTTGAGCTTCCAGTCCCGACGCCACCGCTTCAAGTCCTTCTCGCGTGCGATCGCCTCGTTGATGCTCTCGTAGGTCTCGTACCAGACCAACCGCGCAACATCGTATCGTGCCGTGAAACCGCCTAAAACCTTCGTCTGGTGCTCGAAGACCCGTCGGGCAAGGTTGTTCGTGACACCGATATACAGGGTCCCGTGAGGCCGGCTGGCCATCATGTACACGAAAGACGCCATCCCATCGGCCTCTCTGCGCGACGATCCGGGATTCGGCAGGATCGTACATGATCGACACTGACAGTGACATCCCTCTACGTCATCCCGGGGCCGCGAAGCGGAACCCGGGATCCATAACCGCTGACAATGCTGGACTGGGCGGAACACAGGTCGCTTCGTTCCGAACCGTTGGCGATGATGGATCCCGGAAACACCCAAGACGCGCCCCACGGTGACGTTGCGAGTGTGATGTCGTCCGGGGACCACACCAGCCACGCACTGCGTGAGTCGATCCGGTCCCCCGACGGAACCGTCATGAGCCCCACCGAAACCACCCGGCTCCCGTTCCTCACGCCCGTCGCCGAACTGACGACGGCTTTCGCGGTGATCGGCGCGACGGGCCGCCAAGACCGCCCTCGAGACGCGCCGACCGCGCCGCGCCTCCGACCTTCCACCCATTGGCCGCCGCAGCGCCGGCCCCTATAAGTTGGCGACAAGGAACGCCAGCAACGAGAGCCGCAGGCCGATGACCCGCATCCCGGATTTCTCGGAAATCGCCTTCGCGCCGTCCGCGGCGGCCAGCGCCGCCGCGTCGGCCGCCGAGCCGTGGATGACCCCCGAGGGCATCCCGGTGAAGGGAGCTTACGGTCCGCAGGACCGGGAGGGCCTGAACCTCGCCGGCTCCTATCCGGGCGTCGCGCCGTTCCTGCGCGGCCCCTACCCGACCATGTATGCGAGCCAGCCCTGGACGATCCGGCAATATGCCGGCTTCTCCACGGCCGAGGATTCGAACGCCTTCTACCGCCGCAACCTCGCGGCCGGGCAGAAGGGCCTGTCGGTCGCCTTCGACCTCGCGACCCATCGCGGCTACGATTCCGACCACCCGCGGGTCTCGGGAGATGTCGGCATGGCGGGCGTCGCGATCGATTCGATCTACGACATGCGGACGCTCTTCTCGGGGATTCCCCTCGACGAGATGACCGTGTCGATGACGATGAACGGCGCGGTGCTGCCGGTGCTGGCCCTCTACATCGTCGCGGCCGAGGAGCAGGGCGTGCCGCCGGCAAAGCTCGCCGGCACGATCCAGAACGACATCCTCAAGGAGTTCATGGTCCGCAACACCTACATCTACCCGCCGGCCGGGTCGATGCGGATCATCTCGGACATCTTCGCCTACACCTCGGCCAACATGCCGAAGTTCAACTCGATCTCGATCTCCGGCTACCACATGCAGGAGGCCGGGGCGACGCAGGACCTCGAGCTCGCCTACACGCTGGCCGACGGCGTCGAGTACATCCGCGCCGGCCTGGCGGCGGGGCTCGACATCGACAAGTTCGCCCCGCGCCTGTCGTTCTTCTGGGCGATCGGGATGAACTTCTTCATGGAGGTGGCCAAGATGCGGGCGGCGCGCCTGCTCTGGGCCTCCATGGTCAAGGATTTTTCTCCGAAATCCGACAAGTCGCTGGCGCTCCGCACCCACTCGCAGACGAGCGGATGGTCGCTGACGGCGCAGGACGTGTTCAACAACGTCACCCGCACCTGCGTCGAGGCGATGGCGGCGACGCAAGGGGGCACCCAGTCGCTGCACACCAACGCGCTCGACGAGGCGCTGGCGCTCCCCACCGACTTCTCGGCCCGCATCGCCCGCAACACCCAGCTCTTCCTGCAGCAGGAGAGCGGCACGACCCGGATCATCGATCCGTGGGGCGGTTCCTACTACGTCGAGCGGCTGACCCAGGACCTCGTCGCGCGGGCCTCCGCCCATATCCGCGAGGTCGAGGCGCTCGGGGGCATGGCGAAGGCGATCGAGGCCGGCATCCCGAAGCTGCGCATCGAGGAAGCGGCGGCCCGCACCCAGGCCCGGATCGATTCGGGCCAGCAGGTCATCGTCGGCGTCAACCGCTACAAGCCCGACGGCGACCGGGCGATCGACCTCCTGCGGGTCGACAACGGCAACGTCCGCACGCTCCAGATCGACAAGCTCAAGCGCCTGCGCGGGGAGCGCGACGCGCAGGCGGTGGAGGCGCGGCTCGCGGCGCTGACGGAAGCCGCCAAGGGCAGCGGCAACCTTCTGGCGCTCGCCGTCGAGGCGGCGCGGGCGAAGGCCACGGTCGGCGAGATCTCGGAGGCCCTGGAGCGGGCCTGGGGCCGGCACCGGGCCGAGATCCGGGCGATCTCGGGCGTCTACAAGCGGGAGATGGGCGGCATGTCGGCGGCGGTCGAGCGGGTGCGCGGGCTGGTCGAGGCCTTCGAGGAATCGGACGGGCGCCGTCCCCGCATCCTCGTCGCCAAGATGGGCCAGGACGGGCACGACCGCGGCCAGAAGGTCATCGCGTCCGCCTTCGCGGATCTCGGCTTCGACGTCGATATCGGGCCGCTCTTCGCCACTCCCGAGGAAGCCGCGCGCCAGGCGGTGGAGAACGACGTCCACATCGTCGGCGTCTCGTCGCTCGCCGCCGGCCACCTGACGCTCGTGCCGGAACTCAAGCGGGCGCTCGACGAGGCCGGCCGGCCCGACGTGATGATCGTCGTCGGCGGCGTGATCCCGCCGGGCGACTTCGCGGCGCTCCGCCAGGCCGGCGCCTCGGCGATCTTCCCGCCCGGCACCGTCATCGCGGAAGCGGCGGCGGAGCTCATCGCCGAGCTGAACGGCCGCCTCGGCTACGCCCCGCGCGCGGCCGCCGAGTAGCCGCGCGCAAGCCGTGACCCGGCGAACGGCCGGGTCTTAAACGAGCCACGTCCCGGCGGACGGCCGGGTCCCAGACAGGCGATGTCCCGGCTGACAGCCGGGTCTTAAACGAGCAATGTCCCGGCGAACGGCCGGGTCTCAAAACGGTCACGGTTTCGGCGCCAAGGGCGGGTCCCACCCGCCAAGGCCCGATTCGTCCTCCGTGTTCGCCGACGCTCCCTCCCTTCCCGGTCCCGCCTCCGCGCCCCGGCAGGCGCTGAACCTGCGCTGGCTCGCCGGCAGCCTGCTCACCGGCGTCGCCGGCGCCGGCCTGATCGGCCTCGCGCTCTCGCTCGCCACCGTCGACGGCATCGTGCCTGTGCCGCCGGAGCGGGCGCTGCCGCCCCATGGCGACGGCGGGACGGGCGACGTCGCCCACAAGGGCGACCGGCTGGTGCGCGACGAGATGATCGTGGCGGCCAAGACCGCCTTCAAGGCACCGATGAGCGAGCGCGCCGGCGAGCGCGAGGTGATCCGGGTCCATTCCTACGTCCAGATCGCCACCGAGCTGCCGCTGCGCGCCCCCGACGTCGCGGTGCCGCCCTTCGATCCCCTGCGCAGCGCCCGCATCGAGGCGCCGCCGGCCCAGGAGGGGGATTCCGACCCGGCCGAGACCGCCGTGACCCTGATGCGCAGCCCGCTCGCCGAAGCGCCGATCGAGGGTGACGCGCCGGCCCTCTCGGAGGCGGAGGTCGACGCGATGGTGGCCGAGACCCAGACCCTCGCCGGAGGCGCATTGCCGGCCTTCCCGGCGGAGGGCCTGCTCTCCCGGGCGCTGCGCCCGGCGGCCGTCCCCGACGAGGCCGGGCCGGAGGCGCGGTTCCGCAACATCGAGGTGCGGATCCTGCCCGAGAACCTGACCGAGATCGCCGAGACGGCGACCGCCGGGGAAGAGGCCGGGCCGCGCCTGTTCGAGGAGCGCGACCTCGTGCTCGCCAAGGACCAGAGCCTCGCCGACCTGCTCAAGCGCAACGGCGCCGGGCCGGCGCAGCTCGCCGCCCTGATGGCGACCCTGAGCGAGCGCGCCCGGACCGACCTGTCCGAAGGCCAGCACGTCCGCCTCCTCATCGCCCCCGAGAACAAGGGCGAGGACAGACCCGGCGACGGGCCGGCGCATCGCGGCATCGCCCGGGTCACGCTCTACGGCGAGGACGGCATCCAGGAGATCGTGGCGGCCAACGACCGCGGCGCCTTCGTCTCGGTGGCCCCGCCCCGCCCGGGCAATACCGCGCAGGACGACGACGAATCCGGCGTCACCCTCTACGAGAGCCTCTACGGTACCGCGCTCAAGAACGGCGTGCCGCGCCCGATCATTGAGGAGATGGTCATGGCGCTCGCCACCTCCACCGACCTCCAGCAGCGCACCAATGCGGGCGACAGGGCCGAGCTGTTCTTCACCGAGGACGAGGATGCCCGGCCCGAACTGCTCTATGTCGGCCTTCGCGTCCACGACGAGATCTACGGCCTCTACCGCTACCGGGTGCCCGGCACGTCCGAGGTCGACTACCTCGACCCGAACGGCCGCTCGAGCCAGAAATTCCTGATGCGCCGTCCGGTGGCCGAGGGGCGGATCTCGTCGCCCTTCGGCATGCGCCTGCACCCGATCCTCGGCTATGCCCGGCCGCATAACGGCGTCGACTGGGCGGCGACCCGCGGCACCCCGATCATGGCGACCGGCGACGGCACCATCGTGTCGGCCGGCGCCCGCTCCGGCTACGGCAACCGGGTCGAGATCCAGCACGCCAACGGCTACACCACCGCCTACAACCACATGGCCCGGATCGCCCGCGGCATCGCGCCGGGCGCCCGGGTGCGCCTCGGCCAGGTCATCGGCGCGGTCGGCACCACCGGCCTCTCGACCGGCCCGCACGTCCACTACGAGGTCGCGATCAACGGCCGCTTCGTCGACCCGATGAAGATCCGCCTGCCGAGCGCCCGGGAGCTGACCGGCCCGAGCCTCGCCGCCTTCCGCCAGGCCGAGGAGCAGATCGACGCCCTGCGCCAGAAGCACGGCGGCAAGACGGTGGCGGAGCGGACGTGAGGCGCGTCAGTCGAGTGCCGCGAGCGCGACGCTGAGCGCCGCGAGCCCGTCCGCCCGCGGCCGCAGGATCGCATCCCGGGGCAGTTCCGCCACGTCCCGGTAGCCCCCTGACGCCGGTTCGCGATGGACGCTCGCCGTCCGCTCCTGCGCGTCGATCACCCAGTATTCCCGCACCCCGTGCCGCGCGTAGAGCGCCGCCTTGCGGCCCCGATCGTAGGCGGGGCTGGAGGCCGCCACCTCGATCACCAGCAGGATCTCGGAGCCCGGGATGGTGCAGAACCCCTCGGGCGAGGCGCTGCGGGCGCTCACCGGCGCGAGCAGAAGATCCGGCTCCAGCAACAGGGTCGGCCGAAGCTGGAGCGTGCTCTCGATGCCGAGATAGATCGTGTCCGGGAGCGCCGGGACGAGACGGCGCATCAGCGCGTTCTTCACGACGTCATGCGCGAAGCCCTTCGCCGCCCTCTCGACCAACTCGCCGTCCAGGAGTTCGATCCGCTCGTCCTCGCGCAGGATCCCGGATTCCAGCATCAGCGGTAGGTCGCCGGCCGTGAAGCGGCGGGGGAGCGGGCTGTCGGGCGCGACGGGGATGGTCAAACGCTGCTCGCGGCGTGAAACGATCCCGCCGCACTATCAGGCCCGCCCCGCGAAGGCACGCGATCCACGGTTGACCGCGCCCCGCTCGCGCATCCGTCAATTGACAGACACAGCCGGCCGCCGCGAAGTTGTTATCGCTAAAAGGTGCGAGACAACGCCCCACGCGGCGCTCGACGCGGCCGCCCCATCCCCACGGCGCCCGGCGCCGGACAACCGAACGGAAGCGCCCATGATACGCCTGACCGTGAACGGCGCCGTGCGCGAGGTCGAGGCCGAGCCCGACACGCCGCTGCTCTGGGTGATCCGCGAGCAGGTCGGCCTCACCGGCACCAAGTACGGCTGCGGCATCGCGCAATGCGGTGCCTGCACGGTCCATATCGACGGGCAGGCGGTGCGCTCCTGCTCGCTGCCGGTCTCGGGCGTCGAGCCCGGCCAGAAGATCGTCACCATCGAGGGCCTGAGCCCCGACCGCTCGCATCCGGTGCAGAAGGCCTGGGCCGCGCTCGACGTGCCGCAATGCGGCTTCTGCCAGTCCGGCATGATCATGGCGGCCGCCGCCCTGCTGGCGCAGACCCCGAAACCCAGCGAGGCCGAGATCCGCCAGGAGATCACCAACATCTGCCGGTGCGGCACCTACAACCGGGTGCTCGCCGGCATCACCCTCGCCGCCGAGGGCGGCGAGACCGGCCGCGGCTAAAGGAGGCTCCGATGACCGACACCGCCTCCCCCGCCCTGTCCCGCCGCTTCTTCCTCGCCGGCTCCGCCGCCGCGGCCGGGGGCCTCGCGCTCGGCTTCGACCTCCCCGGCGCCGAAGCCGCCGCCACCACGATGCCGCCCGAGGTCAACGCCTGGGTGGTGGTGCGCCCGGACGAGACCGTGGTGATCCGCATCGCCCGCTCGGAGATGGGCCAGGGCACGCTCACCGGCCTCGCCCAGCTCGTCGCGGAAGAGCTCGGCTGCGACTGGGCCCGCGTCACCACCGAGTATCCGACGCCGGGCCAGAACCTCGCCCGCAACCGTGCCTGGGGCGATTTCTCGACCGGCGGCAGCCGCGGCATCCGCGAATCCTACGTCGCGGTGCGCCAGGGTGGCGCGGCCGCCCGCACCATGCTGGTCGCCGCGGCCGCACAAGACTGGAACGTGCCGCCCGGCGAGTGCCGGGTCGAGCGCGGCGTCATCAGCCATCCGGCGTCCGGGCGCTCCACCACCTTCGGCAAGGTCGCGGCCGCCGCGGGCCGGTTGGAGGTGCCGAAGGAGGTGCCGCTCAAGGACCCGAAGGACTGGACCATCGCCGGCCACCCGGTGAAGCGCCTCGACACGCTGGAGAAGACCGACGGCTCGCAGGTCTACGGCATCGATCTCAAGCTCCCCGGCATGCTCAATGCCGCGATCCGCGATTGCCCGGTGGTCGGCGGCACGGTGAAGAGCGTCGACGCCGCGGCGGTCGAAAAAATGCCCGGCGTGCGCAAGGTGGTGCGGGTCGGCGACAGCGCGGTGGCGGTGGTGGCCGACACGTTCTGGCGCGCCAAGACCGCCGTCGAGGCGCTCCAGATCGTCTGGGACGAGGGTCCGAACGCCGGGGTCTCGAGCGAGACGATCGCCGCGATGCTGAAGGACGGGCTCGACGCGCCGGAGGCCTTCGTCGGCAACAAGGCCGGCGACGCGGGCGCCGCGCTCAAGGGCGCCGCCAAGGTGGTGGAGGCGACCTACGCCTATCCGTTCCAGAACCACGCCACGATGGAGCCGATGAACGCCACGGCGCGTTGGACGCCGGAACGCTGCGAGGTCTGGACCCCGACCCAGAACGGCGAGGCGGCGCTCGCCGCGACGGCGGAGGCCGCCGGCCTCTCGGCGCGGCAATGCGACGTCACCAAGATCCATCTCGGCGGCGGCTTCGGCCGGCGCGGCGCCACCCACGACTGGGTGCGCCAGGCGGTGCTGATCGCGAAGGAACTCCCCGGAACGCCGGTCAAGCTGATCTGGACCCGCGAGGAGGACATGACCCACGGCCGCTACCACCCGGTCACCCAGTGCCGGATGAAGGCGGCCCTCGACGAAGCGGGCAACCTCACCGGCCTCCACATGCGGATCTCCGGCCAGTCGATCCTCGCCGGCATCATCCCGGGGCGGCTGGCGCCGGACGGCAAGGACCCGGTGGTGTTCCAGGGGCTCAACCCGGGCGGGGCGGAGGCCGCGATCGGCTACACGATCCCGAACCTCCTCATCGACCACGCGATGCGCAACCCGCCGATCATCCCGGGCTTCTGGCGCGGCGTGAACACCAACCCGAACGCGATCTACCTCGAATGCTTCCTCGACGAGGTGGCGCATGCAGCCGGACAGGATCCCCTCGCCTTCCGGCGCAAGCTGATGGAGAAGCACCCCAAGCACCTGGCCGTCCTGAACGCGGTGGCCGAGCGGATCGGCTGGGACACCAAGCCGGCGGCGGGCGTGCACCGGGGCCTTGCCCAGATCATGGGCTTCGGCAGCTACGTGGCGGCCGCCGCCGAGGTCTCGGTGGCCGAGGACGGCAAGATCAAGGTCCACCGCATCGTCGCCGCCACCGATCCGGGCGTCGCGATCAACCCGCAGCAGATCGAGGCGCAGGTCGCCGGCTCCTTCGTGTACGGCCTGTCGGCGGCGCTCTACGGCGAGTGCACGGTGAAGGACGGGCGGATCGAGCAGACCAACTTCGATTCGTATCCCGTCCTGCGCCTCGACGAGATGCCGAAGGTCGAGGCGATCCTGATGCCGTCCGGGGGCTTCATCGGCGGCGTCGGCGAGCCGACCATCGCGGTGGCGGCGCCCGCCGTGCTCAACGCGGTCTTCGCCGCCACGGCTAAGCGGGTGCGTCAGATCCCGGCACGCCACACGGACCTGAAGCGCGCGTGAGGGCCTCGCTCCTCCTCGTCCTTCTCGCCACCACCCCGGCGGCGGCCTCGCCGCCGGGCGCCTCGTCCTGCTCGGGCTGCCACGGCGCTCCGGGCGGTGCGGTGCCGAGCCTCGCCGGCCATTCGGCCGACGACATCGCGGCCTCGCTCGCCGCCTTCCGGTCGGGCGCCCGCCCGGCCACGGTGATGAACCGCATCGCCAAGGGTTTTTCCGACGACGAGAGCCAGGCGATCGCCGCCTGGATCGCGGGAGGCGGCCAGTGACGAGGCTCGGCCGTCGCGCGGTGCTGGCGGGTCTCGCCGCCGCCGCCCTTCCCCGTCCGGCCCTCCCCCGTCCCGCCCTGGCGCAGGGTGCGCGCGGGCGCGTCGTCGTGGTCGGCGGCGGGTTCGGCGGCGCCACCGCCGCGCGGGTCCTGCACCGGGCCGGCCTCGCCGTCACGCTGGTCGAGCCGGCGGAGACCTACTGGGCCTGCCCGTTCAGCAACGAGGTGATCGCGGGCCTGCGGCCGATGTCCGCGCAGGCCTTCGGCTACGACGCCTTACGGGCGAGCGGCGTGACGCTCGCCCGCACCAGCGCCGAGGCGATCGACGGGGCGGCGCGCCGGGTGCGGCTCGCCGACGGCACGGCCCTCGACTACGACCGGCTGATCCTCTCGCCCGGCATCGCGCTCCGCTTCGACGCCCTCCCGGGATACGACGCGGCCGCCGCCGAGGTGATGCCGCATGCCTGGAAGGCCGGCGCGCAGACCGAGCTGCTGGCCCGACAACTCGCCGCGCTGCCGGAGGGCGGCACGGTGGTCCTGTCGGTGCCGGGCAACCCCTATCGCTGCCCGCCCGGCCCCTACGAGCGGGCGAGCCTGATCGCGCATTACCTCAAGACCCGGAAACCCCGTGCCAAGCTGATCGTGCTCGACGCCAAGGACACCTTCTCCAAGCAGAAGCTGTTTCAGCAGGCCTGGGCCGCGCTCTATCCCGGCATCCTGGACTACGTGCCGCTCGCCGCCGGAGGACAGGTCACGTCCGTCGATGCCACGGCGATGACGGTCGCGACCGACTTCGAGACCTACAAGGCCGATCTCGCCTGCATCATCCCGCCCCAGCGGGCGGCCCCCATCGCGAGCGCGGCCGGCGTCGCCGACCGTTCGGGCTGGTGCCCGATCGACCCCGTCACCTTCGAATCGCGGCTGGTGCCGGGCATCCACGTCGTCGGCGACGCGGCCATCGCCGGCGCGATGCCGAAATCCGCCTTCGCGGCCAATGCGCAGGGGAAGGTCTGCGCCGAGGCCGTGATCGATCTCCTGGCCGGGCGGGCGCCGGAGGCGCCGAAGCTGATCAACACCTGCTACAGCCTGGTCGCGCCGGGCTACGGCATCTCGGTCGCCGGGGTCTACCACCCGGCGAACGGCGTGCTGGCGGACGTCGAGGGCGCCGGGGGCACCAGCCCGGTCGACGCGCCCGAGACCGTGCGCCGGCAGGAGGCGGTCTACGCCGAGGACTGGTACCGCACCATCACCGCAGCGGTGTTCGGGTGAGGCGGGGGCTGGCCGTGCTCCTCGCCCTGACCCAGACCGCGCTCGCCCCCGCGACGATCGTCGGCGACGCGATCTCCGATCCGCTCGAGGGAAAGACCGGCGACGCGGCGCGCGGCCGGGCCGTCGCCACCGACACCCGCAAGGGCCTGTGCCCGCTCTGCCATACGGGCCTCGGCGGCGCCGGGCCGGCCGGCGACCTCGGGCCCGACCTCGCGGAGGTCGGGGCGCGCCTCTCAGAAGGCCAGCTGCGGCTGCGGCTCGTCGACGGGCGCGTCTTGAACCCCGCGACCCTGATGCCCTCCTATTACCGGACCGACGGCATCCGGGTCGCGGCCGCGTGGCGCGACCGGCCGGTGCTGGAGGCGGGCGAGATCGAGGACGTGATCGCCTACCTCGTCACCCTGAAGGGAGGGCCCGCGACGCCATGACGGCCGTGCTCCACCGCCGCACGATCCTCGCCGGGGGCGCCGGCCTGCTCACCGTGGCGCTGGTGCGCCCGGGCGCCGCCGCGATCATCCGGCCGACCCGCGAGGCGACCGTCGAGGCGATCCGCCGCTTCACCGGCGGCGCCGCGATCCAGGCCGGGCGCATCCACCTCGACATGCCGCCCCTGGTCGAGAACGGCAACACCGTGCCGCTCGCCATCACCGTCGAGAGCCCGATGAGCGAGACGGATTTCGTCCACCGCATCGCGGTGTTCAACGACAAGAACCCGCAGCCGCACGTGATCACGCTGCATCTCGGGCCGCGCGCCGGCCGGGCCGCAATCAACACCCGGATACGCCTGGCCGATTCCCAGACCATCACGGCCATCGCCGAGATGCGGGACGGCACCTACTGGTCGGCCACCGCCGACGCGATCGTGACGCTGGCGGCTTGCGTGGAAGGATCGTGACGATGGCCCGCGCCCTCATCAACCTGCCGAAGACCGCCAAGGCCGGCGCGGTGATCGAGATCAAGACCCTGATCTCGCACCCGATGGAGACCGGCTACCGCCCCGGCCCGGACGGGCGCCTGATCCCGCGCAACATCATCACGGAGTTCGTCTGCGCCTATGACGGCGACGAGGTGTTTCGGGCCGATCTCTCGTCGGCGAGCGCCGCCAACCCGTACCTGACCTTCACCACCGTGGCGACGAAGACCGGCACGCTGCGCTTCACCTGGACGGGCGACAACGGGTTCTCGCAGACGGAAGAGATGCCGATCACGGTGACGTAGAGGGCGCAACGCCGAACCCTTCCCCCTCGGCGGGGGAGGGTTCGGGGTGCCCGCTACCCCACCGCCTCGCCGTCCCGCAGCGCGCGCCGCAGCACCTTGCCGACATTGGTCTTCGGCAGGCTGTCGCGGAAGACGTAGCGGCGGGGCACCTTGTAGGCGGTCAGGCTCTCCCGGGCGTAGAGGCGCAGGGCCTCCGCCGTCAGGTCGGGATCGCGGCGCACCACGTGGGCGACGACGCTCTCGCCGGTCTCGGCCGAGGGCTCGCCCACGACCGCCACCTCGACCACCCCCGGATGGGCGGCGAGCACGTCCTCGACCTCGTTCGGATAGACGTTGAACCCGGAGACCAGGATCATGTCCTTCATCCGGTCGACGATGCGGACCTGCCCGTCGGGCTCGATCAGGGCGACGTCGCCGGTGCGGAAGAACCCGTCCGGGGTCATCGCCCGGGCGGTCTCGTCGGGCCGGCCCCAGTAGCCCGCCATCACCTGCGGCCCGCGCACGCAGAGCTCGCCGGGCTGTCCGACCGGCAGCGTGGTGCCGGCGGCGTCGCGGATGCAGACCTCCGTCGAGGGCACCGGGTAGCCGATCGTGCCCGACCAGTCGTGCAGGGCCGGCGGGTTGATCGAGACAACCGGCGAGGTCTCGGAGAGGCCGTAGCCCTCGATCACCGGCTTGCCGGTCGTCGTCTTCCAGCGCCGGGCCACCGGGGCCTGCATCGCCATGCCGCCCGCGATCGAATATTCGAGCCGCGACCAGTCGACCTTGTCGATGTCGGGGTGGTTCAGCAGCGCGTTGAACAGCGTGTTGACGCCCGACAGGTTGGTGAAGCGGCTCTTGCGCAGAAGCGCCACGAAACCCGGAATGTCGCGCGGGTTCGGGACCAGCAGGCAGCAGGCGCCGAGCCGCATCATGAAGAAGCAGCAGCAGGTCAGCGCGAAGATGTGGTAGAGCGGCAGGGCCGTGACCATGACCCGGCCCGGGCCCTCGTCGTCGCGCATGCCGAACCATACCCGGCTCTGCTCGACATTGGCGGCGACGTTGCGGTGCGTGAGCATCGCTCCCTTCGACACGCCGGTCGTGCCGCCGGTATATTGCAGGAAGGCGAGGTCGTCGGGCCCGACCGCGACCGGCCGGAAGGTCGCCTTGCGGCCAGTGGCGAGCACCGCCTTGAAATCCGTGCGGCGTGCGGCCGGCAGGGCGAAGGGCGGCACCGCCTTCTTGACGTGCCGCGCCACCAGCGTGACGAGCGAGCCCTTCAGGCCGAGCCCGTCGCCGGCGCCCGCCACCACCACCCGCTCCAGGCCCGGCAGATCAGGGAGCGCCTCGGCGACGGTGTGGCAGAAATTCTCCAGCACGAAGAGCACCCGCGCGCCGGCATCGCGCAGCTGGTGAGTCAGCTCGCGCGGGGTGTAGAGCGGATTGACGTTGACGACCGTGGCGCCGGCGAGCAGCGCGCCGACGAGGGCGACCGGAAAGGCCGGCACGTTCGGCATCATGATGGCGACCCGGTCGCCCTTGCCGATGCCCTGGCCCTGCAGCCAGGCCGCCACCGCCCCGCCTTCGCGCCGCAGGGCGGCGTAGGTCAGGGAGGCGCCGAAGCACGTGACCGCAGGACGGTCGGCGAAGCGCCGCGCGCTGGTCTCGATCAGCTCGACCAGGGTGCCGAGCTTGTCGGCCTCGATCTCCGCCGGAACGCCGGCCGGATAGGCGGCGAGCCAGGGCCGCGGCGGGGTGTTCGGTTCCATCGCGCTCGGCCCCTTGCCCATGAACTCAACCCCTCCCCGATGCCGGATGCCGTATCGGATGGCTCCCGCTTCCCTTCCGGTTACCGTCTCCCCGGGGCGGTTTCAACCGAGCGCCGGGTGGCGGCCGGGCCCGGGGCGACCACGCCCAGGGCGGCGTGGGGCAGGAACGCCGCCAGAACGAGCCCGAGCGCCAGCGGCGCCTGACTGCCGAGCGGCACGCGCGGGAAGCCCGAGAGGCCGAGATCCCGGGCCGCGGCCAGCAGCCACATGGCCCAAGCGAGGGCGAGGACGCGCGAGGCCCCCCGGCCGAGGGCGCGCAGCCGGTCGCCGCGGCGCGGCAGGCCGCGGGCGACGAGCGCCGCGACCGCCAGGGCGCTGCCGAGCACGATGGCGGCGATCAGGGCTCCGAGGAGATGGGCCACGATCATCGTCTGGCCCGACAGGAAGGCGACGCCGCCGACCGAGAAGCCGGCCCGCAGCACCAGCCCGCCATAGGTCGGGTGCAGCGACAGGGCGAGGACGAGGGCAATCCCCAGCACCGCACCGAGCCCGCCGCGCCAGCCCGGCGCGGCGAGCGGCAGGAGGGCCGCCCGCGTCACGCCGTACGCGATGGCGGCGAAGAACAGCGGGTAGCGGTCGGCGAAGAACCCGTAGGCCCATTGGCCGAACCCCGCCGCATCGAGGCGCCCTTGCGTCACCCCCGCGGCGGCGGCGAGCGCCACCACCGCCAGGGCGGCGGCCAGCGGCACCAGCGCGACGAGGCGCCCGGCACCGGAGGCTGCGGGAGCGGCGCCCGAAAGGGTGCCGGGGGCAGCGCTCACGCCTCGTAGTGGTCGCGCACGAGCCGGTCGAGCAGGCGCACGCCCCAGCCCGAGCCCCAGGAGCGGTTGATCTCGGAGGCCGGCGAGCCCATCCCGACGCCGGCGATGTCGAGGTGGATCCACGGCACGTCGTTGACGTAGCGCTTGAGGAACTGCGCCGCCGTGGCCGAGCCGCCGTGGCGGCCGCCGGTGTTCTTCATGTCGGCGAACTTCGACTCGATCAGCTTGTCGAAGCCCGGGGCCAGCGGCATCCGCCAGACCTTCTCGCCGGTGGCCTCGCCGGCCGCCGAGAGGCGCTGGGCCAGTTCGTCGTTGTTCGAGAACATGCCGGCGAATTCCTGGCCGAGCGCCACCAGGATCGCGCCGGTCAGGGTCGCGAGATCGATCATGAAGCGGGGCTTGTAGGTCTGCTGGACGTGCCAGAGCACGTCGGCCAGCACCAGGCGGCCTTCCGCGTCGGTGTTGATGATCTCGATCGTCTGGCCCGACATCGAGGTGACGATGTCGCCCGGGCGCTGGGCCTTGCCGTCGGGCATGTTCTCGACGAGGCCGATGGCGCCGAGCGCGTTCACCTTGGCCTTGCGGCTGGCGAGCGCGTGCATCAGGCCGACCACGCAGGCGGCGCCCGCCATGTCGCCCTTCATGTCCTCCATGCCGCCGCTCCCCTTGATGGAGATGCCGCCGGAATCGAAGGTGACGCCCTTGCCGATGAAGGCCACCGGCGCCTCGGAGGAATCCTCAGCCCCGTTCCAGCGCATGATGACGACCCGGGCCTCCTTGGTCGAGCCCTGCGCGACCGCGAGCAGGGCCCGCATGCCGAGCTTCTTCATGTCCTTCTCGTCGAGGATCTCGATCTCGACGCCGAGCTTCTCCAGCGCCTCGGTGCGGCGGGCGAACTCTTCCGGATCGAGGACGTTCGGCGGCTCGTTCACGAGCTCGCGGGCGAGGATCACGCCCTCGGCCACCCCTTCGGCCCCGCGCAACGCCTTCTTGAGACCCGCATTCTCCGGCACCAGCAGGGTCAGGCGCCCTGCCCCGCTCGCCTCCTCGCCCTCGGGCGTCTTCTTGCTCTTGTAGCGGTCGAACTTGTAGGCGCGCAGGCGCGCGCCGAGCGAGAACGCCGCGACCTCGTCCGAGCCCGGCGCGGTGCCGGGCCATTCGAGCACCACGCAGGCCGGGCGGCTGCCGATCTTGCCGGCGGTGAAGCCGCCGAGCGTCGCCCAGTCGCGGGCCGGCGCCTCGTCGGCGCCGGTGCCGACCACCACCAGGCGCTCGGCCGACAGGCCGGCCGGGGCGGTGATCACGAGGGCGCTCGATGCCTTGCCCTTGAAGCGCTCGACCGCGGCGGCCCGCGCCACCAGGTCGGCGGCGCCGGGACCGGCGATCTCGGCCGCCCGCGGCGACAGGGCGAGGTCTTCGCCCACGAACAGCACGAGGTCGCCGCCGGCCCCGCCGGGCTTGGCCGTCGCGAGGGATTCGATCTCGATGCTGATGCCGTCCGCCATGGCGTTGCTTTCGTCCCGTCTTCTGGATCGCGCGCCTCTCGAAGGGCGCCGTGCCGGTCCCCTGTGTAGCGGGGGGACGCCCGCCAGCGCAACGCGGCCGGGTGTGGCGGGCCGACCGCGCCCGCCCGCAAAAGGCCGCACTTCGGGCGCTTCAGGGCAGCCGGTGCTTGTGCGGCCGGCGGGCGGCGCCTAACCAGCATCGACGCGGGAGGGGGCCCGACCGCAGCCGGCCGATGAAGCAGATCGAGCGATACATCTTCCGCATCGCCCTCGGGGCGTTCCTGTCGTGCCTGATCGGCCTCACCGGCGTGATCTGGGTGACGCAGGCCCTGCGCGAGCTCGACCTGATCACCGCCAAGGGCCAGACCCTTCTCATCTTCTTCCTGATCACCGGCCTGTCGCTGCCGACCCTGATCACCGTGATCGCGCCGGTCGCGCTGTTCATCGCGGTCGTCTACGCGCTCAACAAGCTCAACGGCGATTCCGAGCTGATCGTGATGAGCGCCGCCGGCATGTCGCCGCGCCACATCATGCGGCCGTTCCTGACGCTGGCGCTGATCGTCAGCGCGGCGATCGGCTTCCTGACCATCCAGGTGATGCCGTCGAGCTTCCAGGAGCTGCGCGACGTGCTCACCCGCGTGCGCGGCGACTTCATCGCCAACGTGGTCAAGGAGGGGCAGTTCACCAGCCTCGACAGCGGCATCACCTTCCACTTCCGCGAGCGGGCGCCGAACGGGGCCTTGCTCGGCATCTTCATGCAGGACCGGCGCGAGGCCGGGAAGACGGTGGTCTACCTCGCCGAGCGCGGCCAGGCGGTCGACCTCGACGGGCAGACCTACTTGGTTCTGGAGAAGGGCAGCATCCACCGCCAGCAGCCGAACAGCCGCGATTCCTCGATCATCACCTTCCAGCGCTACGCCGTCGACCTCGCGGCCTTCACGCCGCCGGACGCCGACACGATCTACAAGCCGCGCGAGCGCTCGACCGTGCAGCTGCTTTTTCCGAACCCGAACGAGACCTACTACAAGCTGACCAAGGGCCGCTTCCGGGCCGAGCTGCACGACAGGCTGTCGTCCTGGCTCTACCCCCTGGCACTCGGGCTGATCGCCTTCGCGGCGCTCGGCGATCCCCGCACCACCCGCCAGGGCCGCGGGCTGGCCGTGGCGGGCGCCATCGCCGCCGTAGTGGCCTTGCGCATCGCGGGCTTCGCCGCCTCGAGCGCGGCGGTGCGCAGCCAGGGCGCCGTCGCGGCGGTCTATCTCGTGCCGCTCGTCGCGATCGGGCTCTCGCTCGTCGTCGCCACCCAGGGCAACCGGGTGCGGGCCTTCAACGCCGCTCTGGCGGTGCGGCTGCGCCGGCTCTCGGCGGCGCTGCCGGCGCGGCGGCTGCGGATGCGGGCGGGCTGAGCCTTCATGCTGATCGGCTTCACCCTCGGCCGCTACCTGGCCGCCCGCTTCCTGCGCATGATCCTGGGGGTCTTCCTCACGGTCTTCGCCCTCGTCTACACCCTCGACTTCGTCGAGCTGATGCGCCGGGCCGGCGACGCCGAGGGCGCCTCGGCCGCCGTCATGGCGCGGCTCGCGCTCTTCCGCACGCCCGCGGTGGCCGAGCAGGTCCTGCCCTTCGCGATCCTGTTCGGCGCCATGGCGGCCTTGCTCCAGCTCAGCCGCAAGCTCGAACTGGTGGTGGCGCGGGCCGCCGGCATCTCGGCCTGGCAGTTCCTGCAGCCCGGCGCGCTGGTGGCGCTCGGCATCGGCGCCTTCACGGTCGGGGTCTACAACCCGGTCTCGGCCGAGCTGAAGCAGCGCTCGACCGAGATCGAGGCCAAGATCTTCGCCCGCTCGGGCAAGGCCGCCTCCGGCAAGGAGCTGTGGATCCGCCAGCGCGGCATCGACGGCCAGGCGATCATCCGGGCCGAGACCGTGATCGAGGGCACGGCGACGCTCGCGGGCGTCATGGTGTTCACCTTCGACGATACGGGCGCCTTCACCCAGCAGATGCAGGCGGCCCGCGCCACCCTGCACGACGGCTACTGGGAATTGCAGGACGTGCGCGTGCAGGGGCCGGACCAGGAGCCCCAGAGCTACGACACCTACCTGATCGCCTCGACGCTGGACCCCTCGCAGGTGCGCCAGCGCTTCACCCCGCCGGAATCCGTGCCTTTCTGGCAACTCGGAGAGACGATCGCCCGGACCGAGCGGGCGGGACTCGACGCCACGCGTTACCGCCTGCAGTACGACGTGCTCCTGGCGCGGCCGGTGCTGTTCCTGGCGATGGTGCTGGTGGCGGCATCGGTTTCTTTAAGGTTCTTCCGCTTTGGTGGCGTCGGCAAGATGGTGCTCGGCGGCGTCGCGGCGGGCTTCGTGCTCTACGTGGCACGGCAGGTGATGGAGGGCCTAGGAGCCTCTGGATTGGTCGCCGCGCCGGTGGCGGCGTGGTTCCCGGCCGTGGTAGGGAGTCTTCTCGGAACGCTCGCGCTTCTGCACCTGGAGGACGGCTGATGCCCATCCTCCGGACGAGCGGCGCGGGCATAGCGGGTGCAGGGATGGGTCGAGTCGTGCGTAAGGCCGCGGGTGCCGCGGTCACGGGATCCCTGACGGTTCTGCTGGCGGCCGCCGTGACGGTGGGCGCGAGCGCCGAAGCGCGTGCGCAGGGCACGCTGAACGACCGCCTGGCGGCGCGCACCGCCAAGAACCAGGACAAGGCCGGGGCCGGCGGCGAGCGCCTGCTCGTCGAGGCCAAGGAACTCGTCTACGACAACGACCGCAACACGGTCTCGGCGGTCGGCAACGCCGAGCTGCATTACGGCCCGCGCACCCTGCTGGCCGACCGCGTCCGCTACGACCGCAACACCGGCCGGGTCTTCGCCGAGGGCAATGTCCGCCTCACCGACGAGACCGGCTCGGTCGTGACCGGCGACCGGATGGAGCTGACGGACGACTTCAAGTCCGGCTTCATCGACTCGCTGCGCGTCCAGCAGACCATCGAGCAGCGCGGCCGCCCGGCCCGGGTGCGGTTCTCGGCCCCGCGGGCCGAGCGGATCGCGGGCGAGACCACGACCTTCGAATACGGCACCTACACCGCCTGCGAGCCGTGCAAGGACCACCCCGAGCGCCCGCCCCTGTGGCAGGTCAAGGCGGCGCGGATCATCCACAACAACGAGGAGCGCCGGATCTACTACGAGGATTCGTACCTCGAAGTGGCCGGGATCCCGATCGCCTACCTGCCCTACTTCTACTCGCCCGACCCGACGGTGCGGCGCGACACCGGCTTCCTGGCACCGCACTTCGTCTCCTCGAACGTGCTCGGCTACGGCATCGGCACGCCGTTCTTCTGGAACATCGCGCCCGATTACGACCTCACGGTCGAGCCGACCTTCCTGTCGAAGCAGGGCGTGCTCGGCCAGGCCGAGTGGCGCCAGCGGCTGGCCAACGGCTTCTACAACGTCCGCGTCAGCGGCATCTTCCAGTCGACCCCGAGCGCGTTCCTGCCCGGCCCCCTCGGCTCGGGCGACCGCGACTTCCGCGGCTCGATCGAATCGGCCGGACAGTTCTACCTCGGCCAGAACTGGCGCGCCGGCTGGGACGTCGTCGGCGTCACCGACAAGTGGTTCCTCGATAACTACCGCATCCGCAACCAGACGATCAGCACGGACTACTTCCGTGAAGCGGTCTCCACCGCCTACCTGATCGGCCAGGGCGATCGCTCGTGGTTCGAGGCGCGGGGCTACTACTTCAAGGGCCTGTCGACCTTCGACTGGCAGAAGCAGCAGCCGATCGTCGCCCCGGTGATCGACTACGACAAGCGCCGCGACGGGCCCGACCCGATCGGCGGCGAGGTGCGGTTCCAGGCGAACTTCACCCACCTGTCGCGGGACGCGACCCAGTACACCCAGATCCCGCGCACCGGGACCTACCTGCTCAGCCCGAGCGTCAACGGGATCACCTTCCCGCTCTACAGCACCTGCTCGGTGTTCGAGCGCGGGCAGTGCCTGGTGAGCGGACTCGCCGGCGACACCACCCGGGCGACCGCCCAGGTGTCGTGGCGGCGCACCTTCACGGACGAGTTCGGCCAGCGCTGGCAGCCCTTCGCCTACCTGCGCGGCGACGCCTTCTTCGTGAACCCGAACACGACCGGCTTCCAGAACCCGGAAGTCAGCAACCTGTTCTCGCCCGACTCGAATTTCTCCGGCCGGGTGATGCCGGCGGTCGGGCTCGAGTACCGCTACCCCTTCGTCGCGGATTTCGGGCCGCTCGGCGTCCACACCATCTCGCCGGTGGCCCAGGTCATCGCGCGGCCGAGCGAGACCCATATCGGGCGGCTCCCCAACGAGGACGCCCAGAGCCTCGTCTTCGACGACACCTCGCTGTTCGCCTGGGACAAGTTCTCGGGCTACGACCGGGTCGAGGGCGGCGTGCGCGCCAACCTGGGTGCCGAGTACTCGATCACCGGCCGCAACGGCTTCTACCTGAACGCGATGGCGGGCGAGTCGATCGCGATCGCCGGCGTGAACTCGTTCCGCCGCGGCGACATCGCCAATGTCGGCCGCGATTCGGGCCTGGAGCAGACCCGCTCGGACTTCGTCACGCGCTTCCAGGTCTCGCCGAACCAGAACATCAGCTTCATCACCCGGGCGCGGTTCGACAACGACACCTTCGCGTTGAAGCGCCTCGAAGCCGGCATCACCGCCAAGTTCGCGCCGTTCCTGCCGCTCGAGACCTCGCTGATCTACGCCCGCTACGAGGCCCAGCCCGAGCTCGGCTTCGACCGGCGCCGCGAGGGCCTGCAGGCCTCGGCGCTCTACAACATCACGCCGAACTGGTTCGTCACCGGCTCGGTGCTGTTCGATCTCTCGCACTACCTCCAGGTGCGCGAGTTCTACGCGACGGCGGCCCAGGCCTATTTCCTCAACCCGGTCGGCACGGCGCCGATCTACGACAAGGCCGACAAGTTCTACGTCTCCTCGTCGGGCTTCGGTTTCGGCTACCGCGACGAGTGCACGACGGTCTCGCTCAACTACCTGTCCTCGCCGATCGAGACGGCCTCGGGCCTGCGCGAGCGCAACCAGACCTTCCTGCTCCGGATCGAGCTGCGCACCCTCGGCGAGGCGAATTTCCGCCAGAACCTCAGCACCACCACGACGGCGGACGGGATCGCCACGGCGCGGTGACGGCACCGGGGCGCGCTCCCGATGGGGGAGCGCGCCGGATCAGGGTTTGACGACGCGGACGAGCGCGATCACCGCGCCCAGGATGATCAGCGTCTGGAAGCCGATCGTTCCGAACATCCACTTGACGATCTCGGACCGCTGTCGCTCCAGCTTGGTCTCCAGGCGGGCCTCGGACTCTCGCAGCTCGGATTTGAGTTCGGTGCGGAGCGACTGCATGTCGTTCTTAAGCTCGCTCCGAAGCGACTGCATGTCGTTCTTCAACTCGGCTCGAAGCGACTGCATCTCGTTGCGCAGCCCGGTGTCCAGAATCTGCAGATCGGCTTTCGTCGCCAGATCGCCCTGAACGGCCTCGGACACGGCGACCGCGAAGCCTTCGGCCTGCTCGGGCGACAGCTGCGCCTTGTCGCGCAGGGTCCGGGCGAATTTCAGCGTGTCGAAGGCGACGCTTGCCATGGAGCGCGATCATCCCGGGGATGGCTGCCGGAGGGTGCCCGAAACCAACGGCTCCCGCAACGGAAGGTTCGCATCGGGCAGCGTGCGGCGCTTGCCCGGCGGGAGCCGGAATGCGATGGCGCGCGGGATGCACACGCAAAGAGCCGCCCGCGCCACGGCGCGCCGCCACGGACGGGAATTCCCGCGATGACCACAGCCCTCGCGCTGACACAGGGCGATCCGGCCGGGATCGGGCCCGAGATCACCCTGCGGGCCTGGCTCGCCCGGGAGGAGCACGGGCTGACGCCGTTCTTCGTCATCGGCGATCCGGATTTCCTGGGGTCGATCGCGGCCCGCCTCGGCCTCTCGGTGCCGCTCGCCGCCGTCGAGCCCGAGGAGGCGGCCGCCGCCTTCGCCCGGGCCCTGCCGGTGGTGCGGCTACCGGACGGGCTCACCGTCGCGGCGGAGCCGGGCCACCCCGATCCGGCGAGCGCCGCCGGCACGCTCGCGTCGATCGACGAAGCGGTGCGGCTGGTCCAGGCCGGCCGGGCGCCCGCCCTCGTCACCAACCCGATCGCCAAGCACGTCCTCTACGAGGCGGGCTTCCGGCATCCGGGCCACACCGAGTACCTCGCGGCGCTTGCCGCCGCCCCCGGCGCGAGCCCGCCGACGCCCGTGATGCTGTTGTGGTCCGAGGACCTCGCGGTGGTGCCGGTGACGATCCACGTGGCGCTCCGCCGGGTGCCGGAGCTGCTCACCGCCGACCTCGTGGTCGAGACCGCCCGCATCGTCGACCGCGACATGCGGGCCCGATTCGGCCTCCCCGCCCCGCGCCTCGTGCTCGCCGGACTCAACCCGCATGCGGGCGAGGCCGGCACGATGGGCACCGAGGATCGCGACGTGCTCGCCCCCGCGATCGAGCGGTTGCGGGCGGAGGGCATCCGTATCACCGGCCCGCACCCGGCCGACACGCTCTTCCACGCCCGGGCGCGCGCGACCTACGACGTGGCGCTGGCCCCGACCCACGACCAGGCCCTGATCCCGATCAAGACGCTCGCCTTCGACGAGGGCGTGAACGTCACCCTCGGGCTGCCGTTCCTGCGCACCTCGCCGGATCACGGCACCGCCTTCGACATTGCCGGCAAGGGGCTCGCCAAGCCCGACAGCCTGATCGCCGCCCTGAAGCTCGCCGGCCGGCTGACGCGGCCCCACGAGGAAGTCGCCGCATGAGCGCCCCGGACGGCCTGCCGCCCCTGCGGGAGGTGGTGCAGGCGCACGACCTGATGCCGCGCCGCTCGCTCGGCCAGAACTTCCTGTTCGACCTCAACCTGACCGGACGGATCGCCCGGTCGTCGGGGCCGCTCGAGGGCGTAACGGTGGTCGAGGTCGGTCCCGGCCCCGGCGGCCTGACCCGGGCCCTCCTGATGCACGGCGCGGCCCGCGTCATCGCGGTCGAGCGCGATCCCCGCGCCCTGCCGGCGCTCGCCGAAATCGCCGCGCATTACCCCGGCCGCCTGGAGGTGGTGGAAGCCGATGCGCTCGCATTCGACCCGCGCCCGCTGATCGGCGAGGGGCCGGCCCGCATCGTGGCGAACCTCCCCTACAATGTCGGTACGCAGCTCCTCACCGGCTGGCTCACCCAGGAGGCCTGGCCGCCCTGGTGGGATTCGCTGACCCTGATGTTCCAGCGCGAGGTCGCCGAGCGCATCGTCGCCGACGAGACCGACCGGGCGAATTACGGCCGGCTCGGCGTACTGTGCGGCTGGCGCACGCAAGCCCAGATCCTGTTCGACGTGCCGCCTTCGGCCTTCGTGCCGCCGCCGAAGGTGACCTCGAGCGTGGTGCGGCTGGTACCCAGACCCGAGCCCCTGCCCTGCCGGGTCCGGGCGCTCGAAACCGTGACCGGCGCCGCCTTCGGCCAGCGCCGCAAGATGCTGCGCCAGAGCCTCAAAGGGGCCACCCCCGATCCCGCTCCCCTCCTCGCCGCCGCCGGCATCCCGGAGACGGCCCGGGCCGAGGAGGTGCCGGTGGCCGGTTTCGTGGCGATGGCCCGGGCGCTCTGACGCCCGAGCCTTCGAGACCGCCCGTCCGTCGAGATGCGGCCGAACGCGAAAAAGCCCCCGATCCAGGCCGGATCGAGGGCTCCGCGACGGTGGCGGGGAGCGTGGCTCCCCGCACGATCGACCGCTACCGGGTCTGCTGGATGGCCGAGACCACCCACTGGCCGCCGCGTTCGCGCAGGAACGTCCAGACCTCGGTCGCCTCGGGCGGGTTGGTCTCGACGACCTTGCCGCTGGCACGCTCGATCAGCGCGTCGCGCAGGGTGTAGCGCATCGCCACGGTCGCGTAGTCGACCGGGCCCTCGCGCCAGGCCTCGGCGAGGTCGCCCTGCTGCAGCTTCACGTCGGCGATCTTGTTGACCACGCCGCGGGCGGCGTTGGCCCGGATCTCCTCGCCGAAATAGCCGAACATCTCCGGCGTCGTCAGGCGGCGCAGGGTGGCGGCATCCTCGGCGCCGTAGGCGAGCTGGACCTGGTTGAGGGTGCGCTCGAAGGCGTCGAAATCCTGCGGGCCGATGCCGACCTCGTCGCGCTTGGGCGGGCGGGCCTGCTGCGCCGCAGCGCCACCGCCGAGCATGCCGCCCAGACCGCCACCGAGGCCGCCACCCGTGTTGCCGCCCAGGTTGCCACCCATGCCGCCGAGCGGGCCGCCGGGACCGGAAGCCGGGCCGCTGCGGTTGTAGGCGCCCGCCATGGCCGGCTCGGCCCGGCGGCGGCGGAAGAAGCGCAGGGCCAGCATCACCACGCCGACCAGCAGGCCGACCTGGAGCAGCAGGCCGAGGAACGACGCGATGCCGCCGAGGCCGCCGAAGAAGCCCCCGCCGATCAGCGCGCCGAGCAGGCCCGCGCCGAGCAGGCCCGCGAAGAAGCCGCCGCCGAAGCGACGCTGCGGGGCGGCGGGGGCGCCCATCGACGAGCCGGGCTGGGTCATCGAGCGCTGCATCGGCGCGGGGGCGCCGGGGGCGGTCGTGGTCGGGGCCGGCGCCGAATAGGTGCGGGAGCCGCGCGACCCCATCGAGGAGCCGCTGCCGGGACGCGCCTCGCCGGCCGTCGCCGCCACGGCCATCAGGGCCGCGAGGCCGAAGGCTGCAACCGTTCGGCGGCCGCGGGTGAAGGTGGTCATCATCGGTTCGTCTCGCCTCGTGCCATCACCAGTGGGGGCGCCGTCCGTGGGCGGTGGCCCTTCCCCTGCCGCACATATGGGGGTGCGGGTGGTGCAGTAGAAGGGAGGACACGCCCCGGATGCCGCTCTGGTCGTAACTACACACGATGAAAAGTCACCGATCGGCATCAGATCTGCCAAGCGATAAATTTTTGATCTGGCCGGGATTATCGGGCGACGGCACTTCGTTGCGGGCGCCGCTCCTCTGCCGCCGGGAAGGTCAGGCGGATCGACGTCCCCTCGCCGGGGGTGCTGCGCAGCGCCACGGCGCCGTTCTGGCGCTTGACCACCGCGTTGAGGATGGCGAGGCCGGTGCCGCGCCCGGGCTCGCGCGTGGTGAAGAAGGGCTCCAGCGCCCGGCCCAGCACCTCCGGCGGCATGCCGGTGCCGGTATCCGCCACCGTCAGCGCCACGTGGCGCCCGGCCGATCCGTCCGCCGCCACGCCCTCGCCGCCGTGGTTGCGGGTCTCGATCGTGACGCGACCGCCCGTCGGCATCGCCTCGGCGGCGTTGCGCAGCAGGATCTGCAGGATCAGCTCGGTCTGGACCGGGTCGATGCAGGCGATCCACAGGTCGTCGGCGAGATCGAGATCGAGGGCGATGGTCTCGCCCAGCACGGCGTCCACCCGTGTCCGATGCTCCCGCAGCAGCCCGTTGAGATCGACCGGGCGCGGCTCGGGCCGGTGCTTGCGCGAGAAGGCCAGGAGGTGGCGGGTGAGCGTCGAGGCACGCTCGGCGGCATCGGTCGAGCGGGTCAGCGCCCGCTGCACGAAGGCGTCCGGGTGCTCGCCGAGGCGCCGCCGCAGGCCGTCGACGTAGCCGACGAGGATCTGCAGCAGGTTGTTGAACTCGTGCGCGACGCCGTTGGTGAGCTGGCCGAGCGCCTCGCGGCGCTGCGCCAGGCCGAGGGCCGCCTCGAGGTCGCGGCAGCGGGAGGTCTCGACGAGCTGCACCAGGGACGCGCCGCCCTCCCCGCCCGTCGGCGAGAGGTGGAGGGCGATCCACAGCGTCGCGCCGTCGCGGCGGCGCATCATTACCTCGGCGCTGGCCGGTCCACGACCGCTCAGGTGCGCGCGCAAAGCCGCCTCGGCCTCCGGATCGGCCGCGAGCGCCGCGATCCTGTCCGGGATCCCGCCCAGCAGGGCCTCGGTCGCCGGGTTGGCGAAGAGCACCGCCCCGTCGGGACCGGGCTCGACCAGCAGGGAAGGCAGCGGCGACGCCGCGAGAGCCGCGCGCAGAAGCACGGAGACCTTGGGCCCGGGGCTCTCGGGCGTCTCAGCCGGCACGGGCGGGGCCTCCGTGATGGCGCGGCCGGGGCCGCCCGCCCGGCGGCCGCGTCGTCTGCGCGTTCTGACACAGCACTCTAGAGCAAGTCCCGGCGTGGTGAAAACGGGTCGGGCAACGGCGTAACGGTCACGGCTCGGGCGACGAGGCCGCTTCGCCCCGACCGTCATCGTCGACGAGGACGGTCGGCCCGAAGATCGCCTCGAAGCGCCCGCGCAGCACGGCGTCGACTTCCGGCAGGGTCACCGGCCGGCCGAGATCGACGAGACTCGTCACACCGTGCTCGCGCACGCCGCAGGGTACGATACCGGAGAAGTGCGTCAGGTCCGGCTCGACGTTCAGGCTGATGCCGTGGAAGGTCGTCCAGCGCCGCACCCGGATGCCGATCGCCGCGATCTTGTCCTCGATGCCAGGCCCCTTCTCCGGCCGGCGCACCCAGACGCCGACCCGGTCCTCCCGGCGCTCGCCCCGCACCGTGAAGGCGTCGAGCGTCGCGATCAGCCAGGCCTCCAGGGCGGCCACGTAGGCGCGCAGGTCCGGCCGCCGCCGGTTGAGATCGAGCATCACGTAGGCCACGCGCTGCCCGGGCCCATGATAGGTGTACTGCCCGCCCCGCCCGGTGCGGTGGACCGGAAATCGCTCCGGCGCGACGAGGTCGGCCTCCCTCGCCGAGGTGCCGGCGGTGTAGAGCGGCGGGTGCTCGACGAGCCACACCCGTTCGAGGGCGCGGCCCTCGGCGATCGCCGCCGCCCGCGCCTCCATGGCGGCCTCCGCCTCGCGGTAGTCGAGGAGCGTGTCGCGCACGACCCATTCGACGGGAGGGCTCCCGGGTGCGGCCATCAGGCTGCCCGGGGCGGTTCCGAGCCGGTCGTTTACCAAGGCTTCACCATAAGATCGGATTGTCGGGGTATTGGTTCGTGGTCAGGGTGGGTCTGTCCGTTGGCGGTTCTCGACATTCTCAAGGTTGACCTCGCGGTGGTGCTCGGGCGGACCCGGATGCCGATCCACATGCTGCTGCGCATGGGCCGCGGCGCGGTGATCGAGCTCGATTCAACCGACAGCGATATGGTCGAGATCCTCGCCAACAACCACCCGATCGCCCGCGGCCAGAT
Source organism: Methylobacterium indicum (assembly GCF_001043895.1). Classification (GTDB taxonomy): domain Bacteria; phylum Pseudomonadota; class Alphaproteobacteria; order Rhizobiales; family Beijerinckiaceae; genus Methylobacterium; species Methylobacterium indicum. The sequence goes on from NZ_JTHF01000138.1 coordinate 52,282, forward strand.
CGTGGTCACGGGCAACCGCATCTCCGTGGAGGTGACCGAGCTGATCCGCAAGGCCGAGGTGGTGCGCGAGCCCGGCATCCGCATCGGCGACGGCGGCGCCGCCTTCCTGGGCGCCCTGTCGGACGCGCTCTGACGAGAATGTTTGCCAGATCCGCATCGGGGCGCTTGCGTCCCCCGGGGGGGACTGGTATTCGCAGCCTCGCTTCGGACGGGTTTCACCCCCGCCCCGCCGCTCCCGGCGAGACGAAGCGATCCGCGGCCGTGGCGGAATTGGTAGACGCGCTAGCTTGAGGTGCTAGTTGGGCAACCAGTGGAGGTTCGAGTCCTCTCGGCCGCACCATCTCTCTCCTGAGGTCATCGACCGAACTCAGATGAGATGGAGATAGGCTCTGGTCGAAGTATCGCGACTGAGCTCGGGATGCATGACATTACGGATTGCTCATGCGTAATTTTTGATGCAGATGGGTGTTGATCGAATTTGAGAAAATCTGGATCGTTTTGATATTCAGCAAACTCCGCGGCCGTGGCGGAATTGGTAGACGCGCTAGCTTGAGGTGCTAGTTGGGCAACCAGTGGAGGTTCGAGTCCTCTCGGCCGCACCATCCTGCCTTTGAGGCAAGATGATCGGAATTCTTAAATAGCAAAATATATGAGATGAGGCGCGGGCGTGCTTGCACGACCCGCGATGCCGTGCTTCGACAAGACCATACGGATCGAAACCATCCTGCCGATCGCCTACCGGAGCGACAGCGACACATCGGGAGGCATCACTGGGGATCACATCGCAACTTTGCGTGCGGACCATAGAGCCTCCAGGATGCTTCCAGCACGAAGGCCGAGCGCACGAACTGAACCGATCCATGAGCGTCTGTCCGGAATCACGCTGATTGCTGGCAGAGCTTTCCGAGCATGATGCGGACCGAGGCAGGGCGCAGGAAAGCCAGTGCCTTGCGGGTGCGGCACGCCCAATCCTTCGCCAGCCGTCGGCATCGCTCGAGCCAGCCGATCGTCCGCTCGACGATCCAACGCCTGGGCAGGACCTCGAACCCGACCGCCTCCTGATCCGAACGTTTGTCGATCTCCACCGTCACGGACCGGCACACCCGTTCCAAAGCCTCCCGGAACGCCGGCCCCCGGTAACCGCCCTCCGCATACGGCGTCGGCAGGAACGGGCAGAGGCTCGAGAGCGTCGTCATGACCCATACGCCGCCGTCGCGATCCTGGGCGTCAGCCGGATGCACCAGGGCGGCATCAGCAGACCTTGGGTGTCGACGAGGAGATGGCGCTTCTTGCCCTCGATCTTCTTACCGTTGACTTCTTGCCCGCGTCGCAACCGAACGGGTCGATCGTGCGCCCCCTTTTTCCGCGCTTCTTGACGCTCCGGCTGTCAACGATCGCTGCCGTAGGACCGGCCTCGCGCCCGGCCTGCTCGCGGCAGAGGACGTACGGGGCATGATGGATGCGCAGAATGGTCCCGTCGCGATCCCGGAGATCGAAGGAGCCGTGAACCGTCGAGCGCGGCGGAAGATATCTTGGAATGGCACGCCATTGGCATCCCGTGCCAAGACCATACGTCAAGCCATCGACAATCTCGCGCAGATCGACCGTGCGTTTGTTCCCTCCGCGTCGGGCCGGCGGGATCAGCGGAGCGACAAGCGTCCACTCCTCACCCGTCGGATCGGTGGGATTGCGAAGCTTGCCGCGGTCGTACCGCCGCCGCCATGATCCTCGTCAGACGACTCGCCCGCGCCTCAGGAAGCGGGGTCTTAGTTGAGGAAGCGCGGCACCACGAAGCGGATGCCCAGGAGGCCGATCAGCGCCATCACGCCACTGACAATGAGCACGAACATGATGTCGGCATCCGACCCGTAACCTGGATAGAAAGCCGATCGGCACACTTTGACGATGTGCATGAGCGGATTCAATTGTACGTAATCATAAATGATGGCCGGCATAGCCTCAACCACGATGACCGTACCGCTAGTAAAATACATAATGAGGATGGGGACGATGACAACTATTAGCCACTGAGGAAAAATCTGCGAAATAAAAACATTGAAAAGTCCGAATCCCATTGCGAAAAAAAGCGCGAGAAGCATGGATTCGCAGAAAGCCAAGGAGTCTCTGGGGATAATATGAGCACCGCAACACGCCGCAATCAAGAATACCATAAAAATGCTCAGGCTACTTGTACAGACTTCGACGAGCGCGCGCGACATTACGACATCGAAGAATTTGACCTGAGGAAAATAAACAAGCTGTTTATTTGCCAGCGGGCCCTCCATCATCTTCCTGGACATATAGTTGATGATAATGTAGGGAGATAGGCCGGAGACGGCAAACAATACGATACTGTCACCAAGCGGCGTCGGCTTTTTCATGACAACGTAGGCGGCGGTGATGACAAGGATGTGGGCACACGGCCACAAGACCGCGATGCTGTAACCCCACATCGTCCCGCCGAAGCGGGTCCGGATGTCGCGCAGCATGAGCGCGCCCAGCACGTCCAGCTGGACTTCGAGCGCCGACTTCGCCTGGTACGCCATCCTTCACTCCCGCGGGGCAAGACGCGACGCGACGCGCGCCTTCGGCCCAGATCCGTTCTCGTGCTGCGCCTAGGCCGACAATACGGCAACCGGGTGACCGGCCGTCGTCAGGCCTCCTCGGCGCCGGACAAACCTCTGGCCTCGCCGTGGTAGGCGCGGTTCGGGCGCATGTCGACGGCGGAGGCCATGCGGTTCGACATGTTGAAGAAGCTCGCCACGGCGGAGATGTCCCAGAGGTCGCGCTCCGAGAAGCCGACGTCCCGCAGGGCGTCGCGGTCCTCCTCCTCGATCGTCCAGGGCGCCTCGGTCAGCGCCACGGCGAAGTCGAGCATCGCGCGGTGGCGCGGCGAGAGAGCGGCGGCGCGGTAGTTCATCACCAGCATCTCGGCGAGCACCGGGTCGCCCGAAAGGCTGCGCACGGCGGCGCCGTGGGCGGTGAGGCAGTAGTAGCAGCGGTTCACGCTGGAGACCGCGACCGCGATCATCTCGCGTTCCAGCTTCGACAGGCCCGAGGGCGCCAGCATCAGGTCGTTGTAGAGCGCCGCGAACGCCTCGAGCTTGGCGCTGTCGTGGGCGTAGGCCAGGAGCACGTTCGGCACGTAGCCGATCTTTTCCCGGCACTTGTCGAAATAGGCCCGCATCGCGGGCGACAGGTCCGGCGAGGGGGACAAATCGAGGGCCATCACGGTGCCCTCCATCTCCTGCCGGGCCGGCCGCTCGCCGATCTCGGGCTTCTCCCCCGCCTTCTTCCTGCCGCCGCTCATGCCCGTGCCCTCCCGGTGATCGTGCCTCAGCTATAGGCAGTTTGCCTCGGGCAGGCGAGGCCGGGCTTGCGGGGGCCGAGACGCTGTGCCACCGCTCCGGCCCTCAACCTCGGCAGAGGACGAGCAGAAGAGGAAGGCCAGACATGGAACCTTCGACCGCGACCGCGACCGCCGAAGCGAAAGCCAGCCGGACCGACCTGATCGCCGCAGCGGCGGCCCTGGCCGAGGACAGGGGCGGACCCGGCGGCTTCGTCCGCGACCTGTTCGGCCGCGTCGCGCCCGAGGACCTCACCGCCTACGCGCCCGACGACCTGGCCGATCTGGCACTCGCCGCCCGCCGGCACCTCGCCGCGGCGCGGCCCGGCCGCGGAACGGATGCGGTGCGGCTCTCGAACGTCGAGGTCACGCAGGGCGGGCGCCGGCGCGACCTCACGGTGGTGGAGGCGGTCAACGCCAACCGGCCGTTCCTGCTCGATTCGACCCTCGCCGAACTCGTCGCCCGCGGCTACCGGCCCCGCCTCGTCGCCCATCCGATCCTCGGCGTCGAGCGCGACGGCGAAGGCGCCCTGGTGCAGGTCGTCGGCGAGACGACGGCGCAGGAGACCCGCGGCGGGGCCGGCGGCGAGATCGATGCGGGAGGCTTGGCCCGCGAGAGCTTCATCCACGTCCATCTCGACCGCATCGACGACGAGGCGGCCCAGGCGGCGCTCCAGGCCGGCCTGACCCGGATCTACGCGGACGTCGCCGTGACGGCGGCCGATCACGCCGCCATGGTCGAGCGCCTGGCCCAAGCGGCGGCATCCTATGCGGATGCGCCCTCCCCCCTGGCGCCCGAGGAGCGGGAGGAGGCCCGCGCCTTCCTCGACTGGCTGCGCGACGGGCATTTCGTGCTGCTGGGCCTGCGCGAGTACCGCGACGCGGGCGCCGCCGACCATGCCGGCGTGCCCGGCAGCGGGCTCGGCCTCCTGCGCGACCCCGCCGTCGAGGTGCTGCGGCGCGGCGACGCCATGGTGGCGGTGACGCCCGAGATCCGTGCCTTCCTGGAAGGGCCGGAGGCCCTCATGGTCACCAAGGCGAGCCTGCGCTCGCGGGTGCGCCGGCAGGCCCATCTCGACATGGTGGCGATCAAGCTGTTCACCGGCGACGGCGGGCTGGCGGGCGAATTGCGCCTCGTCGGCCTGTTCACCGGCAGCGCCTATGCGAGCCGGGCCGAGGAGGTGCCGTATCTGCGCCGCAAGGTGGCGGCGGTGCTGCGCAAGGCCGGCCTCGACCCGACGAGCCATGCCGGGCGCTCGCTCGTCCACATCCTCGAGACCTATCCGCGCGACGACCTCTTTCAGATCGAGCCCGGCCTGCTCCTGCGCTTCGCGCTGGCCATCGTGTCGCTCGCCGACCGGCCGCGGGTGCGGGTGCTGGCGCGGCCCGACAAGTTCGGCCGCTTCGTCTCGCTGATCGCCTACCTGCCGAAGGATCGGACCGACGCCCGGCTCCAGGCCCGGATCGGCGCCTACCTGGCCGAGGCCCTCGGCGGGCGTCTCTCGACCATCGCGCCGGATTATCCCGAGGGGCCGCTCGCCCGCCTCCACGTCATCGTGGCGACGCCCGGCGCGCCGCCGGAGGAGATCGATGCGGCCGCGCTCGAGGCCGGCATCGCGGAGCTGGCCCGCACCTGGGCCGATGCGCTGCGCGAGGCCCTGTCCGAGGCCCGCGGCGGCGACGCCCGCGGCCTCGCGGCGGTCTATGCCGACGCCTTCCCGGCGGGCTACCGCGAGATGTATGCCGGCGCCCAGGCGCTGCCCGACATCGCCATCCTGGAGCGGATCTCGGAGGCCCAGCCTCGGGCGGTCGACCTCTTCCGCCGCCCCGGCGACCCCGAGACCCGCATCGGCCTCAAGGTGTTTTCCCGCGGCGCGGCGCTCCCCCTCTCCGAGCGGGTGCCGGTCCTGGAGAATCTCGGCTTCCGGGTCATCGACGAGCGCTCCTACCGCCTCAAGCCCGAGGGCGCCGGCGCCCGGGTCTACCTGCACGACATGGTGCTGGAACGGGCCGGCGGCGGGACGGTCGACGTGGCGTCGGTCGAGGGACCGGTCGAGGCGGCGCTGCTCGCCCTCGCCCGAGAGCTGGCCGAATCGGACGCCTATAACCGCCTGGTGCTGGAAGCCGGGCTCGGCTGGCGCGACGTCGCGCTGATCCGGGCGCTGGGACGCTACCTGCGCCAGCTGCGCATCCGCTACGGCCAGGACTACCTCGCGGCGACGCTCGCCCGGCACCCCGCCCTCGCCCGGCGGCTGGTAGCCCTGTTCTACGCCCGCTTCGACCCCCGCCGCGACGGCGACCGGTCGGGGGCCCAGGAGGCGATACGGGCCGAGATCGAGGCGGATCTCGGCGGCGTCACCAGCCTCGACGAGGACCGGATCCTGCGCCGGTTCGTCAACCTGGTGGAGGCGGCGCAGCGCACGAACTTCTTCCAGATCGGCCGCAACGGCCTGCCGCCCGAGACCATCGCGTTCAAGTTCCGCTGCGCGAAGGTCGACGGGATGCCCCTGCCCCGGCCCCTGTTCGAGGTCTTCGTCTACTCGCCGCGCGTCGAGGGCGTGCACCTGCGCTTCGGCTACATCGCCCGGGGCGGCCTGCGCTGGTCGGACCGGCCGGAGGACTTCCGGACCGAGGTGCTGGGCCTCGTGAAGGCGCAGCAGGTCAAGAACGCCGTGATCGTGCCGGTCGGCGCCAAGGGCGGGTTCTTCCCCAAGCGCCTGCCCCCGGCCTCCGACCGCCAAGCCTGGATGCAGGAGGGCACCGAGAGCTACCGGATCTTCATCCGCACGCTGCTCTCGCTCACCGACAACATCGTCGACGGAGCGATCGTCCCCCCGGCCTCGACCGTGCGGCACGACGAGGACGACGCCTACCTGGTGGTCGCCGCCGACAAGGGCACCGCGACCTTCTCGGACGTCGCCAACGCCCTGTCGCTGGAGGCCCATCACTGGCTCGGCGACGCCTTCGCGTCGGGCGGCAGCCAGGGCTACGACCACAAGGCGATGGGCATCACCGCCCGCGGCGCCTGGGAGGCGGTGAAGCGCCACTTCCGCGAGGTCGACATCGACATCCAGGCCGAGCCGGTCACGGTGGCGGGCGTCGGCGACATGTCGGGCGACGTGTTCGGCAACGGCATGCTGCTGTCGCGCTGCCTGAAGCTCGTCGCCGCCTTCGACCACCGCGACATCTTCCTCGATCCCGATCCCGATCCGGCCGCGGCCTTCGCCGAGCGCCAGCGCCTGTTCGATCTGCCGCGTTCGTCCTGGGCCGATTACGACCGGCAGAAAATCTCGGCCGGCGGCGGGGTCTTCTCGCGCCAGGCCAAGACCGTGCCGTTGTCGCCCCAGATGCGGGCCCGCCTCGGGCTCGACCAGGCCGAGGCGACGCCGGCGGACGTGATGCAGGCGATCCTGCGCGCGCCCGTCGATCTCCTGTGGTTCGGCGGCATCGGCACCTACGTGCGCGCCACCTCGGAGAGCGACGACGAGGCCGGCGACCGGGCGAACGACGCCATCCGCATCACCGGCGCGGAGCTGCGCGCCCGGGTGGTGGGCGAGGGCGCCAATCTCGGGCTCACCCAGCGCGGCCGCATCGAGGCGGCGCGGCGCGGGGTGCGCCTCAACACAGACGCGATCGACAACTCGGCCGGGGTCAACACCTCGGATGTCGAGGTCAACATCAAGATCGCGCTCGCCACGCCCGAGCGCGACGGCCGCCTGAGCCCGGAGAGCCGCAACGCGCTCCTCTCCGGCATGACCGAGGCGGTGGCCGACCTGGTCTTGAGGAACAACCAGCTCCAGACGCTGGCCCTGTCCCTCGCCCAGCGCTCGGCGGCCGCCGAGACCGGCTTCGCCGCCCGGCTGATGCAGACCCTGGAGGCCGACGGACGCCTCGACCGCACCGTCGAGTATCTGCCCTCGGACGCCACCCTGGCCGAGCGGGCGCAGGGCGGCGAGGGCCTGACCCGGCCCGAACTGGCGGTCCTGCTCGCCTACGCCAAGCTGTCGCTCAAGGACGCGCTCCTCGACAGCGCGGTGCCGGACGATCCCTACCTCGCCCGCGAGCTGGAGCGCTCCTTCCCGCCGGTGCTGGTGGCGCGCTACCCGGACGCGGTGCAGGGCCATCGGCTGCGCCGCGAGATCATCGCCACGAGCCTTGCCAACGCCATCGTCAACCGTGGCGGGCCGACCATCGTCAGCCGGCTCGCCGACGAGACCGGCGCCGAGGCTCCGGCCATCGCCGCCGCTTACGCGGTGACCCGCGACGCCTTCGGGCTGATCGACCTCAACAAGGCGGTCGATGCCCTCGACGGCGCGATCTCCGGCGACCAGCAGCTCGCCCTCTACGCCGAATTGCAGGACCTGCTGCGCCAGCGCATGGTCTGGTTCATCCGCAACGGCGAGGCCGCGTCCGGCGGCATCGAGGCGGCGGTGCAGCGCTACCGCGACGGCATCGCGGCGGTCTCGCGGGCCCTGCCGGGCGCCCTCCCCCCTGCGGCCGCCGAGGCCCTGGCCCGGCGGATCCGGGCCTTGGCCGACCACGGCGTGCCGGAGGAGCTGGCTTCCCGCCTCGCCGCGCTCGGCGAGCTCGGCGCGGCGCCCGACATCGTCGAGGTCGCCGAGGCGACCGGGCGTCCGCCGGCCGCCATCGCCGCGACCCACTTCGCGCTGGCCGACCTGTTCCGCCTCAACGCGCTCTCGGCCGCCGCCCGGGCGGTGCCGGTGGCCGACACCTTCGACCGCATTGCGCTGGAGCGGGCGGTGGCCGGCATCGCCTCGGCCCACCGGGCGCTCACCGCCGAGGCCGCGGCGTTCGACGCCGAGGGCGCCGCCGCGGTCGAGGCCTGGAGCCAGGCCCGCGGCGCCTCCCTCGCCCGCATCCGCACGGCGGTCGCGGCCATCGCCGCCTCGGGCCTCACGGTGTCGAAGGTCTCGGTGGCGGCGAGCCTGCTGGGGGATCTCGCCCGGCAGGATCCCGTCAAGCAGGATCCTGCGCGGCCGTGACGGGAGTGCCGGAATTCGGGGCGGACTTTCGGGCCCGCTTCGCGGATCTGGTTGCGTGGCGCCGCGACGTGCGGCGCTTCCGCACCGATCCCGTGCCGGAGGATGCCCTGCGGGACTGCCTGGCGCTCGCGTGCCTCAGCCCCTCGGTCGGCAACAGCCAGCCCTGGCGCTTCGTGCGGGTCTCTCAGTCGGCGCGCCGCGCCGCCGTCGCGGCAAGCTTCTCGCGCTGCAACGAATCCGCGGCCGTGGGCTACGACGACGAGCGCGCCGTCGCCTATCGCCGCCTCAAGCTCGCGGGCCTGCGCGAGGCGCCGGTCCACCTCGCCGTCTTCTGCGACGAGGCGACGGCGGCCGGCCACGGGCTCGGCCGCGCCACCATGCCGGAGATGCTGCGCTATTCCGTCGTCACGGCGATCCACACCTTCTGGCTCGCCGCCCGGGCCCACGGCCTCGGCGTCGGCTGGGTCTCGATCCTGTGCCCCGAGGAGGTGACGGGCGTCCTCGACGTGCCCGCCGCCTGGCGGCTCGTCGCCTATCTGTGCGTCGGCTACCCGGCCGAGGAGCACGCCGACCCGGAACTGGTGCGGCACGGCTGGCAGGCGCGCGAGACGAGAACCGCGATGCTGGAGCGGTGAGCCGGGCGCAGGCCTGGGCTGCGCTCGCCACGGCTACATACATACCAGTATGTACAATAGAAGGATCGTGGCTGCCGACGCGGCCCCGGAGACCCCTCCCATGCCCCTGGTCACCATCACCCTGAAGCGGAACCGTCCGGCGGACGAGCGCCGCGCCATCGCGGATGCCGTCCATGCCGCCCTGGTCGGCAGCATCGGCATCCCGGCCGACGACCGGTTCCAGGTCGTCTCGAGCCAATTCGACGACGTGATCTACGATCCCGCCTATCTCGGCATCCACCGCACCGACGACCTGGTGATGATCCAGGTCCATCTCTCGACCGGGCGCAGCGTCACGCAGAAGAAGGCCCTGTTCGCCGCCATCGCCGAAAAACTCGGCGCGCTCGGCCTTCGACCCGAGGACGTGCTCGTGACCCTGGTCGAGATCGCCCGGGAGAATTGGTCGTTCGGCCACGGGCTTGCCACCTATGCCGACGTTCCGCCGCCGCATCTGGCGGGATCCGCGGTCTGACGGCTGGCCGGGCGGCACCCGACGCGGCATATCGTGTCCGACGTCGCAAGGCCGTTCGGGACGAGGCGAAGCGCGGGAAGTTCCCTCTCCCCGCGCCACGCCTTGATCCGGACAGCGCCGCCGACGGCGAGAGACACGACATGGCACGGCCAGGATCATCGAAGCGCGAGGCGATCGTCGCGGCGGCAAAAGCGCTGTTGTGGGAGCGCGGCTACGAGGCGACGAGCCCGCGGGACGTGCTCGACCGCAGCGGCGCCGGCCAGGGCAGCCTCTATCACCATTTTTCCGGCAAGCGGGAGGTGGCGGCGGCGGCGCTCGCCGAGATGGCCGAGGAGGAGATCGCGGCGATCGACAGGCTGTTCGCGCCCGATTCGCCGCCCCTCGACCGGGTCCACGCCTACCTGACCCGGGAGCGGCAGGCCCTGCGCGGCTGCCGCTTGGCGCGCCTCGCCAACGAGGCGGCGATGGAGGAACCGGCCCTGCGCGAGCCGGTCGCGGCCTATCTCGGCCATATCCAGGCCTCGCTGCGGGCGAGCCTGGAGGAAGCGAAGGCGGCGGGTACTCTCCTGCCCGGCATCGAGCCCGCGGCGCTGGCCGCCGCCCTGCTGGCGATCGTCGAGGGCGGCTACGTGCTCGCCCGCGTGCACTGGGACGCGGACGCGATGCGCGCGGCGATCGACGGCGGCGTGCAGCTCCTCGCCGCCATCTCCCGCCCTCAGCCGTGAGCCTGGGCCGCCGCCAGGATGCCGACGCCGACCGCGATGACGCCGATGCCGAGAATCATCAGCGGCGTCACCGGCTCGCCGAACAGGATGGCGCCGCCGAGCGCCGCGCCGACCATGCCGACGCCGGCCCAGATCGCGTAGACGATCCCGATCGGCAGCATGTCCATGCTGCTCGACATCAGCCACAGGGCGGTGCCGTAGCCCAGCGCCACCAGCACGGTCGGCCCCGGGCGGGTGAGCCCGTCGGCGGCCTTGAGGGCGAGCGTCGCGGTGATCTCGGCGCCGATCGCCACCGCGAGGATCAGGAACGGGTTCATGCGCTTGCCGTCAGCGGCAGGTCCGGCGACGGCGCCGGGGCGACGAACATCTCGAGGTCGTCGGCGAATTGCTCGGCGATCTCGGGAGCGTTCTCCAGGCAGACCTTCAGGTAGTCGGTGAAGGCCGGCGGCGGCGCCAGCCCCTCGGCCAGCAGCCGCTCGTTCGAGAAGGTCAGGTCGAGGGAGCAGAAGGCGTAGTAGGCGCGCACCGCCCGCAGCATCGCCTGCTTGAGGGCGCCGTCGAGGCCGAAGGTCTCGGCGAAACGGCGCCGCAGCAGCGCCCGGTCGGCGGCGAGGTCGAAGCGGCTGAAGTCGTCGCGCGGGCCGCCCGCCGGGTCGGCCGCCGCGAAGGCCTGCATCAGGTCGTCCCAGCGCGAGCGGGCGCCGGCCCCGGCCGAGATGTGATAGAGGCTGTGGGCGAGCGTCGGCTTGCGCAGGAGGCCGAGAAGGCTGTCGGCGACCCAGTCGACCGGCACGATGTCGACGGCGCTCTCGGGCGCGCAGGGCACCAGGCGCAGGCGGTCGGCGGCGCGGATCACCCACAGGATGCTGGAGCTCGGCGCGGCCCCCAGCGTGGAGTGGCCGACCACGATCGAGGGGCGCGCCACCACGATCGGCAGGTCGGCGAAACTCCCGGCGAGCGAGGTCTCGGCCGCCGCCTTCGAAACCGTGTAGGCGACGAGGTGCCGGGCGTCCCGGGACGGATAATCCGCCTCCTCGACGAGGGACGGCGCTTCGGCGCCGCAGATCATCGCGGTGCTGACGTGCAGGAATCGCACGAGGCCCGGCATGCCCCGCGCCCGGCGGGCGAGCGCCAGGGTGCCGTCGTGGTTGGTGCGGCTGACCCGCTCCTCGCCCCACCACGAGGTGTCGGCGGCCAGGTGCAGGACGTGGGTGCAGGAATCGAGACGCGGGTCGGCGTCGAGGTCGGCGCGGGTGAAATCGCCCGGGACCACCTCGACCGCGCGGGCGAGGCGCTGGGCGGTGAACGGGTCGGTGAAGCGCGACAGGCGCGCGGCGATCCGCTGCCGGCCCTGCTCGGCGCTGGTGCAGCGCACGAGGCACACCCACTCGGTGCCGTCGCGCCGGCTCAGGCTCTGATGAAGAACGGCGCCACCCAGAAAGCCGGTTGCACCCGTGAGTAATATCCGTGCCACGCTGGACCTCCCCGCATTCAGGAGAGGTGCCACATGTCAGCGGACAAATAACCCACTTCTGCGGCACCGAACTCGTGTTCATGCAGTATGTTGCCCGGGCGCAACCGTCTATTTCTCCTTATGCTTAGACCATTCGCCGAAAAATCGCGCTAGAAATGCAATAGACACAAACCGATATAGTCCGTCAGGCCTATGATCGGACATACGCCGCCCATCGCCGACCGCGCGATGCGGCGGCAGACATCTTTCAGAAATGTTTGCCTTACGGGATGCGCGGTTCAGGCGCGGCTGAGCAGGTGGGCGAGGAGCGCCCGCAACTGAGCCGGCTTCAACGGCTTGTAGACCAGCTCGCAGCGGGCCGCCCGGACCCGCGCCTCGACCTCCGCCGAGTGGTCGGCGGTGGTGATGACCGCCGGGATGTCGTGGCCGTGGACCGAGCGCAGCCAGGCCACGGTGTCGAGGCCGCAGGCGCCGCCGTCGAGGTGGAAGTCGGCGACGACGACGTCGGGGCTCCAGGTCGTGCCGAGGAGCCGCACCAGGCTCAGGTGGTCGCGGGCCGCGAAGGCGTTGGCGTCCCAGCCGTGGAAGAGCCGCGCCAGGGCCTCGAGCGCCGGCTTGTCGTTCTCGATGAGCGCGATGCGGGCGCCGGTGAGGCTCGTCGGCGGCACCAGCGAGGGGGCGGGCCGCGGCGGTTCCGCGGCACAGGGGGTGAGGTAGAGGCTGAAGCGCGAGCCGTGCCCGACCCGGGATTCGAGGCTCAGCCCGTGGCCGAGCGCCTGGGCCGAGCGGCGCACGATCGACAGGCCGAGGCCCAGCGCGATCTCGCCGTCGACGCTCTCGCGCCCGCCGCGGTGGAATTCCTCGAAGATCAGCTCCTGATCGCTCTCCGGGATGCCGGAGCCCGAATCGACCACGTCGATGCGCACCGCGTCGCCGCGCTTCCTCGCCGCCACCAGCACGCCGCCGGCCGCGGTGTAGCGGATCGCGTTCGAGGCCAGGTTCTGCAGGATGCGCTGGAGCAGCACGAGGTCGCTCTTCACCCAGGTCCGCCCGCCGCGCACCGAGAAGCGCAGGCCCTTGCGGGCGGCGAGCGGCCCGAAGCTCGCCTCCAGGCTCTCCAGCACGTCGGCCACCAGGACCGGGCGCACCACCGGCTGGATCAGGCCGGCATCGAGCTTGGAGATGTCGAGGAGCGTCTTGATCAGGTCCTCGATGGTCTGGAGACCGCGCTCGACCTGGCCGACGATGCCGCGGGCCTCCGGCCCTACCGGCATGTCGGCGAGCGCCGACAGCGACAGCCGCGCGGCGTTGAGCGGCTGCAGCAGGTCGTGGCTCGCGGCGGTGAGGAAGCGGGTCTTCGAGCTGTTGGCGCGCTCGGCCTCCTCCTTGGCGGCGGTGAGCGCCTGGTTCGAGCGCTCGAGGCTGCGCATCAGCGCGGTCAGCTCCTCGGTGCGGGTGCGGACCTGGCCCTCGAGGGTGATGGCGGTCTGGAACAGCGAGTAGGCGCTGCCGCGCTGGTCCATCCGGCGCTCGACCTGGGACATCAGCGCGGCGTTGATACGCTCGAGCTTGGCCACGCGGGCGCGGAGGGAGACGGCCTCCGCCTCGGCCTCCGCGGCCGGGCGGGGCGGTGCGTCGTCCGGGGTCACGGGCCCGCCGGCCGGCCGATGGCGATGCCCGTAAAAGTCTGGTTCAGGTGCATCGAGCGGTACTGCTCGCCGTAGGTCTCGAAGCCGACGACGTTGTAGTGCCGGTAGAGCTCGGCGATGCTGTGGCGCGCCTGGTGAATCTCGGCGTCGAGGCGGCGCAGCACGCATTCGAAGCCGATCACCAGGTCGACCCCGCCGAGCCGCGCGTCGAGCCGGGCGAGTTCCTCTCGCGTAGCCTCGACGAGATCCTTCTGGCGCGCCAGCGTCAGCACCACCCCGCTCTCGATGGCGCAGTGGAAGCTGAGCGAGCGGTCCGGGTTGAGATGGCGGATCGAGCGGCAGAAATAGTCGCCGCCGACCCGCACCACGAGGGGATGGGCGGCAAAGCTCGTCGGCGTCAGGGCGTCGGGGTCGAGGCCGAGCGCGCTGGCATACTCGACCGCCGCCGGCTCGGCGTTGAGCTCGCGCACGGTGCGCTGCTCCTGGTCGGTCTCGGTGACCACGAACTTGACGCCGGTCGGCTCGAAATTGTCGTTCTTGAAGATCTCGACCGGGAAGTCGGTCTCGATCAGCAGCAGCACCGCGGCCCGGCGATGCACCTGGCCGTCATGGATCAGCGCGGTCTCGGAGAAGGTCAGCTCGTCCCCGGCCGAACCGCCGACCAGGGGCACCCCGTCGAGGCCGTAGCCGACGGCGGCGATCACCGATTCCTCGGCATTGGCGAGCCCGTCGATGAGCGAGATGGCGAAGCGCTGCCCGCCGCGGGAGATCCGCTCGAGATCGGCCCGCAGGGCCCGGATCGAGGATGCGGCGCGCTCGGCGTCGAGGTTGTCGACCGCCTCCAGCACCGCGGAGGCGATGCGGAACCCGTCATGCGGGAAGGCGATCACCACCAGGCCCCGGTCGAGCCCTGCCATCGGGCTGATCTCGCCCGAGGAGGTGCAGCCGGCGATCCGCACGCCCGGAAAGGCCCGGGCGAGGGCCGCGTTGAGGGCGGCGACGCCGTAGACCGGCGAGAAGAAGATCACCAGATGGGCGATGCGGCTGACGTCGAGGGAGGCGGCGACCGCCGCAACGGCAGCCTCGGCCCCGACCGCGTCGGTCCAGGCGGTCTGAATGCCACAGCGATGCGACCGCGTGCGCGTGTCCTGACCCGGCACCGGGCCCGACACTGTCCGCGCAGAACTTCCCCGCGCCAAGGGTCCCCTCCCGTCCTCGCCCGCTCCGGCCGGCTTCGCTCCAGTATGCGGCGCGGAGGGACGGCTGGCAACGGCGGCCACCGGCCTTGCCGAGTTTCCCTTAAGGAAACCACACCGGCGGACAGGTCCCACGTGCCATTTCGGCAAGCTCACCGGAAGCTCGACCGTGGGGAGGTCCCGTATTCGGGGCCTCGCCGGGTGCACAGGCGCGGCCGGTGCGGCGGCCGCGCCTGCGCGTCGGGAACGGCAAGGGCGATCGCCCCCGCGATCGGCGGTCGCGCCGCCCCACGCGACGCGGCCGCCAGATGCCCCGCTCCGTCCCGCCCACTCCGCGGTGAGGATGTCCTTGCGCCGCCGAGGTTGCCCGAGGATAGGACCGGGCCGCCGTCAGCCACCATAGGACCAAGGTGCAGTGATCCGGTTCTTCGCCATACCTCCCTACCAAAGCACGGTGGCTGCTCCCGCGGACGGATGATAACTCTTATCTCGACTTACGGATGCGGCAACAATGTTGCACCGCATCTACGAGTGCGCGCGCCGGGCCGCGGCGCGCCTGCGAGAGGATGATCCGCTGCGATGGTGGGATTGACCGGCCGGGCCCCTGAGGTATCCCTTCCACGGCCGGACGGGGCGCCGACGCCCGTCGCGGAAGGGGCGGACATGCACCTGATCATCGTGGACGATCACCCGCTGTTTCGCGACGCGCTGAGCAGCGCCGTCCGCCTCGCCTTCCCGGCCGCCGAGGTCGAGGAGGCCGACGGCATCGAGAGCGCGTGCGCGGCCCTGTCCCGCGGCCGGTCGATCGACCTCACCCTGCTCGACCTCACCATGCAGGGGGTCAACGGCTTCGACGGGCTGATCGCGATCCGCACCCGCTTCCCGCGCATCCCGGTGCTGGTCGTCTCGGGCCTCGACGATCCGCGCATCGTGCGCGAGGCGCTGTCGCACGGCGCCGCCGGCTTCGTGCCCAAGGCCGCCGGCAAGCCGGTGCTGATCCGCGCCATCACCGACGTGCTCAACGGCGCGATCTTCGTGCCCGAGGGCCTGTCCGGTCCCGCCGAGGCCCCCGGCCGCAAGACCGGCAAGCCGCCGATCGCCGAGCGCATCGCCGAACTGACCCCGCAGCAGGTACGGGTGCTGCTGATGATCCGCCAGGGCAAGCTCAACAAGCAGATCGCCCACGAGCTCGGCGTCGGCGATTCCACCGTCAAGGCCCACGTTTCCGAGATCCTGCGCAAGCTCGGGGTGATCAGCCGAACCCAGATCGTCATCGAGACGGCGAATCTCGACTACGACAACATCATGTCGACCCTGCCGTCGAACTGATCGCCTGGTCGATCGGTCTGTACGGGTTTCATACGCACCGCGTCATTCGGGGGCCGCGTCGCGGAGCCCGAATGACGCGGTGGGCGCCGATACCGTCGGTCGGGCACACCGGCTGCCGGCCGCATCTCCAGGCCGAAACCCGGGTGAAGCCGACGGCACCGCGTCGAACGACGACAGCCGGACCCGGATCCGCCGACCCGAATCCCTACGACGAAAGTCTCATCACGGCGCGGGCGCCCTGTCCCGCGGCCGCATTGGCAGTGCACAAGGTTTCCTTTACCCGAAAGTCGAAGGACGCCGCCGAAGCCTGTTTCAAGCCCGGCGGCACAGCCGGGAGGAACACCCCATGACTGCCGTCCGGAAGCACGGACCCTGGGCCCTCGTGGGCGCGCTCGGGGCCGCCGCCCTCGCCGTGGTGGCGACGCAGCGCGGCGAGAGCATCAACGCCCTCTGGATCGTCGTCGCGGCGGTCTCGGTCTACATGATCGCCTACCGCTACTACTCGCTCTACATCGCCGACCGCATCATGCGGCTCGACCCGACCCGCGAGACCCCGGCGGTCCGGCACAATGACGGGCTCGATTACGTCCCGACCGACAAATACGTCCTGTTCGGCCACCATTTCGCGGCGATCGCCGGCGCCGGCCCGCTGGTCGGCCCGGTGCTCGCCGCGCAGATGGGCTACCTGCCGGGCCTGCTCTGGATCCTCGCCGGCGTCGTGCTGGCCGGCGCCGTGCAGGACTTCATGGTGCTGTTCGTCTCGATGCGCCGCGACGGCCGCTCGCTGGGCGAGCTGATCCGCGCCGAGCTGGGCACCATCCCCGGCATCGTCGCCCTGTTCGGCGCCTTCCTGATCATGGTCATCATCCTGGCGGTGCTGGCGCTCATCGTCGTCAAGGCGCTGGCCGAGAGCCCCTGGGGCACCTTCACGGTGATGGCGACGATCCCGATCGCGCTGCTGATGGGCGTCTATTCGCGCTGGATCCGCCCGGGCCGCATCGGCGAGGTCTCGATCCTCGGCTTCGTGCTGCTGATGGCGGCGATCCTCTGCGGGCAGACCGTCGCCGCCGATCCGACGCTCGCCGCCATGTTCACCTTCACCGGCACGCAGCTGTGCTGGATGCTGATCGGGTACGGCTTCGTCGCCTCGATCCTGCCGGTCTGGCTGCTGCTCGCCCCGCGCGACTACCTCTCGACCTTCCTCAAGATCGGCACCATCGTGGGCCTCGCGCTCGGCATCCTGGTGCTGGCGCCCCATCTCCAGATGCCCGCGGTGACGAAGTTCGTCGACGGCACCGGGCCGGTCTGGTCGGGCTCGCTATTCCCGTTCCTGTTCATCACCATCGCCTGCGGCGCCGTCTCTGGGTTCCACAGCCTGATCTCGTCGGGCACGACGCCGAAGCTGATCGACAACGAGGTCAATGCCCGCTTCATCGGCTATGGCGGCATGCTGATGGAATCCTTCGTCGCCGTGATGGCGCTTGTCGCCGCCACCGTGATCGATCCGGGCGTCTACTTCACCATGAACGCGCCGGCGGCGGTCGTCGGCACCACGCCGGAGAGCGCGTCCGCGGCGGTCACCGCCATGGGCTTCCCGATCTCGGCCGAGACCATCAAGCAGACCGCCGCGGATGTCGGCGAGCACACGGTGATCTCGCGGGCCGGCGGCGCGCCGACGCTCGCGGTCGGCATGGCCCACATCATCTCGAACGTCGTCGGCGGCAAGGCGATGATGGCGTTCTGGTACCACTTCGCCATCCTGTTCGAGGCCCTGTTCATCCTCACCGCCGTCGATGCCGGGACGCGGGCCGGGCGCTTCATGCTCCAGGACCTGATCGGCGTCGCGGTGCCGGCCTTCAAGGACACCTCGTCCTGGGGCCCGAGCATCGTGGCGACAGGTCTCTGCGTCGCGGCCTGGGGCTTCTTCCTCTACCAGGGCGTGACCGACCCGCTGGGCGGCGTGAACACCCTGTGGCCGCTCTTCGGCATCTCGAACCAGATGCTGGCGGCCATCGCGCTCACCCTCTGCACCGTCGTCATCTTCAAGATGAAGCGGGAGCGGTACGCCCTCGTCACCATCGTGCCGACGCTCTGGCTCGTCGCCTGCACGCTCACCGCCGGCCTCCAGAAGGTTTTTTCCGCCGATCCGCGGGTGGGCTTCCTGGCCCATGCCGAGCGCTACGCGACCGCGCTCGCCGAGGGCAAGGTGCTGGCGCCGGCCAAGACCGCCGACCAGATGCGCCAGATCGTGCTCAACGACCGCATCGACGCGGTGCTGGCGCTGGTCTTCGTCGGCGTCGTGGTGGCGATCATCGCCTTCGGCGTGCAGGCCTGCCTCAAGGCCTACCGGGCCGACCGCTGGACCGCCGTCGAGGCCGATCCGCGGGCCGTGCCGATGGCGGCAGAGTAAGGCCGATGGGTGCCGAGACCTTACGGGATCGCTGGGCGACCCTGACGCGCTGCGTCTGCGACGGGGCACGCCTGATGGTCGGACAGGGCAACTACGACACCTACGTCGCCCATATCCGCAAGACCCACCCCGACCAGCAGCCGATGACCGCGACGGAGTTCTTCCGCGAGCGGCAGAACGCCCGCTACGGCGTCGGCGGACGCGGCGGCTTCCGCTGCTGCTGACCGACCTCGCCCGCGCAGGGCCCTTAACCCTGCGCGGGCGAAACAACACGCAATGCCGGACCTTGTTCCCACAAAGACGAAATCCGTTCACGAGTCTTTCAGGATACACCCGTAACGCTTGCGGCGGGATGATGGCGGCGATGTCGCAAGTCGCCGCTCCCTCGACACGATCGGGTAAAGCACGCCTTAACTAGGGCTGATCCGGCAGCATGGCCGCGGCGCGCAATCGGCACGGCTTGGCCGGACGGGACGGTGCTAGAGATGAGGCCCCTCATCGACACCCGCCGTGACACCCGTGGCCACCCTGACACTTCCCGTCGCCGCCCCCTCCGCCCGCCCGGCCATGCCGGCCCTGCTCGGCGACCAGCCGCTGCGCGGCATCGTGCTGGTGGTGATCTCCACCGTCTTCCTGTCCAGCTCCGACGCCACGGCGAAGTACCTCACCGGGCAGCTCTCGGGGATCGAGGTGGCGTGGCTGCGCTATGTCGGCTTCCTCGCCGTGATGCTGGCGGCGGCCGTGGTGCGGGCGCAGCTCAAGCGCGGCGCCACGCCGTTCCGCAGCGCCCGGCCCGGCCTTCAGGTGGTGCGCGGCGTCGCCCTGGTCGGCTCGTCGCTGCTCTTTCTGGCGGGCCTGCGGGTCCTGCCGGTGGCCGAGACCACCGCCATCGCCTTCGTCTCCCCGATCTTCGTCACCGCCCTGTCGATCCCGGTGCTCGGCGAGAAGGTCGGCGCCCGGCGCTGGGCCGCCGCCTTCGTCGGCCTGCTCGGCGTGCTGATCATCGTCCGGCCGGGCACCAGCGCCTTCCAGGCCGCGGCCCTGCTGCCCATCGTCTCGGCCCTGTTCTGGGCCGCCGCCCTCGTCGTCACCCGCAAGATCAACGGCTACGACGCCCCCCAGACGACCATGACCTGGTCGGCGATCGTCGGCTTCGTGATCCTGTCGGCCCTCGTGCCCTTCGTGTGGGAGACCCCGAACCTGAACCAGGTCGCGATCGGCGCCGCCATCGGCTTCATCTCGACCGCCGGCCACTGGATCGTCACCATCGCCTACCGGCACGCCCCGGCCTCGACCCTGGTGCCGTTCTCCTACAGCCAGATCATCTGGGCCGGCCTCCTCGGCTTCCTGTTCTTCGGCACCGTCCCGACCGCCTGGATGGGCCTCGGCGTCCTGGTGATCTGCGGCAGCGGCCTCTACACCGCCCACCGCGAGCGGATGCGCCGCGTCCCGGCTCCGACCGGGGTGCTGCCGGCGGGCGGGGTGCGCTGACCGCACCTCGTCAGGCGCCCGCCGACGCGACGCCCATCAGGCGACCGATCGCATCGGTCGCCTGAATTTTTCGAGGATGTTTCATCGGCGAGCGGCCCCATCTCCCGATTGACCCAATGGCAGCGCAGCCGGACAATCACCAGGGGACGGCGGACCGGCCGTCATGGGCGGAGAAGCGGCGTGAAGTACCTCATCGCCCTGCTTGCCTCATCCTTCACGTCCGTCGGCCTGTTCGAGGCCATCCGAGCGATGCTGTCCGATAGTCTGGCCCCGGGCATCGTTCCCGTTGCGGTAGGGCTGATCGCGTGGTCGGCAATGATCATCCCGCTCGTCTTGCCACCTGTCGAGAGACGGTTCACGGCTGGTCCGCGCTTTGGCTGGCTCGTCTGCGCGCAAGCGGGTCCGTCCCTGGCGATCCGTGACGGCATACCGCTCTGGCGCCTGCCGGGCGGCCACGGCGATCTCGCCCTCGTCGTCCTGCTGTCCATCCCGATGGTCGCCGTGACCCTGCTGACGGCCCGTTGCCTCTTCACGCGAGCGGAGATGGACGCAGCGTTCGATCGCGGCGGCCGGGACGGGAAGGTCGCACAGACCCGGAGGCCTCCACCCGCGTGACCCCGCCCCCAGCC
>NZ_JTHF01000139.1 GCF_001043895.1 Methylobacterium indicum
GCTCCGTCACCGAGCGCTTACGGGAGGGGCAGGGCTATCGCGTTTGGAAATGTTCTCCGACCCGCCCGTGCCCATAGGAGGTTCGCCCCCCATCGGCGGCGTGTCCCTTCGACGGATCAGCATCAAAATCGGCGATGGAGAACACATTTCCCATTTGCGATAGCCCTGAGGGAGGGCGGTACGATTAGCCCGGGCGCCCTGCCCTACTACTCGCCGAAAGCTATAAGGGTAAGCGTCGTAGTAGCCATAGATCTGCCGGTCGTATAATTTGCCAGCAAGGCGCAATTGTCGCGTATCGTCGCATAGTTCCATAACAAATCTTATGCGACTCTCGTGTTAAGCCGCAAAATTTGAACGCCCTACTTGATTTAAGCACGAATGGCGCGCTCCCTATTTAGCGAAACGCAGGAGGTCGCCATGAGATTGGTCCTGCTGAGCGAAAGACGCCATCACACGCCTTGAACTACCAATCCTGTGCCTACTCCCTCGCGGCCTCACCGCGTCGTTCCGCGATTAACTGGTCGACGACACTGACGCCCTCGGGAACGAACCCCTTGGCGAGCGCCTGGATCTCGGCGATCACCGCGTCGCGCGAGCGAACCCGGAGCATGCCCTCAACCACATCGAGAGCGACAGTATCGCCGTCCTGAAGCCCAAGTTCGCGCAGCAGGTCGGCGGGAACGACCATCCTGCCACCCTCATGGATCGTAGCGGAATGCGAGGCCATGGCGGTACCCTCCCGGTCAGCGGATCACTTCGACCGACAAGCCCGGGATCTCCAAGCTCGCCCAGGTGCGATCGGTCGTCAGCACCGGCACGCCGAGCTTCATCGCCAACGCCATGCAGGTCCGATCACCCAACCCACTCCCGTGGTGGCGCGTGGCCCCGGTCAAGAAGGCGGCGGCAAAGGCCGCCTCGCGATCGTGAGCGTGCAGGTCGAGGCGCAGCTCCTGCACCATCTCCTCGATCACAGGGCGCGTCAGGCCACGCAGGAGCAGCGCCTTCACTAACTCCTGGAGGTTGAGGGTCGACATGGCGGCTTGGCCGACCCGACCAGCCACCGCGTCAGCTCCAGGCTCACCGCGCAGAAGGGCGACCACCGCCGAGGTGTCGAAGACGACACTGCTCATACCTTGGCATCCTGCCCGTCGGCGTCGTCGGCGCGGCGCTCTTCAAGGAAGGCGGCGGAATCTGCATCCTGCGTGGCATGTTCGCGGTAGAGCGCTTGGAGCTTTGAGACCACATTCTTGATCGGCGAGAGCCGCACGTCAGTGCCATCGACGGTGACGATGATGCGCGTCTCGCCCGTGATGCCCATCGCATCGCGGACAGCTTGTGGCAGAAGCATGCGGCCATTGGCTGCCAGCTTCACATCGGTGACGAGTGTCATGGGATGTCGACGAGACTCCGTTGCGCAGCGGGTAGCGTATCACGTGTCTCGAATAATGTTATTTCCGTTCATGTGACATTTGATGTCGCCGGTAGGATTCGTTCCGGTGCTGGCTATATCCGCGTGGCGGCTGTGCCCAACCGCCACGAACAAAGGAAATGACGCGCCATTTGAGGGCTTCAAATTGTGACCGATAATTGAGGCTATCGGTCACAATTAGTGGATCGTTAAGGCCCGGCCGGGTAGGCTCCGCCCATGGACCTCGATCGCGCCGACCCGACCCCCGAAATCACCGACGAGGCCCCGGCCTTGCCGGTCCCGGTCGCCGCAGGCTTGCCACCGACCGACGAGCTGCTGATCGAGCGGCTGGACGACTACGCCCGGGCCGCACGCGGCGCCTTTGCCCCCAACACCGTGCGCGCCATGGCCGCCGACTGCCGGATCTTCGCCGCCTGGTGCCGACACGTCCGCCAGGAGATGCTGCCGGCGACGCCAGCGACCACCGCCGCCTTCATCGATGCCCAGGCCGAGTCGAAATCCCGCGCAACGGTCGAACGCTACCGCTCCTCGATCGCGGCCCTGCACCGGGCCGCCGGCCTACCCAACCCATGCGCCGACGAGATCGTCCGGCTCGCCGTCAAGCGGATGAACCGGGCCAAGGGACGGCGCCAGATCCAGGCCGAACCGCTCAACCGGCCCAGTATCGACCGCATGCTCGAGGCCAAGACCCCCGAGCGGCTCCACCGGCGCGTGTCGGAGGGCGAACAAGGAGCCCCACTGATCGCGCTGCGCAACACCGCCCTCGTGGCGGTCGCCTACGACACCCTCCTGCGCCGCTCCGAGCTCGTGTCCTTGGAGATCGGAGATCTGGAGCGCGGTGCCGACGGCTCAGGCACCGTCCTGGTGCGACGCTCGAAGGCCGACCAGGAAGGCGAAGGCGCGATCAAGTACCTCGCTCCCGACACCATGGGACATGTCGCGGCATGGCTCACCGCGGCCGGACTGGAGAGCGGACCACTGTTCCGACCGCTGACCAAGGGCGGCAAGGTCGGGGCACGAGCGCTCGGTGACAGGGACGTGGCGAGGATCTACCGCGCGTTGGCCTCGGCGGCTGGCCTCAAGCTCTCTCGCCTTCCCTCCGGACACTCGACCCGGGTCGGGGCGACGCAGGACATGTTCGCAGCCGGCTTCGAGCTGCTCGAGGTGATGCAGGCCGGCTCGTGGAAGACGCCGGCGATGCCGGCCCGCTACGGCGAACGCCTCCGGGCCCAGCGCGGTGCTGCGCGGAAGCTCGCGACCCTCCAGAACAGAGCGTGATCGTTTACCAGCGTGTCGGGATTTCCACGCCCCAGGAAAAAGGGCTCGGCCCGAAAGCGCCGAGCCCCGTGTCAGTGGAAATTCGGTTCGGCATGTCGCAGGCGAGCCTGCCTTCGGCGAGCCGGGTCGGCGGCCCGTCCTTCTGGTAGGTGACCTCGACGGGACCTGCCGGAGTTCCGCCGCGTCCATTGCAGCTCTCGTCTTCGAGGCGCCGCTTCAGCTCCGCCCTTACGCGGCGAGGAGCGAGGGTTTGCTCCGGAGCGGTCTCAATTCGCCCGGTGCCGGTTGGTCCTCGGCGTCCCACGCATATTCGCCCGTAGGCGAGAGGTGCTCCCCGCCGAGCGGGCGACGTACCGCATCAGCATGGACGCTCTCGCCCGGAACGTTTCGGCCTCCGCTGGCGGCATTGCCTCCATTGCCGATGCCAACGGGGCGATTGCGGGCGCCACCCGGCACGTCCGGGACCTCTCCGGTCCGTCGGATGAGACCTGTCGGACCTTGCTTGGATCGACGCCGCAGGCCGGCCGCTGGATCTCGGGACCCCTCGGGCCTAGGCTGACCTCGCGTGATCCAGGCGATCACCGTGCACGATTTCGGGGCGAGGCGGGATGAACGATAACGGCATTGGACCCGATCGTGCCCTTGAGACTCAGCTCGTCTGGCA
The DNA here is from genome assembly GCF_001043895.1 of Methylobacterium indicum. GTDB lineage: Bacteria > Pseudomonadota > Alphaproteobacteria > Rhizobiales > Beijerinckiaceae > Methylobacterium > Methylobacterium indicum. The sequence goes on from NZ_JTHF01000139.1 coordinate 3,372, forward strand.
AAAGTTCCAGGGGTTCGGCCGCAAGTACCGGCGTCCCTCGCGACTGAACAATGCGCTCACGTTCGGGCTCGCATTCACAATGATGATTGGCTTGATCCTGCTAGGCGTGCATTGGGCCGGGCGGATCTAGGGGGCTGGATAAGCCCCCTGGAACAAGTCGCCCAACGCCTTGCGTCGCAGGTAGGTCAGGCGCCGGCGCCGCAGGTGCTCGGGATGGTCGTGGATCAGGTGGCAGCGCTGGCACCAGGCTGCGAGATCCCGGTCGGTGTTACGGCTGGTGTCGTGCTCGCGATGGCAGGTCGCCAGGATCGGCACCGTCAGCCGCGCGGTGGCCAGTGCCGCAAGCTTGGGCTCGCGACGCAGGAGCCGCCCGCGGCCGGATCGCCAGCCGCCGGCCTCGCGATCGTACCAGGTCCCCCCGTCGAGGCAAACGATCAGCTCGCCGTGTGGCCGGCCGCACGCCTCGCAGCGCCCTTCGGCGCGGCCGAAGCGGATCACGGCCGAGAGCTGCGGCCAGTCGATCGGGTAGAAGTGGCGGTGTTCGGGGCGGATCGGCACGATGCGGCTACGCTAGGGCTACGCTAGCACAGCCGGGTTAAGGGCGAATCCCCCCTTCGCAAGACGCTCCGGGGTGAAAACCAATCGGACTGTCGCTATGGACGGCGGCTGCGCGCTCGCAGCCCGGGATGTCTTTACAAGACCAGAATGTATCCGCAGATCAAGGTTGGCAAGCAATTATATGCAACTGTGTGATTGGTCAGGTAGGCGTGCGTGACATTGGTGACCCACCTCACGCGATCGATGCCCTTAAATCACACACAATCACTCACATAGCCGCCGAGCGTATAGCTCGGCTTGGTTGAGGGGGCATGATGCACTTATATGCCTTTGCATAATTTGAGACTAGGACCGGATTTACCCTAAAGGCAATAAAATCGAGCCGTGCCGAGTCGGCTTGCGCGAGCGGCATAAGCTGATGGGCGCAGACCCGTCGCCCGGTGAAGTGTCCCAGGGCACACGGGACATCGGGGTGTGGGGAAGAGCAAGAGAGGCGCCGGCCGGATCGCGACGGGATGAAAGACCGGAGAGAGGCTCCGGCGCCCGTCGCGGACGCATGCCATGTCCCGCCTTCCTCGTCCTCGCCTGTTCCGCCATCAAGCGCCCGGACCCCGGCTACATCCCGGCGATCGACCGCTATGACGGACCGCTCTGGCGCACGCTGCGCACGGCCGACCCGGCCGGCGCCCGGGCCAAGGTCGCCGTCCTCTCGGCGCTGCACGGCTTTCGCGCCGCCTCGACGCCGATCGACCTTTACAACGTGCGGCTGACCCGCGACCTCGCCGACCGGATGATCGCCGGCGGCGTGACCACGCGCGGGCCCCGACCGCCCTCACCGCGCCGGCCGGACACCTACGGGATCCACCCCGGTACCGAGATTGCCGGGCTCACCCGCCACGGCGCCGAGCCGTTCACGGAGATCGCGCTGGTCGGAGGCCGGCTCTACGTCGACGTGATGCATGCCCTGGTGCGGGGCTTCGTGGCGATGGGCTGCGTGCGGCGAGAGGCCCGCGTCAGCGTCATCAACGGGCCGATCGGCCGGATGCGCCGGGACCTACGGACCTGGCTGGCGGCGGACCGCTTGCGGGAGGGTCGGCTTTGACCAGGGGTCTCGGGCACAATGGCGGGCCAGCCCTCGATGAGCCGACCGATAGCCGACGGCCGCAGTGCAAGCACTGCCGGCACTGGAAGATACCGTCCGAGGGCGAGCGGCACGCCTACGAGGCGTCCGCCTCGGCCTGTCGCGCCGCCGCGTCCGCCGGGCCGACCGGTGCTTGCGACCGGGTCCTGATCGGCAACAGCCGGGTGCCGGCCTTCTCGGCCACGGTGAGTGAGTTCGGCTGCCGGAACTTCGAGGCCGCCCCCCCCTGCCGCCGATGGTGAAGGGCGGCGGCTTCTTTACGATCTGGCAGAACGATCGCGTCGTCTGGCAGGGGCGGGAGGAGGAGATCCCCGACCGCTTCCTGCAGCAGGATCTCGACCTGTGAGCATCCGGGCTAGTCATTATCCGTAAGATCCATGGTATATGGATTTCGTGGATCAGGAGACCCTTCCATGCGCTCGTTCACGACCGCCGACCTCAACAAGCAGGTCGGCGAGGTTACGGACGCCGCCCAGCGCGCGCCCGTCGTCATCACTCGTCGCAGCAAGCCCCGCTTCGTCCTGATGAGCCTGGAGCACTACGAAGCCCTGCGCGGCCCGGAGGATCCGCGCCGAGCCTTCACGCTCGACACCATGCCCGACGACCTGCGCAACGGTCTCCTGCAGGCGGCCGAGGACTACGAGCGGGAGCATGGCGGTGACGACTGAGACGGCGGAGACCGGGCTCGTCGTCCGCTACAGCTTCCTCTGGCCGCGCGAGCACGATCGCGGCGAGCGCGAGGGCCGCAAGGACCGGCCGGTCTGCCTTGTCGTGCCGGTCAACGTCGCACCGGGCGCCGTGGTGGTGTTCCCGATCACCACGCAGGACCCCTTGCCCGGCCGGATCGCGGTCGCCGTCCCGGAGACCGAGCGACGCCGGCTCAAGCTTCCGGGCGACCGGCCGTGCTGGATCATGCTCGATGAGGCCAACGGCGACGTCATGCCAGGGTCGTTCCATCTGGTCCCGTTCGAGACACATCCCTTGCGCTACGCCTACGGCCGGTTCAGTCCGGCCTTCATGCGCGTCGTGCTGCGGACGATGGCCGAGGCGATCCGCGCACGTCAGCTCCGGATGGTTCAGCGCGAACGTTGATCGGTCTCTGCTGCTCGGGCGCAAGCTCGGGTTCCCATTCCCATGGCGTCCGCCCACGCCCCGCCTATGCGAGGAGCCATGACGCTCTCGGACCGTCTCGACCATCTTCCAGAACGCAAGCGCCGCGAGCTCCAGTTCGCGGCCCAGATCCTGTTCGAGGAATTCGAGGCGGCTCAGAAGGGCCGGCTCTCCGACAAATACAAGGGCGGGCGCATCCTCAAGCTGGTCCTGTTCGGCTCGCATGCCCGTGGCGACTGGGTCGATGACCACAAGACCGGCTACCACTCGGATTACGACCTGCTCGTCGTGGTCGAGACCGAGCGTTTTACCGATCCGCACGATTTCTGGGAGCGAGCCGAGGAGCGGCTGTTGCGCGAGCTGACCGTGACGCGCCGCCTGAGGACGCAGGTCAGCTTCATCGTCCACTCGATCCACGACCTGAACAACCAGCTCGCCTACGGTCGTCCCTTTTTCGTGGATATCGCCCGAGACGGAATCTTACTCTACGAGGTCGAGGGCTTTCCGTTCGCCTCGCCGAAGCTGCTATCAGCGACGGAGGTGCATGCTGAGGCCGAGCGTCATTTTCAGCATTGGTTTCGCGATGCGGATGAACTTCGAGCCGGTGCAAAGTTCTACCGTGATCGCGGCAATCTCAAACATGCAGCCTTCCTGCTGCACCAGACCACCGAAGGCCTTTATCACTGCGCCCTGCTCGTGCTGACACTCTACAGCCCGAAGCTGCATCGTCTGAACCGTCTGCGACCGCTGGCCGAGGGCGTCGAGGCCCGGCTGATCGAAGCGTGGCCGCGCGACACACGGTTCGCCCGGCGCTGCTTTGCCCGGCTCGACCGGGCCTACGTCGATGCCCGCTACTCGCCGCATTACGAGATCACCGGCGAGGAACTGGCTTGGCTGGTGGAGCGCACCGGTGTCCTTCGCGACATCGTCGCTGCGGTCTGCGCGGAAAAGCTCGACGGTCGCTCTTAGGGCGGCGTCAGCCCGGCCGGTACCAGCGGGGTTCGGAATGGCCCACGACGCAAGCGCATCTTGGCAGCATATCGCTATGGCATTGATATCATGACGATGCCGTTCGTACCCCCGGCCGGCGTGATCGACCTCGCTCTCTCGTCAGCCACCCCGATAGGCCGTCGCAACCTTCCACGATCAACCCGCAAGGGGTCCGCTCCGCGAAGCGGGCGGCCGCTCTCGGCTTCGCCTCCCGCGGTGATCGCGGCCGCTCCCGGCCTCCTGGGGCCGCTGTCGAGCGGGGATCGCCCCCGCTCCGTCAGGAGCAGAACCGATGGCGACCGATCTCACCCTCGCGAACCGCTACGCCCACAGCCTCGCGGCTTCCCTGATGATCCCGGTCACGGTCTTCCTCTCCGAGGCCGGCTACGGCGTCGTCACCTCGGACGAGTTCGAGGGCGATCCTGCCGACGTAATCTCCGAGTTCGACCCCTACGAGGCGTGAGCCTCGCGCGGGACAGGGCGAACCTGCCCCTCTCAACCTGGAGCCGCCCGGGCTTGCCCCGCATCCCGCCTCGGATGTCCTGCTCGGGATATCCTCGATGCCGGAGGCGCAGCAGGTGATGAGGGACTACCTCAAACGTCGCCTCGATTCAGGTGATCGCCGTGTCGCCCCGTGCAGCCGACGGCACGATCGAGGCCTTCGACTGCTCCGGCAAGAGCCGCCACTCGGCCGAGCTGAGGCTCAGGGATTGCTTCACCTGCGCCTGCAGCTCCCGGATGCCGCTGCTGTTCGAGGGAACCGGCTTCGCGCCGACCGACATTTCCACTACGTAAAATCTCGTTTCGGCGTCGGCCGTACGCGCCGAGCAGGCCAACGCGACCGGCACCGGTCCCCGGTCCGGCGGCAGCTCTGCCGCCAGGAGAGGACGTAGCGGCGACGGCGTTGCCGGAGCACGCGCTCGTTGAGGTCCCCTGCCCCGCTGGCGATTTCGACTGGTGCGCGCGCAGGAGCCGGCGACCTCGTCGTCTCAGGCGCTCGAGCGGAGCCCGCCCCGCCCGGTGAGCATCCGGGACACCGGCCCTCCGCGGCGCAGGCGCGGAAGGCGGCAGGGTGCGGGCTGCCCCGACCCCGCGGCTCCTGCCCGGTTTCGCCGTCGAGCCGGCCTCACGAGGATATGTCACGAGCCATCAGGCTCGGGACTGAGCACTCTGATCAGGGCCAGGGTTGTTCCCGCGAGCCGGTGCAGGGCCGCCGCCCATAGGCCTCGGTGATGAGCGGTTCTAGCCGGGGCGCCCGGGACCACCGCAACGGCGGATGCCGGTTTTCTTCCCCGCCGCCTGCGGCGGCTTCCTCGCGCTACCCAAGAAACCCGGCCCTCGCCGTCCTTCGCTCACGCTGCGGCCTGCAAAGCAGGTGCGGCGCCGGTAGCCTCCGGCTCGACGACCGCCATCGAGGCCGCAAGGGGCGCGGCCGAGAGCAACCGGACGAGGAGCACACCATGGCGACCATCGGCACCTTCACCCAGACCCAGACCGGCTTCTCCGGCGACATCGCCACTCTGACCATCCAGGCCAAGAAGGTCGCGATCGTGGCGGAGACGGAGCGTAGCGGGGAGAACGCCCCGACCCATCGGATCTACCTCGGCAAGGCGGAGATTGGAGCCGGCTGGGCCAAGCGCTCGAAGGAGGAGCGCGACTACATCTCGGTCAAGCTCGACGACCCGAGCCTGCCGGCGCCCCTTTACGCCCGCCTCTTCGCGGCCGAGGACGGCAAGACCCACACGCTGCTCTGGACCCGCTCCACCGATCCGGGGCAATCCCAGAACGACGAGTGGGCCGTGCAGCGTTGCCGATACATGACCCTGGAAAGCATCGCCCCGATCGGCGATGATCCCCTTGTCAGCCTGCCAAACCTCGCAGTCTGACCAGTCCGGCCCTGCCGGTCATCGTGGTGGACTACCATCAGCTACACCACGCCCTGGGACACGATCTCTCGGCGACCTGACCAGGCACCCGCCCGACAATCCCGAGCTAGGTTTCGGGACCGGAACAGCCAATGCCGGACAGCCATGCTTCCCACCGGAGCCGTACGGCATTGCGCGACCGCGTCCGAGCGTAGCCGTGACGAGGCAGCCAAAGCCCAGTCATTTTGCACCCCGCTTGCTGCGCAGGCAATCCGGGGCACGGCCTCCCTGCGGGTGGTTCATTATCGCCGCATGACGCTGCGATCTTGCAGCGAATTCGGGCTTGTGATGGGCTTGTGTCGAATGTCTCTAGAAAGGCCGTTGCGCCAGGCTCCAGAATCACGACGATCTTCCCCAACAGCCCGGCAAATTCGCTTCACTTGCCGGCCGCTGACGAGGTGGCATGTTGACCTTCGATCCGCAGACTCTGGATGCCCTGCCTCTCCTCGTCGATCGGATCGACGAGTGCGGCCAGATCACCTACGTCAATGCACATGAGGCCCAGGAACTCGGATGGAGCCCCGCCAGGCTCCGGGGGCAGCCCCTGGAAACCATCTACAGTGCCCAATCGGCAAAGACGGTCCGCAACCTCGCCAAAAATGCCGATCAGCGGGAATGCGGTTTTTTCGTATGGATGATGTCGGCCTCCGATCAAGAGGTCCCGCTGATCGCCACGGCATTTCGTGACGTCGAACGGGGCTGGCTGATCGTCAAGCAACGTCTGACGCCGGTGGTCCTCGGCACCGCCGCGGAGCTGATCGAACGGGTCGAGATCCTGTCGCAGATGATCGGCTCGGCCACCGAGGCGTGCTGGTGTATCGAGTTTCTCGAGCCGATCAATACGTTGCTGGCCGAGGACGAGATCGTCGACCGCATATTCTCCCATCAGAAGCGCTGGCGCGCCTGCAACGAAGCGATGGCGCGCCTCTACCGCATCCCCGACGGCCTGGACTTCAACACGCAGCCCGTCGAACGCTATTTTCCGGATACCGGCGTCAACCGCCGGATGATCCGGGATCTCGTCCGCTCCAACTATCGCCTGGACCGTGCCACCGCGATGGATTGTCGCCATGACGGCAGCGAGATGCTGGTGGAGAACGATTTCCGTGCGGCCGTGGAGAACGGCGCACTGATCCGTCTTTGGGGGACGACCCGCGATATCGGGCCTTCCAAGCGGCGGGAACAGCAGCTCTCCGACCACGCGACCGCGATGCTCGACATCCTGAGCGCGCTGCCGGACCCGGTCCTCGTCCTGTCGAGCGAGGGGGCGATCCTGGCGGCCAATCCAGCGGCGGAATCGGCCTGGGGACGACCGGCCGGTCGCATTCTCGGCAGCTCGATCGAGCAGTTCGTGGACGGACGGGGGGGCTTCCTGAAGCTTCTCGCGGCCGCGGAAGGCGGGCCGGACGAGCAGGCGAGCTGCGACCTGCAGGTCCTGACGGGGGACGGCAGCAAGGAGGCCTGGCGCTTCCGGGTCGCCGTCCTCGAAGGCGACTTGCGCCGTTACGTCCTAACGGCTCGTCCGCGGATGCGCCGCCGGTCGAGATCCCAAGCGGGGGCGGTCGCGCGATGAAGTTCTACGCCAGCGATCCCCCGTCTTCGGGACTCCGCCGGCCGCGCCCGGCTCTCGTCGACGACCCGTCCATCATGGGCTTTCTCGAGGCGCTGCCGGACGGCGCTGCCCTGGTGGAGATCGACGGGACGATCAAGTTCGTCAACACGCGGATGCAGCTTCTCCTCAACCTGGCGAAGGGAGACCTCGTGGGGAGCGACCTCGCCAAGCATGCGAGGACCGCCGGCCCGATCTTGGCGAAAATCGCGACGGCCCTCCACCAGTTGAAGCGTGCGGAACTGACGGGAACCCTAAATTCGCAGCGCAGTGTCTTCGCCTCGATCAGCATTCTGCGAACGAGCGACGGTGCGGCCTACGCGGCCTTGTTCACCCTACGCGAACTCACCCGGCAAGCGAAGGAGACGGCCCCCGACCGGTTTCGCTTCGAGGCCGACATGCTGCAGGACGGGGCGGTGCGCTACGTCCAGACCGAGCGCCTTCGCGCGCTGGCAAGGCGCGCCACGACCGCCCTCGAGCGCGGCAGCCCGGTGATGCTGCTCGGCGAGAGCGGCACCGGGAAGACCGAGTTCGCCCGCACCGTTGGGCAAGGCGGCTCCTCCGCGGCGCTACCCTTCGTGCATGTCAATTGCGGCCTCCTGTCGGAACAGCAATTCGACATCGAAATGTTCGGAATCGAGCCGGGCTCGGCGCTCGACCCGTCGACGAGGGGAAAGCCCGGTTATGTCGAGGTTGCCGACGGAGGCATCCTCTTCCTGGACCAAGTTTCCGACCTGTCCCTTGCGGCTCAGATCAAGCTTGTCGCCTTCCTCGAATCGAGAACTTTCAGTCGCGTCGGTTCGACTCAACGTCGCCAGACCCATATCAATCTGTTCTCCGCCACCAACCAAGACATTTTTTCATTGATTGATGCCAGGATCTTCCGTAAGGATCTTTACTATCGACTGTCATCCGTCGTCATCGAGTTCGACAGGTTGTCCGGCCAGGACGATCTGATCAAACTTCTCGCCGATCTGAAGATGAATGCAATCAATCAAAAAATTGCCGGATCACTCGCGCTGTCCGAGGGCTTTCACCAAAAGCTTCTCAGCTACTCCTACCCAGGAAATATTCGAGAGCTCTTCAACATTCTGGACCACGCAGCGGCTCTGGCTAGTGAGGTCGTGCAGCCCGAGCATTTTTTCGTGCCTTATTCCCCCGCCGCGGCGTCTCCCGAGACGTCGGCTCCGCCGGCGGAAGCGCCGCCGCGCTCGTTCAAAGAGCTCGTCCACGAATTCGAGACTTGGCTTGTCGAAAAGTCGATCGCCCAAAACGGAAGCAAGCGCAGTGCTGCGCGAGCCCTTGGCATCGATGTGGCGACATTGCTCAGAAGAACCAATCGAAAGATCTGAACTTTCTACCAAGGAGAAGGACAATGGCGTTCAAGAAGACCGCTGCGACGCTGGCCGTCACCGCGTCGCTCCTTTCGCAGGCCGCCACGGCCCATGCCGGCGAACTCAACCTTCTGACCTGGGAAGGTTACGCTCCGGATGCCTCCGTCAAGCCGTTCGAGGCGGCATCGGGCTGCAAGGTCACGGCGACCTATGTCGGATCGAACGACGACTTCGCCGCGAAGCTGGCGGCGGGCGGCGGCGTCTACGACATCATCACCCCGTCGCTGGACACCGTGCCGATGATGCAGCTGGCCGGCTTCACGCAGCCGATCGATGTCGCCAAGGTGAAGGACTACGACGGCATCTATCCGGAATTCGCGAAAGCGGAGGCCCTGGTCGCCAAGGGCCGGATCTGGGCGGTTCCGATGGTTTGGGGATCCGTCTCGATCATCTACCGGCCGGACAAGGTCCCTGCTCCCGACTCGATCGGCGTCCTGTTCGACCCGAAATACAAGGGCCGCATCTCGCTCTGGGACGACAAATCCGCGATCTACTGGACGGCCCGCTACCTCGGATATTCCAACATCTTCGACCTGTCCGACAAGCAGCTCGACACGATCAAGGCTAAGCTGATCGAGCAGAAATCTCTCACTCGCAAATACTGGACCTCGGCCGGGGAGCTGACGGAGTTGATCGCGAACGGCGAGGTCTATGTTTCGAATGCATGGACCGGACTGACCTCGAAAGAGGTCAACGCTCTGAAGAAAGGCTTTTCGGTCGCGGAGGTCACACCCAAGGAGCGGGCCGAGGGCTGGATGGACTCGATGATGCTCGTCACGGGCTCGCCGAACACAGAATGCGCCTACAAGTTCATGTCCTTCATGCAATCCCCGGCCGGGCAGTGCGGCATCGCCCAGTCGACCGGCTATTTTCCCGTCAATCCCAAGGCGGTCGGCACCTGCATGGACGAGACGACGAGGCAGGAACGCAAGGTCGGCAACATCGACTTCGTTAAGAGCCTCGTCATGTGGCAGCAGCCGAAGCGGCTTGATAAATATATCGAAGTCTGGAACGCGGTCAAATCTGCTCCCTGACGTCTCGTATCCAGTCAATCCATCCAATCGAGCCGTGCGGACGGCCCTGTTCCGGCGGCTCCCCTCTTCGTATGGATGAGCATGAGATGTCGCAACCCATCGTGTCGCTCGCCGGCGTAACGAAAGCGTTCGGACCGTTCACGGCTCTGCACGACACCAACCTCCAGTTGAATGCTGGAGAATTCGTCACACTGCTCGGTCCTTCGGGCTGCGGGAAGACGACGACGCTTCGTCTCATCGGCGGCTTCGAGTTCGCGACCGCGGGGACGATCTCGATCGAAGGACGAGACGTCACGGCGCTGCCGCCCTACCGCCGGCCGGTCAACACGGTCTTTCAGGACTACGCGCTCTTCCCGCACATGACCGTCGAGGAGAACGTGGCCTACGGCTTGACCGTGCGCGGGGGGGCCGTCTCCAAGCAGGACCGTGCGTCACGGGTTCGGGACGCGCTGGCTCTGGTCGGATTGTCCGCCTACGGGGCCCGCCTGCCGGGCGCCCTGTCCGGGGGGCAGCGCCAACGCGTCGCCATGGCGCGAGCGATCGTGAAGCAGCCTCGCGTGCTACTGCTAGACGAGCCGCTGTCGGCGCTCGACGTCAAGCTTCGTGAGACCATGCAGATCGAGCTGAAGCGTCTGCACCGAGAACTGGGCATCACGTTCCTCATGGTCACCCACGACCAGAACGAGGCCCTGGCGTTGTCGGATCGCATCGTGGTCATGAGCCAGGGCCGCATCGTGCAGGTCGGCGCGCCGACCGATCTCTACGACAATCCGGGATCCGCTTACATCGCCGATTTCATCGGCGCGTCCAACCTCCTCGACGCGACCTTCCAATCCGCCTCGGACGGCGTCGATGTCTTCCGGTTGGGCGACGGCTCGTTGCTCCGCAAGGCCCGCCGAGGGCGCGAGACGAGCGCAGGCCTACGGGAGGGCGCGCGCGTCCGGCTGGGCATCCGTCCCGAGCATGTTCATCTCGCGCCTGTCGAGGGCGGCAACGAGATCCAGGCTCGCCTCGCCGGCAGCCTCTTCCTGGGAGATCGGCTCCGTCTGGAGCTGTTTCCGGCGCGCAGCGAACGGCCGTTCTTCGTCGATCTCCACCGCAACGCCTCGTCGCGGCGGGCGCCCGAAGCAGGCGAAACGATCAAGCTTTATGTCGGAGCCGAAGACGTGATGTGTTTCGCGGAGCCGGAGCAATGAGCTTCGTCACAAGGCGCAATGCCCCGGCCTTTCTGGCCCTGTTCTCCGGTCCGTTCCTCTGGATCCTGGTCTTCATGATCATTCCTTACGTGGTGATGATCTCGGTCAGCTTCTGGACCCGGCAATTCCCCCTGTTCGTCCCCGACTTTCAGTGGGGAAACTACGCCAAGATCGTCCTCGATCCGCAATATGCCACCGTCGTGCTGCGGACCCTGAAGATCGCGACGATCGTCACCGTCGTCTCGAGCCTCCTCGCCTATCCCGTCGCCTACATGCTGGTGTTCACCATCAGGTCGGAGGCGCTTTCCAACCTCCTCTACATGTGCGTCATCGTTCCTCTGTGGGTCTCGTACCTGCTCCGCGCCTATACATGGAAGATCATCCTGGGGACGAACGGGGCGCTCAACTCCCTGCTGATATCGGTGGGCCTCATAAAGGAGCCCCTTTCCATTTTTCTCTATAACCAGACGGCGATGATCATCACCCTAGTCTATATTTTCATCCCGTTCATGATCATGCCGCTCTACGCGGTCCTGAAGAATATTCCGAGATCGCTCGTCGAGGCATCCGAGGACCTGGGTGTTGGTCCGTTCCACACCTTCCTGCGCGTGATCCTGCCGCTCTCGATGGGTGGGCTGGTGGCCGGCATGACCCTGACCTTCTGCCTGTCCTTCGGCGACTTCGTGGCGCCCGTCCTGGTTGGGGGGCCGGACGGCACCATGGTGGCGAACCTGCTCCAGAGCCAGTTCGGCGCCGCCTTGAACTGGCCGCTGGGCTCCGCCCTGGCGACGCTCGTCCTCCTCCTCGTTCTCGTCGTCCTCCAGGTTTCCAGCCGGTTCGACCGCGCTGGGCAAATTGACCTTCGATAGGGGCTCCCATGCGATCGCTTCTCTGGTGGCAGCATGGTCTCGTCGGCACGAGCGTGCTGGTCCTCGCCTTCCTCTACGTCCCGATCCTGCTTCTGATCCTGTTCTCGTTCAACGACAGTGCGGTCACGTCCTTCCCGCTCGCCGGCTTCACCTGGCGCTGGTACGCGGCGGCCGTCGCGAACGGGCAGATGCTAACGGCGCTGCAGAACAGCCTCGTGGTCGCCGTCTGCGCGACGGTCGTGAGCGTCGTGGTCGGCGTCACGGCGGCGATCGCCCTCGACCGCTACGAATTCGTCGGCAAGCGGCTGTTCCAGAACGTCATCCTGCTGCCGCTCAGCTTGCCGGGCCTCGTCACCGGTATCGCGATGCTCAACTTCTATAAGCAGATCGGCATCCCGCAGAGTCTCACCGCCGTCGTGATCGGACATTCGACGGCCCTGCTCGGGATCGTGGTGTCGCAGGTCATGGCACGGCTCGCGAAGGTCAACAGCCGGATGCTGGAGGCCTCGTCCGATCTCGGCGCGAAGCCTCTGGAAACCTTCCGGCGCGTGACTCTGCCCCAGATCATGCCGTCGATCCTGGGCGCGGCGCTCCTGTGCTTCACGCTGTCGTTCGACGAGATTCCCGTGACCTACTTCCTCACGGGCCGGGATGTCACGCTCCCGATCTACATCTACTCGACCCTTCGGCGTGGCATCACGCCGGAAATCAACGCCATCGGCAGCATCATCGTCGCAGCGTCACTGCTGCTGGTGATCGCGTCGGTCAAACTCCTCAGAAATCAAAAGTAGATTTCGCTTCCGCGGAGAGCAACCATGAACGACACGCCCTTCACCAAAGAGTTCTGGCATGCCAAGGCGGCGACGGTGAGCCTGCGCACCCAGCATTTCATTGACGGCGCCTACCGGCCGTCGGCTGACGGCCGCACCTTCGCCTCGATCAATCCGGCGACGGGCAGGCTGATCGCCGAGGTCGCGCGCGGCAGTGCCGCGGAAGTCGACTTGGCGGTCAAGGTCGCCCGCAAGGCTTACCGGTCGGGCGCCTGGTCCCGCATGGACCCGCGTGCCCGCATGGCCGTCCTCGAGAAGTTCTCCGCGCTCGTGGCCGAGCATGCCGAGGATTTCGCCGTGCTCGACAGCCTCGACATGGGCAAGCCGGTCATGGACATGATGAACATCGATGTCCCCGGGTCGGTCACCGCGCTGAAGTTCTTTTCCGAGACGATCGACAAGATCGAGGGGGCGGTGACCTCGACGACCGCCGGCGCCTTGCACTACATCCTGCGCCAGCCGCTCGGCGTGGTCGGTGTCATCGTGCCCTGGAACTACCCGTTGATGATGGCGGCCTGGAAGCTGGGTCCGGCGCTGGCGACCGGCAACTCGGTGGTGCTGAAGCCGGCGGAGCAATCGCCGCTCTCGGCCGGTCTCCTCGCGGAGCTCTTCATCGCGGCCGGCGGTCCGAGTGGCGTCCTGAACGTCGTGCAGGGCCTCGGCGAAGAAGTCGGCAAGGCCCTCGCGCTGCACGACGACGTCGACAAGATCGGCTTCACGGGCTCCACCGAGGTCGGCAAGCTCCTGATGGTCTATGCCGGCCAGTCCAACATGAAGCGGATCTCAACAGAATGCGGCGGCAAGACCCCGCAGATCGTCCTCGCCGACTACGACGACCTCGACACCGCAGTCACCTATGCGGTAAACGGGATCTATGGAAACCAGGGCGAGGTCTGCAACGCCGGCTCGCGCATCCTCGTCGATCGGAGCATCCACGACGATTTCGTGGAGCGTTTTACCGCCCGGACCCGGGAGACTTTCGTCCTCGGCGATCCCCTGGACCCGTCGACGACGATCGGCCCGCTGGTCACCTCCTCCCACCAGAAGCGTGTCCTCGACTACATCGAGATCGGGCGGGCCGAAGGGGCGTCGCTGCGCTTCGGCGGCGGGCGTTTCGATGCCCTTCCCGACGGTGCCTTCGTCGAGCCGACGCTGTTCACCGGAGTCAACAATGCGATGCGGATCGCCAAGGAGGAGATCTTCGGACCCGTCGCGGCGATCCTTCCCATCTCAGGCCTGGAGGAGGCGGTCGAAATCGCCAACGATTCCATCTACGGGCTGGCGGCATCGATCTGGACACGCGACGTCGGCAAGGCCCACCGCTTCGCCCGTGACGTCGAGGCCGGCGTGGTCTGGGTGAACTGCTTCGACCACGGCGACATGACATCGATCTGGGGTGGCTTCAAGCAGACGGGGAACGGGAGAGACAAGTGTCTCGAGGCCCTCGGACAGTACAGCCAGACGAAGTCGGTATGGATCAACATCGACTGACCTGACCGGGCGGCGGGGCGCTCCCGATCGAAGGAAGCGCCCCGACCGGCAGGCGGAGCCCTCCGTCCGTCAAGGCCTCGAAGCCGGTCGCACCGTCCATCCGGCCGACCGGTTCACGGGTGTGGGGTGTGCTACGCGAGACGCGCTTCGCATCCTCTGTCCCATTCCTGTCGTCGTAAAGGTGCCTCCTCTATAGCTGCTTCGTCGGGAGGCGGCGCATCCTGCCCATGATGCGGACCGCTCGATATTTTGAGCAGGCGGGGTGAGGCATGACGGACGACGATTTCGATGTGGGCGGTCGGCTCCGGGCTCTACGGGCGCAGGCGGGCCTGTCCCAGCGCGGCCTGGCGGAGAAGGCTGGCGTTCCCCACGCTCAAATCTCAATCATTGAACAGAACAAGTCGAGCCCGTCGGTCTCGACGCTCCGAAAGATCCTCGGCGGGCTCGGCGTCAGCATGTCGGATTTCTTCGACAACGACCGTCTCGAGTACCAGGCAGGACCGTTTTTCGAAGCGAACGGGCTGATCGACCTGACCTCCCGGATCCGCAGCCCGGGCTATCTGTCCCTGCGCCAGGTCGGGGATGCAAAGGCCTACGATCTCCAGATCCTGCACGAGGTTTATGGACCAGGGGCCGATACCGGCGAAGTCCTCCTGCAGCATGCGTCCAGTGAGGGCGGCATTGTCATCGAGGGTGAGATCGAGGTGACAGTCGGCCATCTGGTGCGCGTCCTGCGCGCCGGCGAGAGCTATCTCTTCGACAGCCGCACACCGCACCGCTTTCGTAACGTCTCGTCGGCGACGGCAGTCGTAATATCGGCCTGCACGCCGCCTTATTTGTAACAACAGCAGCTATAAATGAATAAAATTACTTTATTGATTGCATGTCATCCAGGTTTTGCATCGATACCGAATGACCGCCATTGGGCGACGGCCTGCTGCATTGGCAGCACGAACCTTCGGCTTCCGCCGCCGATCGTCCGCGCCGTCTCCGCCGGCCCCCCGCCGAGCGAACCGTGGCGACCCGTGGCGACCCGATCCCGCCGCTTGATCCTCGATACCCTGGAACCTAACACGCTTTATATTTTTAGCGTATTGCTCAATATTTTGATCGATGCTAGAGGTTCGCCGTTCAAACCAAGAGGGCGGTCATGGGCCAGGGGCACGCGCTGCGCGCAAGGCAGCAGAATGCAGTTGCAGCGGGTGTGGCGACGAAGGCCATCTTTGCCGAGCGGGCAGCGAATGCCGAGTTGTGGGATGTCGAGGGACGGCGCTTCATCGACTTCGCCGCCGGCATCGCCGTCAACAACACGGGCCATCGCCATCCGCATGTCATGCGGGCTGTCGCCGAGCAAGCTCTGCAGTTCACGCATACCTGCTTCCACGTCGCTCCTTACGAGAGCTACATCCGGCTGGCCGAACGATTGAACGCGATCGTCGACACGGGCGAGGACAACCGCACGATGCTGGTCACCACCGGCGCCGAGGCGGTGGAGAACGCGATCAAGATCGCGCGCGCCTATACGAAGCGGTCCGCCGTCATCGCCTTCACCGGCGCGTTCCACGGGCGGACGATGATGGGCATGGCGCTGACCGGCAAGGTCGCCCCCTACAAGAAGGGGTTCGGGCCGTTCCCGGCCGAAATCTTCCACGTGCCGTTCCCGGCCGCCTTCTCGGGCGTGGACGTCGCGGCCTCCCTGCGCGCGCTGGATCACCTTCTCGCCTCCGACGTGGACCCCGACCGTGTCGCGGCCTTCATCGTCGAGCCGATCCAGGGGGAGGGCGGCTTCAATGCCGCTCCGCCCGCCTTGCTGCAGGGCCTGCGCGAACGCGCCGACCGGTACGGGATCGTCCTCATCGCCGACGAGATCCAGGCCGGCATGGCCCGAACGGGGACGATGCTGGCGATCGAACATTCCGGGGTGAATCCCGATCTCGTCACGCTCGCCAAGGGGCTCGCCGGCGGTTTTCCGCTCTCGGCCCTGGTCGGCAAGGCGACGATCATGAATGCTGCGCTGCCGGGCGGGCTCGGTGGAACCTATGCCGGCAATCCCATCTCGGTCGCAGCGGCGAATGCCGTGCTTGACGTCATCGAGACCGAGGGGCTTTGCGCGCGGGCGACGTGGATCGGAGAGCGGGTGGGCGCACTCCTGAACGACCTGGCCGCTCGCCAGGGGCTGGAGCGGCTCGGGGATGTCCGTGTCAACGGTGCGATGATCGGGTTCGAGCTCGTCGAAGCCACGCCAGGCCGTGACGCCGCACCTCAGCTGACGTCCCAGATCGTCGCCGAGGCCGAGCAGCGCGGCCTCATCGTGCTGTCCTGCGGCGTCCGCTACAACGTCATCCGCCTGCTTCCGCCGCTGACCATCGAGGAGCCGGTCCTGGACGAGGCGCTGCGGATCCTCGAGGCGTCGATCGAGGCGGCCTTCGCCACGGTGCCGGCGGCTCACCGGGCGAAGGCGTGAGCCCATGACCGTCCATCGCAACCTCATCGACGGCGAATGGGTCGGGTCGGAGGGCGTCCCCAACATCAATCCCTCCGACACGCGGGACGTCGTCGGCCTCTACGTTCATGGCTCCGCCGAGGATGCGCGGCAGGCCGTCGCTGCGGCCAAGGTCGCCTTCCCGAAATGGTCGCAGAGCGTGCTCATGGAGCGTCACGCGATCCTCAGGCGCGCCTCCGACCTCATCGCCGCGCGCAAGGAGGAGCTCGGTCGCCTCCTGTCGCGGGAGGAGGGCAAGCCCCTTGCGGAGGGCGTCGGCGAAGTCGTCCGCGCGGCCCAGATCTTCGATTTCTTCGCCGGGGAATGCCTGCGACCGGGGGGCGAGTGCCTCCCGTCGGTTCGGCCGGGTGCGAGCGTCGAGGTCACGCGCGAGCCGATCGGCGTCGTCGGCGTCATCACGCCCTGGAACTTCCCGATCGCCATCCCGGCGTGGAAGATCGCGCCGGCGCTCGCCTACGGCAACTGCGTGGTTTTCAAGCCCGCCGAGCTCGTGCCCGGCTCAGCATGGGCGCTCGTGGACATCCTGAGGCAGTCCGGGTTGCCGGACGGGGTCCTCAACCTCATCATGGGTCGGGGAGCGGATGTCGGCCAGGCCTTGCTCGACAGCCCCGATCTGGCCGGCATCTCCTTTACCGGCTCGACCCGCGTCGGAGCGCGGGTCGCCGCCGCCTCGGCTCCGTTCCAACGGAAGTACCAGCTCGAAATGGGCGGCAAGAACCCGTTCGTGGTCCTGGACGACGCCGACCTGCCGGTCGCCGTGGAGGCGGCGGTCAACTCGGCGTTCTTCTCGGCGGGCCAGCGATGCACGGCCGCCTCCCGCCTCATTGTGACGGACGGGATTCACGACCGCTTCGTCGCGGCCGTGCAGGACCGCATGGCCGGCCTTGCGATCGGCCACGCCCTCGAGGACAGCACGCAGATCGGGCCGGTCGTCGACGAGGCGCAGCTTGGGCAGGACATCCGCTATGTCGAGCTCGGGCAGCAGGAGGGCGCGAGGCTCGCTCACGGCGGTCACCGGCTCGATCGGGAGACGCCGGGCTTCTATCTGCAGCCCGCACTCTTCACCGAGGCGACCAACGCCATGACGATCTGTCAGGAGGAGATCTTCGGCCCCGTGGCTGCCGTCATCAGGGTGCGCGACTACGATGAAGCGATCGCCACGGCGAACGACACACGCTTCGGGCTATCGGCGGGCATTGCGACCACGAGCCTCAAATACGCGTCGCACTTCAAGCGCAACGTGCAAGCCGGGATGGTGATGGTCAACCTGCCGACCGCGGGCGTCGATTTTCACGTGCCGTTCGGCGGCCGGAAATCGTCGTCCTACGGCAGCCGAGAGCAAGGGCGCTACGCGGCTGAGTTCTATACGACAGTCAAGACGGCCTACACCCATGCGGGGTGAGGGTGGACCCATCGTGGGGCGATGGAGGCAACGGTCGGCATCGGTCTCGTGCCGAAGCTCTGGCGATCCGCGTGGTGCTGCACGCGGCCGCCGGCAGCATGATCGCACGCTCGACCCGCCCGTCCCGCGCCCAGAGCCTGTTTGACTTGCGAGGACAGCGCCGCGAGACACTGTTCACTCCGACCCGCGACCTCATCCTGAGAGCCTATTTGATTGGCTCTCACAGATTTGATACCTACCCTGGGATTGCCCCGTTTCTGATACTGCTGGTGAATCCTTCTGTGTGGGTAGCTCGTTGATGTGGCAACGCAATCCGACGTTCTTGGAGGCTCGTCATGTCGCTGCTCCACGCTCGCCCGCCGAGGTTCCCAGCCAAACCGCCGTCGTGGCGCGGGCCGCGTTCCCGCGGGGCAATCCCTACATGCGGCTGAGGGATGAACTCGGCACCGTGTTCACCGACGCGCAGTTCACGGCGTTGTTCTCCTGCCGTGGCCGCCCAGCCGAGGCGCCCTGTCGGCTGGCTCTCGTTACCGTGCTGCAGTTCGCCGAGAACCTCTCGGATCGCCGCGCGGCCGAGGCGGCGCGTGGCCGCATCGACTGGAAGTATCTCCTGGGCCTCGACCTCACCGACCCGGGCTTCGACGCCTCGGTGCTGAGCGAGTTCCGCTCCCGCCTCGTGGCCGGCCACGCCGAGACGCTCCTGCTCGACACTCTCCTGGCCCTGTGTCGCGAGCGCCAGCTTCTGGTCGCGCGAGGCCGTCAGCGCACCGACAGCACGCATGTCCTGGGGGCGGTGCGCAGCCTCAACCGCCTCGGCTGCGTCACCGAGACCTTGCGCGCCACCCTCAATGGGCTCGCCGTTGCGGCTCCCGATTGGCTTCGTGTCCATGCCGAGGGGAGCTGGAACGAGCGTTACGCCAAGCCCATCGACGATCTGTACGTCCCGCAAGGCGAGGCGGCCCGTCGGGCTCATGCCGAGCCGATCGGCCGCGACGGACACACGCTCCTGGCAGCCGTGTTCTCGCCCGACGCCCCGGCCTGGCTGCGCGAGATCCCCGCCGTGATCCTGCTCAGCCGGGTCTGGCTGCAGAACTTCCAGATTGTCCCGGTCGACGACGAGACCGGCGCGAAAGACGACGTGGATCATACGAAGCCGCAGACCACGCGAGTTGTTTGGCGAACGTCCTCGGAGGGCATTCCACCCTCACTGCTGATGATCGCCTCGCCGTACGATCCACAGACTCACTATGCCAGGAAGCGATCGACGACGGGGATCGGCTACAAGGTCCACCTCACCGAGACCTGTGATGCGGATCGCCCGCGCCTGATCACTCACGTGGCGACCACGCTGGCCCCGGTCGCCGACCGCGACGCACTCGGGTCGATCCATGCCGACCTGGCAGCCCACGATCGTCTCCCGGACACGCACTTGGTCGATGCCGGCTACGTCGATGCGGACCTGTTGCTGGCCAGTACACGCGATCACGCCGTGACGCTGCTCGGGCCGAGCCCGCAGGATACGCAGTGGCAGTCGCGTCAGTCGGGAGCCTTCCGGCTTCAGGACTTCCAGATCGACTGGGATCGGAAGAGCGCCACCTGTCCGGCCGGTCACACCACGACGAATTGGAGCCCCGATCACAACGTGGGTCGCACGGTGATGCGCATCCGCTTCTCCAGTGCGGACTGCAAGCCCTGCGCGCTCAAGGAGAACTGTACGCGCTCCCCGCGCCGGTTGCTCACGCCGCGTCGGCGCGAGGAACATGCGGCGCTAAAGGCCGCGCGGGCGCGAGAAGCCGATGAGACCTTCGCCGAGCAGTACCGCTGGCGGGCGGGCATCGAAGGGACACTATCGCTGGGCGTGCCCACCATGCATCTGCGGCGGGCTCGCTACCTCGGGCTGGCCAAGGTCCACCTCCAGCACGTCCTGACCGCCGCCGCCCTCAACATCGGCCGGATCATCGACTGGCTGGCGGGTGAGACCGTCGCGTCGACCCGGCGATCACCCTTCCCTCGCCTCATCAGTCAAGCTGCCTGAGCCGCGGCATTCGCCAGCAGTATCCGATCCGGGGCAATCCCAGATCATCATTGCACGCTATCCTTCGTGATCCTGTTAGATTGACGGGCGCAAAAGTCCGGCCTGCACCGCGTCGGCCTCCCCGAGCGCGGGCGAGGCGCGCTCGGTTCGAAGGGCGCTGCGCGAGAAACGGATCGGCGTGCGCAGGCCCGGCACTCCCTCCGGCGCGATGCACAGGCCGCGATGCCGGATCTGAGGATGGGCGATTGCGCCGACGACGTCGTTGATCGGCCCGCCCGGCACGCCGCCGCGTTGCATCGCCGCGATCAGGGCATCGCGCGCCATCCCGGACGTGCGCTCGGCGAGGAGCGCGCATAGCCTGTCGCGGTTCTCGACGCGGGCCGGGTTGGTCGCGTAGCGCGGATCGGCGGCGAGGTCGCCAAGGCCGAGGAGGGCGGCGAAGCCGGCGAATTGCCGGTCGTTGCCGCAGGCGACGATGACGTGGCCGTCCGCGACCGGGAAGACCTGATAGGGGACGATGTTCGGATGGGCGTTGCCCATGCGGGTCGGCGCCGCACCGCCCGCCAGATAGTTCATCGCCTGGTTGGCGAGGGCGGCGACGCCGCAATCCAGCAGCGAGAGGTCGACATGCTGCCCCCGGCCGGACCGCTCGCGCTCGGCGAGCGCGGCCTGGATCCCGATTGTGCCGTAGAGCCCGGTCAGGATGTCGATCCACGCGACGCCGATCTTCTGCGGCTCGCCCTGCGGGTCGCCTGTGAGATCCATGATCCCGCACAGGCCCTGGATCAGGAAATCGTACCCGGGCAGCGGCGCGCACGGCCCGTCCTGCCCGAAGCCGGTGACCGAGCCGTAGACGAGGCGCGGGTTGAGCGAAGACAGCGTCTCATAGTCGAGGCCGTATTTTTTCAGGCCCCCGACCTTGAAGTTCTCGATCAGGACGTCGGCCTCGCGCATCAGGTCGAGGAGGATCGCGAGGTCGGCCGCCCGTTCGAAATTGCAGGTGATCGAGCGCTTGCCGCGGTTGGCGGCATGGAAATAGGCGGCCGTGCGGTCGAGCGTGCCGTCGGGCAACGTGCGCTCGACGAAGGGCGGCCCCCAGCGGCGGGTGTCGTCGCCGCCGGGCGCCTCGACCTTGACCACCTCGGCGCCGAGATCGGCGAGCGTCTGGCCGATCCAGGGACCGGCCAGGATGCGCGCGAGTTCCACGACCTTGAGACCGGCCAGCGGTGCCGCGCCGACGCGGGAGGAGTCGCCGGTCATCGCGTCCGGCCTCAGAAGAAGGCCTGGAGGCCGGTGACGGCCCGGCCGAGGATCAGCGCATGGACATCGTGCGTGCCCTCGTAGGTGTTGACCGTTTCGAGGTTGACCATGTGCCGGATCACCTGGAACTCTTCCGAGATGCCGTTGCCGCCGTGCATGTCGCGGGACCTGCGGGCGATCTCCAGCGCCTTACCGCAATTGTTGCGCTTGACGATCGAGATCATCTCCGGCGCGGCGGCTGCTCGATCTAGCAGGCGTCCGACCTGCAGGCTCGCCTGGAGGCCGAGGGAGATCTCGGTCAGCATGTCGGCGAGGCGGAGCTGGAACAGCTGCGTCTGCGCCAGCGGCCGGCCGAACTGCTTGCGATCGAGCCCGTATTGGCGCGCGGCATGGAAGCAGAACTCGGCCGCGCCCATCACGCCCCATGCAATGCCGTAGCGCGCCCGGTTGAGGCAGCCGAAGGGCCCTTTCAGGCCCTCGACATTCGGC
Source organism: Methylobacterium indicum (assembly GCF_001043895.1). Classification (GTDB taxonomy): domain Bacteria; phylum Pseudomonadota; class Alphaproteobacteria; order Rhizobiales; family Beijerinckiaceae; genus Methylobacterium; species Methylobacterium indicum. The sequence goes on from NZ_JTHF01000139.1 coordinate 25,208, forward strand.
AGGAGCGCACCTTCGGACACTTCGACGTCGGAGAGCACGATCTCGCCGGTGATCGAGGTGCGCAGCGAGAGCTTGCCGCCGATCTTCGGCGCGGACAGGCCCTTCGTGCCCTTCTCCAGCACGAAGCCGCGGATCTTGCCGCCATGTGCCTCGGACTTCGCCCAGACCACGAACACGTCGGCGATCGGCGCGTTGGAGATCCAGGTCTTGGTCCCGTTGAGAACGTAGCCTCCCTCTGTCTTGCGGGCCGTCGTGCGCATGCCGGCCGGGTCGGAGCCGGCATCAGGCTCGGTCAGGCCGAAGCACCCGATCCATTCGCCGCTGGCGAGTTTCGGCAGGTATTTTCGGCGCTGCTCCTCCGAGCCGTAGGCGTAGATCGGGTACATCACCAGCGAGGATTGCACGCTCATCATCGACCGGTAGCCGGAATCGACCCGCTCGACCTCGCGCGCGACCAGGCCATACGCCACGTAGGAGGCGCCGATGCCGCCGTACTCTTCCGGGATGGTGACGCCGAGCAGGCCCATCTCGCCCATCTCGCGGAAGATGGCGGGGTCGGTCTTCTCCTCCCGATACGCCTCGACGACGCGCGGCGCGAGCGTCTCCCGCGCGAAGGCGCGTGCCCCGTCGCGCAGCATGATCTCCTCGGGGCTCAGCTGGTCGTCGAGTCGGAACGGGTCCTCCCAGGAGAAGCGGCCGAGATCGGGAGCGTCCTTGAGCGTCAACGGCATGATGGCCTTCTCCGAGATGATCCTGCGTCAAGCGCCGCGCGGAAGCACGAGAATGCGAGCCGGATAAGCGCTCCGTCGCCCGGATTCCAATGAGTTCGGCTGGCGAAAACATGAGAAAAGGGAATGAACTTGGCGGTGCGACGGGCTTGTCCACCGGGGGCCGCCGGGCGATGAATCCGGGTGGAGCGCACTCGCCATGAAACGATCGTTCACGCCGACCTTGTCCGAGCTGCAAGCCTTCGGCACCTGCGCGGAATGCGGGTCGGTGACGGAGGCCGCACGCCAGCTCGGCCTGACGCAGAGCGCCGTGAGCCGGTCGCTCGCCTCGCTCGAAGCGCGGCTCGGCGTCGCGCTGTTCCAGCGCGTCCGCAAGCGGCTGGTGATCTCGGATGCCGGGCGCGCCATGCTGCGGGACACCGCGCGCATCCTGGCCGACCTCAACGCCGCCGCGCTGATGGTGATGGCCTTCGGCGACAAGGTGCAGGTCTTGCGCCTCGCCGTCCTGCCGACCTTCGGCACGAGCTGGCTGATCCCGCGCCTGGCCGACTTCCATCGCTGCTCGCCTGGCCTCTCGATCGATCTCGCCGCCCGCCTCGACCCGGTCGATTTCGAGCGCGAGCCCTTCGACGCGGCGATCCAGCGGACCGAGCTGGCGGGGCCGGGGACCGACGTCGTTCCGTTGCGAGAGGAGACGCTGGTCGCGGTCGCGGCACCGTCGCTGTTGCCGGATGGCGGGCTGCCCTTGAGCGATACGGCGATCGCCCGGATGCCGCTCCTGCAGCAATCGACCCGACCCGACCTGTGGCTCGAATGGTTTCGCGATGCCGGGCTCGACCCCATCACCATCCTGCGCGGAGCGCGCTTCGAGCATTTCGGGATGGTCCTCGCCGCCGCGCGCTGCGGGCTGGGCGTCGCGCTGGTGCCGAAGATCCTGGCTTCGAGCGATCTCGCCGAAGGGCGGCTCTGCTGCGTCTCGACGCGCGAACTCCCGGGCCGCTCGCGTTACGCGCTGATCTACCCGGCCCGCAGCCGCGCCAGCCCGGCCCTTGCCCTGTTCCGCGACTGGATCGAGGCGTCACAAGACGAAGCTCCCGAGACCGCAGAAAGGGCCGGGTAATCCACAATCGTGGCAGCGATCTTGATCCGAACGCCGAGGCAAACGAGCCGGCATACCGGATTGGATTTTTTGCCTTATCGCAAAATGAAGCGTTTCGCCCGGGTTACGAGGCTGCATTCATGATCGGAATGGAAGCAGGGACCGGTTGCAACGCAACCTGTGTCCTGGTGAACGACGAATCCCCCTCTTCCGGCCGTATCCTGTAATAAAAATCCGCTCTGGATCTAGAGCGAGACGAGTGCCGGGACTTTCCGAGCATGGCCATGCAGGAGGATGAGCGCCTACGAGGCGATCCGCATCGGCCTGTCGCGTCGCCGGGTCCGGCGACCGACCGGTGCTTGTGACCGCGTTCTGGTCGGTAACAACCCCAGGTCCTCCTTCTCAGCCACGGTCGGCGAATTCGGCTGCCGGAATTTCTCGGAGGCCCCTCCGGCGCCGATGCGAAGGGCGGCGGCTACGTCACGATCTGGAAGGGCGGGCGGATCGTCTGGGAGGGCCACGAGGAGGTGATCCCGGCCCGCTTCCTCCACGAGGATCTCGGCCTGTCGTTGACACTGGTCCGCGATCGGCTCTCTGTTCGCCGTGTCGCAGGGGCGGATCGACCGGTCCCTCTAGCAGCATACGACCCCAGGCCACGGTGTGGCGGACCGCGGCGGAGCCAGGAAGACCAGCCTATGGGTATGATGTCGCTATGATATTGATATCAATCCAATGTGAGGCTCGACCGGCGGGGGACGATCCCGCTCTCACGTAAGCCACCCCGATAGGCCGTAACGGCCTTGTACGATCAACCCGCAAGGGGTCCGCTCCGCAAGCGGGCGGCCGCTTCGGCTTCGCCTTCGCGGTGATCGCGGCCGCTCCCGGCCTCTTGGGGCCGCTGTCGAGCGGGGATCGCCCCCGCCCAGCAGGAGCAAGACCCCAATGGCGAACGATCTCACACTTGCGAACCGCTACGCCCACAGCCTCGCGGCCTCCCTGATGGTCCCGGTCACGGTGTTCCGCTCCGAGGCCGGGTACGGCGTCGTCACCTCCGATGAGTTCGAGGGCGATCCCGCCAGCGTCATCACCGCATTCGACCCCTACGAGGAGTGAGCCTCGTCCAGAGGCCGGTCGGTACCGGCCTGCCCCGATCATTCCTCACGATGACAGGCAGCCAGCCCGGCCATCTTTGTATGGACGGCGCCTGTCAGTGCGTATATGCACTGTCTATATGGATGGAGACAGACATCATGCTCAGCATCCGGGACGAGGAGGTTCGCACCCTGGCCGAGGCGGTGATGAAGCGCTGCGGCGCCCCTAATCTCACCGCCGCCATCAAACTCGCCTTGCAGCGTGAGATCAAGCGTGCCGACGAGGCCATGCCTTTGATGGATCGCGTCGCCGCGATCCGGGCCGAGGCTCTGGCGAAGGCAGATCGGCTACCGGCTGCCCCACTGAGTGACGCCGAGCGCGACGCGCTGTGGACGCGCTGAGGGGTGTTCATCGACACCTCCGCCGTCGTCGCCATCCTGGCCGATGAGCCCGAGGCGGCCTCCTTCCTTGCCTGCATCGAGTCCGCCAAGCGCCGGGAGACCGGGGCGCATGTCCGTCTCGAGGCGACGATCAACGTCGCACGCATCCTCGGCCTTCCGGTCCCGGTCGCGCAGGACCTGTACGACGCTTTCCTGACCACGGCCGGGATCACGGTGGTATCGATCAGCGACGCCATCGCCCGCCGGGCCGTGCAAGCCTTCGAGACCTACGGCAAGGGCCGGGGCCATCCGGCACAACTCAACTTCGCCGACTGCCTGTCCTACGCCTGCGCCGCGTCTTACCGGGCTCCCATCCTGTTCAAGGGCCGAGACTTCACCCACACCGATCTGAAGACCGCCCTGTAGCGGCATGCCGCCGACCGACAAGCGTGGAGTGGGCGCGTCGGGGGCCGACTCCTCCTCCGGGCCACACGGTCCCGAGAGCCGGCCTGCAGGTGGACCTCGCGGAGCGTCCTTCGCAGGACGGCGAAACCAAGTGGCCAGGGGTCTCCTTGCGTACCGGCACAAGGCCGCGCCCGTGGGCCTCTTGAATGGGCGTGTCTATCCGGGGCGCCCGGGACCACCGCAACGGCGGGATCCGGGTTTCTTCCCCGCCGCCTAAGGCGGCTCCTCGCGGACCAACAAACCCGTCCCCTTCCGTCCTCCGCTGCGCTGCGGCCTGCCAAGGTGTAGATCAGCACAGAAGTGGGGCCCTGGGATGGATTGCGAATAAGGCCCTGAAGCTATGATGAAAAAGGCCGTTAGGGCGGGGTCCCAATCGGCGCCGATCGGGACCCCGCGTAGAAACCATATTCGGTTGCAAATTCAATATGATAGGTTCGTATGCTGGTGGGGTCCCACTTCGGCGCTGATCTACACCATCTCTTCTAAACGTGCGCCGGTGAGCAGCAGCAGGCGGGGCAACCAAAGCACGGCCCCGCTCTCGCGTTCGGTTCGAGCGAACACCTGGGCGAGTTGATCGAGGTCGAAGCGCAGGTAGCTGCGCCGGGCCGCGCTGACCGTTGCGCGATCTGGCCCTAAGCCGCGGAACGGGTTCGACGGGATGATGCCGGCGGCAACCGCCGCGTTGCAGATAGTTGCGAAGGCACCGAGTGCCTTCTTAAGTGTAGCGACCGAGCCGACGCGTAGGCCGCGCGCGAAGCGCTCACCGTCCTGGCGGGTAATGGCGGTGATCGCCTTGTCGCCGATCTGAACTTCGAAGCGGCTGATCGCCTTCTCGATGTCGAGCCGGGAACGCCGTCGAGGTAGAGCGCCTTTGCGCTCGCTCCGACGAGGCAGGTAGACCTCCTCGTAGGCCCGGCGCAGCGTCATGGCCGCGTTGCGGGCCGGCGTCTTGCGCTCAGCGTCGTCAGCGGCGGGCTGCGCTGCGACCACCCGCTCGGGCCCGGCGCTCGGGCGGACGATCGTATCACGCTGGTACGGGCTGGGATCGAAGATCCACGCCGAGAACGATGCCCCGCCTCGAACTTCTCGTATCAGGTCGCCGAGATCGGCGGCGGCCCGCAGGGCTCGGCTACGCGCTGCGAGCGGATCTCGGGTCTTCAAACTGAACGTCACGGTGCGCTTCACGCTGGGAACGTCGAGAGCTTCGAGGCGAACAACGACGTCGTCGGGAAGCTGAAGTCGGAACCTGAAGACGCCACCCTTGACCGCTTGCCGGGTGAACGGGACCAAGGCGTACCGTGGCATGCTTGATCGCGGGCCCTCGATGATCGACAACGGCAACAGGCCGTCGAATTGTCGGCACCAAGAAACGCTACTCACGGTCGACGATTCTGCAACGAATTTCCGACTCTAGCCCAAGATTTCCCGGCAGGGCGGCCGAATCCCGTAGGGCGCGCCATGCGAGCTTAACGATTGATACGGCTGAAACCCTTGTTCAATCAGTGCCTTGCGTGCCGCTGGTCCTACAAACCGATGGCATGGTTGAGTTGCCGCATCAAGGGCTGCCACGGCACTGCGACCCCCGGCGCAATATCCCGAAGTCGCTGCTGCCCTTCATGGCACCGTGGCCGGGTAAGTCGGCTTGGTCACAAAGCCTCGGCACGATAGAAGGCCAAGCAGCCCTCCGGCAGCTGCCTGAAGGCCTGTGAGGCGGACTTCGCTTTAGCCGAGAGGGCGGCGCGGCGAGCTCCGGGGCCAACCGATAGCCATGCAGGTGCTATTCGTTGCCCCTCCACGAAGGCTAGCACGGCCCGCCATGCATCATCAGCTGCCATGTCCAGTTCGTCGGACCGTTCCGCATAGACCAGCGCGTTCCGGAGATGGGCCCGCGCATTTGTCCGGAGCAACTGCACCCTGAGTTGGTCGGCGCTCGCGACCTCGGCGCGGAGCATGTCTACGACGACAGCGACCCGGCCGGGACGCTTGCGGGTCATCGTGGCATCCTCGATTCCCGTGATCGGGGCAACCCGCCTGCCCCGTTGCGCGCCCTAACCTCACTTTGGCGCTCACTGCATCGATCAGCGCCTGATCCGCACACCCCGCCGGTGTCCCACTGCGGCTCCCTGATCCATCGGCCCGCACTCCTCACCGAACGATATCGATCCTCTGTCGGTGACCCGCCCGGCCGGGGGCGGACGACCCCGCTCTCTCGCCGCAACCCCGATAGGCCGTCGCGGCCTTCCACGATCAACCCTCAAGGGGTCCGCTCCGCGAAGCGGGCGGCCGCTCCCGGCTTCGCCTCCCGCGGTGATCGCGGCCGCTCCCGGCCTCCTGGGGCGCTGTCGAGCGGGGATCGCCCCCGCTCCGTCAGGAGCAGAACCCCGATGGCGACCGATCTCACCCTCGCGAACCGCTACGCCCACAGCCTCGCGCTCTCGCTGATGGTCCCGGTCACGGTCTTCCGTTCCGATGCCGGCTATGGCGTCGTCACCTCCGACGAGTTCGAGGGCGATCCGGCCCACATCGTCACCGAGTTCGACCCCTTCGCGGGCTGAGCCTCGGCTTCGGGGACAGCGCGCGGCCTGCCCCGCCTGCCATCCAAGCCTCGCGCGCTTGGCCCCGCGCGCGCCTTTTTCCTTCGCGGGACATCTCTCAACTCCGCTCCGCGAGTAGCCGAGCGCGCCCGCCGGCTGCCCGTCCGATCCGCAGGCCGCGCTGACAGCTACGCGGCCTTCGCCTCCCAACCAAAGCCAGCCTCATCACCGTGGCCCCAACAAGCCGGATCAGCCGAGCGCTCGACGGCCGCGCGTCAGGGACAGGATCGGAGAAGGAGGGGGCACCGGTCTCAACGCTGCAAGCCGGGGAACCTACCGGTCGCGTCCCCCGGCCCGATCGACGGGCGAGTGTTCACAGAGCGATCCATGTCAGGGACGGCTTTCGCAAGGTCGCCGGGGACCATCCGCGCACCGGAGGCCGGGCGGCGCCCAGAGGCTGCGGTGCTGGGCGGTTCTATCCGGGGCGCCCGGGACCGCCGCAACGGCGGATGCCGATTTCTCTGCAGAATGTTGAGTTCCTGACATCGCCGATTGCCACCTTGGAACAGGCAACGGCCGGGCCGCAGGCCGCGCGGATCGACGCTGCCGCTCCGGATGCGCGGCGTGTGGCGGCAGGGCCAGCGAGCGCTTGCAAATGATCGCTATGGTCTACATTGTACCGCTTTGTGATCGGTCTAGCGTTCATGCAAACCAAGGCAATCCTCTCTGGCGACGAGATCGAAGGCCTCAGGCTCCTCGGCGACCGCGTGCGCCTCGCTCGACTGCGCAGAAACCTCACGCAGGCCGAGTTCGCCGAGCGCATGGGCGTACGCCGCATGACCGTCGTCAGTCTCGAGAAGGGGCGCCCGGGAGTCACGATCTCGACGCTGCTCAAGGCTCTCACGGTGCTCGGCTATACCGAGCGCCTCGGCGATCTCCTTGCCGCCGATCCCATCGGTGAGGACATGGAGATCGCGACCGGCAGGAAGCGCGCGAGGAGCAGGGCCGGTGTGGCGGACTTCTAGGGCGGGCCGGCTCGACCGGCTCGTCGTCTTCCGCTGGCAAGGCGACGGCTATGTCCCTGCGGGCGAGCTCACCTTCGAGGGAGCGGGCGAGAAGCGCATCGGCCGCTTCGGCTATGCCCGGAGCTACCTCGCGCTCGACGGCGCCAGGGCGATCGATCCCCTGGGCCTGCCGCTGGTGCGCAGGTCCTTTCCGGGCAGTCCCGAGGAGCTCCCGCTGGCGTTCCACGACGCCGGCCCCGACGGGTGGGGCAAGCAGGTGCTCCAGCGCGCATTCCCGCGCACCGTCCTCTCGATGCCGGAATATCTCGCCCTCGGCGGGATGGACCGAACGGGCGATCTCGCATTTGGGCCGTCGCCCGAGTCGGGGCCGCAATCCTGGGTGCCGGACGAGGAGCCTCTGGTCGCGCTGCCCGGCGTGAGCGACGATCTGGATGCCCTGATGGCAGCGGCTTCGTCGGTCGACGCGGGCGAGGGGGCAAAGCACCATCTCGCGCTGCTCTTCCGCAAGAGCGGCGACGTCGGGGGCGCACGGCCGAAGGCCCGGATCCGGCATGCCGGCCGGCAGTGGATCGCCAAGTTCCCGACGACGATGGACCGGTTCGACGATCCGCGGGTCGAAGCCGCCTGCCTCGACGTTGCCGAAGTGGCAGGCCTTCCGGTCCCGGACAGGCTGATCGTCGAGGTCGGCGGGCGGGCGGCGCTGCTCGTCGAGCGTTTCGACCGCGCATCCGGTACCGGCGGGCGCCCCTTCGGCTATCTCAGCGCCGCCACGCTGCTGAATCAGCCGTCGACCGGCTACGGGACGCAACGCACCTACAGCGACATCGCCGAGGCTGCCCGGCGCATCGGCGTCCGGGACGCAGCCGAGCAGGCGTTCGAGCGCCTGCTCCTCAACGCCTTCCTCCACAACACGGACGACCACCTGCGCAACCACGGCTTCCTGGATCGCTGCGGACGCTGGGAGTTTTCGCCCGTCTTCGATGTCGTGCCGCACCCCGGCATGCGGCGGCATGTCTGCGCGCCGGCGAACGGCATCGGACCAGCCTGGGACGTCGAGGAGGCCTTCCGCGCCCACGTGCCGCTCAAGATCGGGGTCGCGGATGCCGGGGCGATCCGGGACAGGGTTCATGCGGCAGCGTCGCGCCTGCCGGAGTTCATGGAGGCGCGGAAAGTGGTCAAGGCCGACCGGGACTATCTGCGGGACGCCTTCCCGAAGAGCATCGGCTTCAAACCTTGATCCGCGAGCAGCGCTTCGCATGCGTCCCGCTCCCGCGGGAGATGCAGCCCTTTGCCCTGCGACCGCCGCGGGTACCCGGACCTGCCGACGCCGGAGGGTGTGAGGATGGGCAAAGACGTCAGCCTGGAACGCGCCGCCGGGGCGGCCCAGACTTCGGGCGACGGGCATCCCTGAGCCGTCGTGCCGCCAGCCCGGGACTGGCCCCCCGGCCCCGGACGTCCTGTGCATGGACGGCGTCCAACGAAGCCCGCAGCAACTGCGCGACAGGGAGATGGGCGCGGCAGGGAATGACAAGAGGTCAGGCCGGAGAGAGGTTCCGGCACCCGTCGCGGTAGCCAAGCCGATTGCGCGGCGCCCTCCCCTTCTCGCGGCCCGCCGCCTGCACCGAGACCGTGCCGGCCCAGCGGGTCGAACTCTACCAGCGGATCACCGACACGATCATCGGCGAGCTCGACGCGGGTCGGATTCCGGGGGTGCAGCTGTCGAGTACCCTGCCGGGCCCCGCGGCGGTCGGGATGCCGAACAACCGCATGGACCGTCGGGCGCATTCCGGTGCCAACGTCCTGCTGCCGTGGTCGGCGGGCATGGAGCCGAGAAATCACCCGCGGCAGGATCGGCCCGCGCCGGCAGCGCGAGCTGAATCGATCGCAGGGCTGCAACCGCTCTCACCATACGTCTCGACCGAGCCGTTCGCGGTACCGATCATGCACAGGCGCGACCGGACCTCCAGCGCGAGCAACGCTGCGGCGGGGCTGCCCCTCGCGATGCACGGGCGCCGGGATCGCAGCCGATCGCCGACACCATCACCCCTGCGCCCCCAGGGTCTCCTCCACGAGGCGCGGGTTGCGCTCCAGGAGCGCCAGCAGCACGCGCGCCGGCCCCTCGGGCTTGCGCCGGCCCTGCTCCCAGTTCCGCAGGGTGCCGACGGCGACACCGATTCGACGGGCGAACACGTCCTGAGAGAGACCGGTCGCCTTGCGGATCGCCGCAACGTCGACCTCGCGGGGAACATGGACATGCAGGCCCGGCACGGTCTCGCCGCGGGCGTGCGCTGCGGCCTGCTCCAGGCTGCGGGTCAGGTCTTTGAACATCGCGTCGTCCATCGTGCCTCCTCAGGACAGGGTTTCGACCAGTCGGGCCAGGATTCGCGCCTGCTCTGGGGTTGGGTTGGCCTGCTCGTCCTTCGCATAATCGAGGAGCAGGTAGACGTCGCGCCGGCCGACGAAGCACGAGATGACTCGAGTTCCGCCCCGCTTGCCGCGGCCGGCCAAAGGAACCCGCACCTTGCGCAGGCCGCCAGTTCCCGGGATCACGTCTCCGACCTGCGGGTTGGCTGCGAAGACATCGACGACGGCGGCCCGCTCCGCCTCGGTCATCAGCCTCTCGGCCGTGCGAAGGTAGACCTCGCTCTCGATGACGGTCTGCAGGTCGCCAGGCATGCGTTCTTTTACGCCAATGGCGCATATACGTCAATGGCGTAGATGTGAGATTGGGCGTTGCCCCGCCATGGCGTCGTTCGGCACACCGGCCGCTCTTGGGCCGCCACATGTCGAGGGCGCATGGTCATGGCCGTCGGAACCGGATGGGCGAACAAATCCCACTATCACCAGAACGAGGCGCTGTCGGACCTGCGCCCCTCCCCCCTCGGCGGCCCTGCGCGGTTTCCGCTCCACCCGATTCACAAGCTGATTTATTGCGAGAGGATGTCCGAAGGTCCTGTTCACAATTGTGAGCACCTCCGTCGCGGCGAAGATGCGATGGCGGGCGTAGACCTTGCGCTCGGAGAGGGTGTCGGCCTCGACGAGTTGGTCCACCGCTCGGTTCGCCTGCGCGACAATCAGGTTAAGCGGGCCGGCCGGGCGCTTCACCGTCAGGACCGGATGGTCGGTGATCAGGTCGAGCGCATTCATCGAGGCCGCTTCCTTGCGGAACTTGTCCCTTCGGGAACTTGCGGCGGCCTGTCCAGTCCTTGCCCAGTGTGGCGAGGGCCACGCGCGTGACCAGCAAATCGTCCACCGTGGCGACTACGGAGTCGACCTCAACCTGGACGGCGAGGACGCCGGCCCGGCTGGGATTCGCAAGGGGCCGCGGGACGAGCGTGGCGGCCGGTGGAGCCCTGGACCTCCCGGTGACGGCTGCGCTGCCAGAGGCGGCCTGACGGCGTGAGAGCACGCTTTCGCCGCTCTCGTCGATGAGGCGGACAGCGCGAGGGTGTCCGGTCTCGAGACCCACTGGGCGGCCTGACCGGCGATCCGGTCGTCTTGTTTCGATCCTCGGTCTGCTGTTCGGCACCGGGCCCGACCGCCCCTGCGGCCGTAGGCGGGGGGACTGGCGCAAGGGCAGCGCCTCGCCGCAACCCCTCACGGGGTCCTCCGCTGGCGCTCCGGCGGCGCCGATCGGCTCCCGTGCATCGGACTCTGCCTCGCGCCGGTCCGCGCGCCATCGGCCGCGACGGGCGCGGTCGCTCCCTCGGGACCACCATCATGGCGCTCATCGGCACATTCCTGCGCGGCTCGGACGGCAGCTTCACCGGCACCGTCCGCACGGCCACGCTGCTGCTCCCGGTCGAGATCCGCCTCGACCCCGGGCGCCGGCCCACCGGGCCGGACTACCGCGTGGTCACAGCGAGCGAGGCCGAGTTCGGGTTCGGCTGGCACACGCCGCATCAGCGGCTGGGCTGGTTCGTCCGGCTGATCCTCGACGACGTGACCTTCCCTTGTGCGATCCAGGCGAGCCTGGTCGCAGACCCGGTCGGACAGGAGCGGTTCCGGCTGCTTTGGTCGCGCTGAAGCGGTCGGTGACGCTGGTCCGGCCTCGCGGTGACGTCGCCGCGGGGCCGGTTCGCGCGGCCGTTGTCTGGCCGGCGGCAGGGCCGGTGATAGTGTGCGGCCGCGTGTCCGTTTCGCTGAGTGAGCTCGAAACAGAGAGGTCGTCGGCTGATCCGCGCGGGCTGCCGCTGGCGGGACCACGCGACTTGCTGGACGCTGTGTCCTAGTCGTCCGGCACTTCTTGATTGGAATCGGCGAGCCGCTCGTTGCAGATCGCCGCGACGCTTTCCTGCAAAGCGGTTACCCGCTCGACGAGCCAGGCCAGCTCCTCGGGGGTGATCTTGTAGTGCGGCGAGTACCGCGCATCGACATAGGCGCGGTTGAGGAGGGCGAAGCACCGCCGGGCGAACTTCGTGTCACGCGGCCAGACCGGGATCAGCCGGGCATCGACGCTCTCGGCCTGTGAGCGCAGGCGGGTCAGGCGGTGGAGCTTCGGGCTGTAGAGTGTCAGGACGAGCAAGACGCAATGGTACAGCCATTCGCTGGCCTGATGCAGGAGGAACGCGGCATTGCGTGGCACATGGTCGGTGATGCTGTCGCGCGCGAGCTTGAGAGCGTGACTGGCGACCGGTAGCCACTGCTCAAGGTGTCGAGCGGCTTCAGTGTGGCGCTCCTCCTCCGTGAGCGGCTTCGGGGCTGCGAACGGAAAGCCCGGTGCCTCGTGCAGCACGATGCCATCCCGGGCGATGTCGACGAAGAACGGACGGCCCTGCGCCAGTTGGTCGTTCACGTCCTGATACGTGTGAACGATCACGTTCACCGGCGTCGCCAGACGACCGCCCAGGCTCAGCTCCTGCAGCAGGCGCTCCTCAGCCTTCTCCCACGCCTCGTACGGCTCGGCGAAGCGAGCGTCGTTGACGACCACCAGCAGGTCGTAATCCGACAGGTAGCCGCTGCCGCGATCCTCCACCCAATCACCGCGCGCATAGGAACCAAAGAGGACGAGCTTGAGGATGCGGCCGCGCCGGGCCTTGTCCGACAGCTTGGTCTTCTGCGCGTCCTCGAACTCCTCGAACAGGATCCGCACCGCGTGCTGCAGCTCGCGGCGCTTGCGGTCGGGCAGGTGGGCGAGCCGTTCGGTGTCCATCGCGATCTGATCGTTCAAGGCAGCCCTCTCCTACCTCAGGGATCGGGTCCGCTGCACCCCAGTGCCATCGGCAGGTTGGTGCTGTAGCCGCCGGTGTGAAA
>NZ_JTHF01000014.1 GCF_001043895.1 Methylobacterium indicum
GGGCGGGGGTTGGCCCGCCGGGACCCGGGATCGGACGACGCGGGGGGCGTCACAAGTCCGGCGGGCGATCGGCGGGCCTCATAAACCATGCGGCCGGCGCGCGATAGTGGCGCCGGCGCGACGGGCAAGCGGGCCTCAGCAGGTGGCGTGGCCGCACTGGCGGACGCCCGCCACCGTCTTGCGGATCGGCTCGACGCCGACGGCGCCCGGGATGATCTCGTCGCCGATGATGAAGGCCGGGGTGCCCGACAGGCCGAGCTTGTCGCCCAGGCCCACGTTCTCCTGCAGGGCCGCCTGGATGTCGGGGGCCTGCATGTCCTTCTGCAGCTTGGCGACGTCGAGGCCCATCTCCTTGGCCACCGCGATCGCCCGCTCGCCGTTCACCCGGCCGCGGCTCTCGAGCAGGCGGGTGTGGTAGTCGAACAGCTTGTCGCCCTTGAGCTGCTGCTTCGCCGCGAGCGCCACCTTGCTGGCCTCGAGCGAATCGGGCCCGAGCACGGGGAAGTCGCGCAGGACCACCTTCAGCTTCGGGTCGCCCTTGATCAGAGTCTGCAGGTCGTTGAGCGCCCGCTTGCAGTAGCCGCAATTGTAGTCGAAGAACTCGACCAGGGTGACGTCGCCGTTCGGGTTGCCGGCGACGAAGCCGTGCGGCGAGTTGTGCAGCGTGTCGCGAGTCTCCTTCAGGGCGCTGGCCTGGGCGACCTTCTGGGCCTCCTGCTGGCGCTTCTCCAGCTCGGCCATCGCCTCCTGGAGAATCTCCGGGTTCTTCATCAGGTAATCGCGCACCACGCCCTCGATCGCCTGGCGCTGGGCATCCGGCATCGCGGTCGCAGCGGGTCCTTGAGCGGCGGGGGCCGCCGGTGTGGTGGTCGGCGACTGCGCCTGCGTCGGGGCAACCGCGGCGACGAGGCCCGCGAGGGCGAGGGCGGGCAGAAGGCGGGGCAGGGGCAGCATCGTCGTCCTCATCGGGGGTCGTCCACCGTCGGTGGCGCGCAATCCTGGCGCGCTCCTTGATCCCTCGGTTAGGCGGTTTCGCGGCGGCCTTGTCAAATCACGCCTGCGGTGGGGGCGGGGCGCAATCGCGTGCAAATCCCGCTATGTGCGGGGGCGCACCCGCGCCCCTGTCGTCCAAGGCCCGTCATGTCCGATCCCTCCTCCCTCGTCTCCCGCCGCGCCGCCCGCGTCGCGCCCTTCCTGGCGATGGACGTGCTCGCCGCCGCGGCGCGGCGCGAGCGGGCCGGCGACAGCGTGGTCCATATGGAGGTGGGCCAGCCCTCCGCTCCGGCACCGAAACCCGCCATCGCGGCGGCGCAGGCGGCGCTGGCCTCCGGCCGCATCCCCTATACCGAGGCGCTCGGCATCGCCCCCTTGCGCGAGCGGATCGCCCGCCACTACGCCGAGGCCTACGGCGTGACGGTGGCGCCCGAGCGCGTCGTCGTCACCACCGGCTCCTCGGCGGGCTTCGTGCTGGCGTTCCTCAGCCTGTTCGACGCCGGCGGACGGGTGGCGATCGCCGCGCCGGGCTATCCGGCCTACCGCTCGGTGCTCCAGGCGGTCGATCTCGAGCCGGTCGGCCTCACCCTGCGGGCCGAGGACGGCTTCGTGCCGACGGCGGCCGGCCTCCGGGCGGCGCACGCGGTGTCGCCGCTCTCCGGGTTGCTGGTGATGAGCCCGGCGAACCCCTCCGGCACGATGATCGACGAGGCGGGCCTGCGCTCCCTCGCCGAGGCCTGCCGCGAGATGAACATCCGCTTCATCTCCGACGAGATCTATCACGGCCTGACCTACGGCGTGCCGGCCGCCACCGCGCTGGCGGTCGATCCGGACGCGGTCGTGATCAACTCGTTCTCGAAATACTACTGCATGACCGGCTGGCGCATCGGCTGGATGGTGGTGCCGGAATCCCTGGTGCGGCCGATCGAGCGGCTGGCGCAGAACCTCTACATCTCGGCGCCCTACCTGTCGCAGGTCGCGGCTCTCGCCGCCTTCGAGGCGACCGAGGAGCTGGAAGCGGTCAAGGGCGACTACGCCCGCGCCCGCGCGCTGCTGCTCAACGAATTGCCGTCGATCGGACTCGGCGACGTGCATCCGGCCGACGGCGCCTTCTACCTCTACGCCGACGTCGCGCGGCTCACCAACGACTCGATCGGCTTCTGCCGCCGCATGCTCGACGAGGCCGGCGTCGCGGCGACCCCCGGTCTCGATTTCGACCCGGAGGCCGGCGCCCACCACCTGCGCCTCTCCTTCGCCGGCGGCGAGGCCGAGGCGCACGAGGCGGTGCGGCGGCTGAAGGGCTGGCTTCGCTGACCGGAGGATCACCCATGAGCGACCTGCACCCTGCCGCCGCGACCGGCTTCGCCTCCGGTGCCGAGACCTACGCGCGGGGCCGGCCCGACTATCCGGGGGCGCTCGGCGCCTGGCTGCGCGACACCCTGCGTCTCGGGCCCGGCCGCAGGGCCGCCGATCTCGGCGCCGGGACCGGCAAGTTCACCCGCCTCATCGCCGCGACCGGCGCCGAGGTGACGGCGATCGAGCCGGTCGACGCGATGCGCGACAGGCTCGCCGCCTCCGTGCCGGGTGTCACCGCGCTCGCCGGCTCCGCCGAGGCGATGCCGCTGCCGGATGCCAGCCTCGACGCCCTCGTCTGCGCCCAGGCCTTCCACTGGTTCTCGACGCCTGAGGCCCTGGCCGAGATCCGCCGCGTGCTCAAGGTCGGCGGCCGCTTCGGCCTCGTCTGGAACGTCCGCGACGACGCAACGCCGTGGGTCGGGGAACTGACGGCGATCATGAATGCCCATGAGGGCGACGCGCCGCGCTACCACACGGGGGCGTGGCGGCGGCTGTTCCCGGCGGAGGGGTTCGGGCCGCTGCATGAGGACGCGTTCCCGCACGGCCATACCGGCACCCCCGAACAGGTGATCCTCGACCGCACGCTGTCGGTGAGCTTCATCGCGGCTTTGCCGGAGACGGAGCGGGCGCGGGTGGCGCAGGACGTGCGGACGCTCATCGCACGCACGCCGGATCTCGCCGGGCGGAGCGACGTGACCTTTCCGTACCGGACGCACGTCTACTGGTGCGAGCGGAAAGTCTGATCTGCCACGGGAGGCCGCAAGACCCTGCTGGTCATTCCGCTGCCCGGCCGCGGGATGACGGAGAGCGTGGCGACGGGGTGTTCGTGGGTGCCGAACCTTATTTCGGCGCCCCCACCCCGAAATGGTCGGCGAGCTGCGCGCCCGTGTAGCTCTCCGTGAAGCTGTCGGGGCGCTCCGGCAGCATCGCGGCGCTCCACGCAGTCCAGGCCGCCTGCAGCCGGGAAAAGTCGTCCGGACGCCGCGCCTTGAGGTTCGCCCGCTCCAGCGGATCGGCGACCACGTCGAACAGGAAGGTGTTGTCCCGGATCTTGAGGTACTTGAGGTCGCCGTCGCGCATCGCCGCTTGCGCGTTGGCGCGGTAGCGCCAGTAGAAGGTGCGCGGGCGCTCCGGGGCTTGGCCTGTCAGGATCGGCAGGAGGTCGATGCCGTCGGACGGATAGGCCGGATCGGGGGCGGAGCCCGCGGCGGCCAGCAGCGTCGGCAGCCAGTCCATGGTGATCATCGGCTGGGCCGAGACCGCGCCGGCCTTCAGCCGCCGCGGCCACGACACGAGCGCCGGGATGCGCAGGCCGCCTTCCAGCAATTCGGTCTTGCGGCCGGTGAACGGCCAGGTGTCCGAGAAGCGCTCGCCGCCATTGTCGCTCGTGAACACCACGATCGTGTCCTCGGCGATCCCGTTCGCCTCCAGCGCATTGAGGACCCGGCCGATCTGGGTATCCATCTCGGCGACGATGCGCCGGTAGGTTTCCTGGGTGCCGCCGTCGAAGTGGCGCAGGTTGCTGCCGGCGATCCGGCGCGACTCGGCCTCGTCGTCGGGCGTCTCCCAGGGCCAGTGCGGCGCGTTGAAGTGCAGGCTGAGGAAGAACGGCCGCCCGGCCTTCGCGGCGGCGGAGACCGTCTCGACCGCGCGCTGTCCCAGCAGGTGGGTGGCGTAGCCGGCCTCCTCGATCGCGACGTCGCCGTCCCAGAGGTCCGGCTTGTCGTCGGTGCCGCGGTGGCTGAAATAGTCGATGGTGCCGCCGCGAAAGCCCCAGAACGCGTCGTAGCCGCGCTGCAGCGGCCCGTAATCGTGGACGCTGCCGAGGTGCCACTTGCCGACGAGCGCCGTGCGGTAGCCGGCCTGCCGCAGCAGGCCCGGCAGGGTCGGGTGCTCCGCCGGCAGGCCGCCGGTGAAGCGGGTCGTGACCGGCTCCTCGAGCCCGACCGGCAAACGGTACTGGTAGCGCCCGGTGATCAGGGCCGTGCGGGTGGCCGAGCACACCGCGGAGTTGGCGTAGGCCTGCGTGAAGCGCACGCCCTTCGCGGCGATCCGGTCGATGTGGGGCGTCGCGATGTCGGGCCGGCCGTAAGCGGCGACGTCGGCGTAGCCGAGGTCGTCGGCCATGATGAAGACGATGTTCGGGGCTTGCGCCGCCCGCGCCGCCCGCGGGCCGGCCAGTGCCGCGGCGCCAAGAGCCGCGTTTCCGAGCACGCGCCTGCGCGTCATCCCCGCCATGCCTGTCCTCCCTGCTTTACCGGAGCGAGCGTACGGGCCCGACCAGGATCAGCCAAGCCGCCGCGTCCCCGGCTTCGCCGCCGCGAGCGACGCGGCGAGCCGGGCGGCATCGGGCAAGGCGTCGTTCACCCGAGCTCACCGCGGCTCGGGGCGCGGAGCGGGATTGTCGAGCAGGGCCGGGTGTCGTCGGTCGGCGGGAGCCGGCTCAGAGCATCGGCCGATCCCTCCCGCCACGGGACGCGCGAGGCGGCCCGGATCCGACGAGGATCGCCGAATTTTTCCCCGGCCGTGAACCCCGCTCCGCTCAGTGGCGCGTCGCGCCCTCGGCGGCGGCCACGAGGGTCTTGGCGGCGGCCTCGAAGGCCTGGAAGGCCGGGATCGCCTTGTCCCAGGCGCCGGCGCCCAGGGCCTCGACCATGGCGGCGGCGTGGCGGCGGGCCTCGGCGCAGGATGCGGTGATCTGGGACGCCGCCGGATGCGCGGGATCGATCCCGAATTCCGCGGCATCGCCGGAGGCGAAGGGCGACACCGCCGCCGAGGCCTGGCCGAGCCCGACCAGGGTCGCCGCGAGGCGGCGCTTCCACATCCCCATATCGGCGGGCATGCGCAGCAGGCGGTATCCCGGCAGGCTGCGGGCCGTCCCGGCGTCGAGCACCTCCTGGGCCTTCGTCTCGGCCCGCACCAGGATCGCCATCAGGCCGTCGATCTCGTCCCGGGTCTTCTGCGCCTTGCCGGCGACCTGCTGCACGCCGGACGAGATTTCGGCGGTGGCCGCCTCCTGCTGGCCCAGCACCTCGGCGAGCGCCCGGATCCCCTCCGCCGAGCGGGCGACGGCGTCGCCCTCCTGCACCACCCGGGCCTCGACCCGGGTCACCGCGGCGGTGCCGCTCGCCACCGCGTGCCGGCTCTCGGCCACGGCGCCCTGGATCGCCGCCAGTTCCTGCAGCAGCACCGCCAGGCGGCCGCGGATCTGCTCGGTCGCCCGCGCGGTCTGGCCGGAGAGCTGCTTGACCTCCGCCGCGACGACCGCGAAGCCGCGGCCGGCCTCGCCGGCCCGCGCCGCCTCGATGGTGGCGTTCAGCGCCAAGAGGTTGGTCTGGCTCGAGATCGCCTCGATCGTCCCCGCCATCTCCTGAATCTGCAGGGCCGCGCTCTCGAAGCCGGTCAGGCGCCGCTCGATCTGCTCGGCATGGGTCTCGATCGCCGCCATGGTGCGGCTCGCCTCGCGCATGTCCGCCGCGCAGGCCGCGATGCCGCCGCTCGCCTGCTCGGCGACCTCGGCGCTGGCCTGCGAGCGGCCGGAGAGCTCGCGGGTGGAGGCCGCCACCTCCTCGACCGCCGCCGCCATGGCGCGGGTCTGGCCGGCGATCTCGCTGGCGTCGTGCGTCATCCAGCCGAGCACGGTCGCCGCCTCGGAGGCCTCCGCGGCGATACGGGCCGTGCTGCCCAGATCCGCGGCGGCGGTGCCCTGCATCCGGCCCACGAGCTGCCCGAGGGAGCGGGCGAGGCGCCCGTGGCCCAGATCCGACCCGGCCCCGGCCCTGTCGACGAGACCGGCGAGGCGCTCCTCGACCATGTCGGGGGTCTCGACGGGAACGGGCGCGGGGGCGTTGCGGGAACGGAACATGGCGAGAATCCACGAAGTGATGACACGATCTCCACCGATCCCCGTATCGTTTCCGTTAACGGCCGCGGTGGATCTTGGTCTAGCGTGTAAAGTGACCCTCGGTCGTTTCCAGATTTCCACGTCATCGAGAGCTCCGGGTGGGCCTGCGATGATGGATCTGCACTCGATGGTTGCGGCCAGATGCCGATGACGAACTGTATAAAATGCGGCGTCGCTCGGTCATCCGTTCTAGGCCGTCTGTCATACGGCGCCTTGCCGCAACGGCACGGGCCGCGCTCCCTTCGGAGCGCGGCCCGTGTCGAACGGTTCGGGACTTGCTCGGGACGGCGCCGTTCGGCCGTCCCGCCGGCATTCACTCGCCGCCGATCGCCGCTTTGGTGCGGGACCACCAGCCGGCGCGCTTCGGACGGTCCGGATCCGCCGGAGGGGTGAGCACGACGGCCACCGGCTCGGGCTCGGGCGCCGTAACCGGCGTCTCGGGAGCCGGCTCGGCCGCCCCGGACTCCGCCGGGCGGGCGGGCTCGGACTCGCCGGCCGGGGCCGGAGCCTCGATCGCCTCGGCGGTCAGGGCCTCGCGCTCGACGGCCGGGAGGTCCGGCGCTTCGACCGGGCGGCCGACCGCCTCGGGCGCGGCGCCGGAGATCTCGTCGAGGGCGACGATCTCCTCGGCCAGGGCGTCCTGCACCAGGCTGCCCCCGGCCTCGCCGGGCTCCGCGCCGGCCACCACCTCGTCGCCGATCGTGCCGCCGGTCTCCTCGAAGCGGTCGCGACCGCGGCCGCCGCGGCGCCCGCGCCGGCGGCGCCGGCTCAGGGCGTCCTCGCGGCTCTCGCGCTCAGCGCGCGGAGCCGACGCACCGTCCTCGGTGATCGGGATCGACACCGCCTCGCCCTCGGCGGCGTGCTCACCCGGGGCCTCGCCGGCCTCGTCGCCGTCGCTCTCGTGGCCCTCGGCCTCCCCGTCCTCGGACCCGGAGCGCTCGCCCCGGCCGCGCCGGCGGCGACGGCGGCGGCGGCGCTTGCCCCCGCCCTCGTCCTCGCCCCGCGGCGCGCCGTCGCCGGCTTCCTCGTCGGAATCCGCCTCGGCGTCGCCGTCGGTCTCGGACTCGGCGATCTCCTCGGCCTCCTCGACGATCTCCTCGTCCTCGTCATCCTCCTCCAGCGGCGGCGGCAGCACCGCCTCGGCCCGGATGCTGCTGACGGGGCGCGGCTCGACCCGCTGGGCGATGTCGCCGCGCTCGAGGTGGAAGGCCGAGGTGGCGGCCAGCCGCTCGTCGGCCGCGATGATGATCGCGACGCCGAACCGCGCCTCGAGCTCGTGCAGGTGGGCGCGCTTCTGGTTGAGGATGTAGAGCGCCACCTCGGTCCGGGTGCGCAGGATCAGGTTGTGGCTGTTCGACTTGATCAGCGCTTCCTCGATCGCCCGCAGGATCAGCAGGGCCACCGAGGCGGTCGCCCGCACGAAGCCCGAGCCGCCGCAATGCGGGCAGGGCACCGACGAGGATTCGAGCACGCCGGTGCGGATGCGCTGGCGCGACATCTCGAGCAGGCCGAAGGGCGAGATCCGGCCGACCTGGATGCGGGCGCGGTCGTTCTTCAGGCACTCGTTCAGCTTCTTCTCGACGGCGCGGTTGTTCCGCTTCTCCTCCATGTCGATGAAGTCGATGACGATGAGCCCGGCGAGGTCGCGCAGGCGCAGCTGGCGCGCCACCTCCTCGGCGGCCTCCAGGTTCGTCTTGAACGCGGTGTCCTCGATGTCGTGCTCGCGGGTGGCTCTCCCCGAGTTCACGTCGATCGAGACCAGGGCCTCGGTCGGGTTGATGACGAGGTAGCCGCCCGAGCGCAGGGAAACGTGGTTGGAGAACATCGCGTCGAGCTGCTGCTCGACCCCGAAGCGGGCGAAGATCGGCGACGGGTCGCGGTAGGGCTTCACCACCTTCGACTGCGTCGGCATCAGCATCCGCATGAAGTCCTTGGCCTCGCGGTAGGCGTCCTCGCCCGCGACCAGAACCTCGTCGATGTCCTTGTTGTAGAGGTCGCGGATGGCGCGCTTGATCAGCGAACCCTCCTCGTAGACGAGCGCCGGCGCGGCGGACGACAGCGTCAGCTCGCGCACGCTCTCCCACAGCCGCATCAGGTACTCGAAGTCGCGCTTGATCTCCGGCTTGGTGCGCGAGGCACCCGCCGTGCGCAGGATGACGCCCATCCCCTCGGGCACCTCGAGGTCGGTGGCGATCTCCTTCAGGCGCTTGCGGTCGGCCGCGCTGGTGATCTTGCGCGAGATGCCGCCGCCCCGGCCGGTGTTCGGCATCAGCACCGAGTAACGGCCGGCGAGCGACAGGTAGGTGGTGAGCGCCGCGCCCTTGGTGCCGCGCTCCTCCTTGACGACCTGGACCAGGATGACCTGCCGGCGCTTGATCACCTCCTGGATCTTGTAGTGCCGGCGCGGGGTGCGGGGACGCTCGGGGATCTCGGCGAGCGCGTCGCCGCGGCCGCCGACCTGCTCGACGATCGGCTCCTCGTGGTCGTCGTCCTCGTCCTCGTCGTCCTCCCCGTCGTCCTCGTCCTCGTCGTCCTCCCCATCATCCTCGTGGTCGTCGTCCTCGTCGTCGGACGCGTCCTCGTCGGCCTGCGGCGCCTCGACCGGCTGCGAAGCGGCGACGGGCTGGGGCAGGACGCCCGCGTCGTCGCTCTCGCCGGCGGGGTCGGCCTGACCCGCGGCCGCGACGGGCTCGGACGCGGCGGGAGCGGCCTCGGTCGCGTCCGCGACGGGGGCGGGCTCCGCCGACACGGCGGCGGCGATCGCCGCCGGGGTCTCGGCGCCGGCCTCGCCCTGCAGCGGGGCGGCCTCGACGGGGTGATGCTCGGCGGCGGGCGCCGCGGCAGAGGTCTCCTGGGCAGGAGCCTCCTGGGCCGGAGCCTCCTGGGCCGGGCTCTCGTGAGCCTGGCCGTCCTGGGCCTGGGTCTCCTGGATCAGGTTGTCCTGCGCGACGGCGTCGCCGGCCTGGGCCTCGGCCGGAGCCTCGTGGGCGGCCTGCCCCGGATGCTCGCCGCTCTCGGGCTGGCCGGGCGTCCCTTCGCTGAACGTCCCTTCGCTGAACGTCTCCTGGGCGAGCGTCTCGCGCGGGTGCGTGTCCTGCCAGCCGGTCGCCTCGGCGCCGCTCGTCTCGACATCGGCCTCCTGGCGGATCTCCTGGCCGGTCTCGTGCAGATCCTCCGCCGGGGCGCTCACCACGGCGTCGGACGGTCGCGATGAGGCCTCGGCCCGGCGGCCACGGCGCCGACGGCGGCGCGGCTGGTCGCCGCGCTCCGACCGCTCGCTGCGGTCCGGCCGCTCGCTGCGCTCCTGGCGCTCGGGGCGCTCCTCGAGCTCGCGCTCGGCCCGCGCCTCCTCCTCGAGGAGCGCCATCCGGTCGGCGATCGGGATCTGGTAGTAGTCGGGATGGATCTCGCTGAAGGCGAGGAAGCCGTGGCGGTTGCCCCCGTACTCGACGAAGGCGGCCTGCAGCGACGGCTCGACCCGCGTGACCTTGGCGAGATAGATGTTGCCCCGCAGCTGGCGGCGGCTAGCGGACTCGAAGTCGAATTCCTCGACCTTGGAACCCTTGACCGTCACCACCCGGGTCTCTTCCGGGTGGGCGGCATCGATGAGCATCTTGTTGGCCATGACGAACTTTCGGCATGGCGACCGACGGCAGTGCCGCTGGACGGGGGCATCCGGGAACGGACCCTGGGGCGGGTGACCTCAGGGATCCGGGCCGTGCGCGGGAGGACGAGCCTCCGTAGTCCGGTGCCGCCCCGGGCGCGGAAACCTGCGCCGGGAGGGTTCTCCCGTGCCGTGCCCTTCCGGGCCCGGCGGATGATGTCGTGCGGGGGATGCCGTCAATCGCCGCTGCGCGCATCCACGCGCGCGAGGGGTTGACGATGGCCGGGGGCAGGGGGCGCGGACGGGCGCGACGCGGAGCGCGTGCGCCGGGGACGGCAGCTTCGAAATCCGAGGCTGTGCGTCCACGCATACTCCCACCGACCTTTCGAATCAGGGCGCGCGGGCCTGGAAGGCCCCGCGGCCGTTGGAAAACGGGCGACGACGTTCGGGAACGCCGCCGCGGATCACGCGACACCTGCCCGGCACGCTGATCGTCGGACGATCTGCCGGCGGCCGGCCAACGCCGAAGCCGCTGCGAGAGCGTCCGGGCGGGCCCGCGGGCCGCGGCGGAGAGCCGGCGGCATCGGGCAGGGGTCCATACCATTACAGAGTGTCGCGGCGAATTTGCAAGCATCATCACGAGCATCATCCCCGGATCGTCGGTCTCGCACGCCCACCCCCCGTGCGTGCCCGGACGCCCGCGCGCCGCCGCCCCGCCGGCCGCCGTGCTGTACCCGCCCGGCCACAGGCGGGCGGCGGACGATCCGGACGGCTTTGCGAAGCGTTAACCATGGCGCGGTTATCGCGTAACCGGGATGCCGCCTGAAGTCGCCGCGAGACCATGCCGACACGCGCACGTCCGATCCGCCTGCCCTTCCGCGCCGCCCTCGTGGCCGTGGGCCTCCTCGCGCCGTTCGCCGGCCTCGCGGCGCCGTCCGCGCCGGAGCGTCCGGCCGTCGAGCGCCCGAATTCCGAGCGCCCGAGTTCCGAGCGCTCGAGCCTCGACCGTCAGGCCTCCGAGCGTGCCGCCGACCGCCCCGCGGTGGCGATCGGCGCCGAGACCTCGGCGGTTCCGGAGGGCACCCGCCTGACGGTGGTCCTGTCCCGGCCGGTCGAGGCCCGGGCCTTCGTGATGGAGCGGCCCGACCGGGCGATCGTCGACCTGCCGGAGGTCAACTTCCAGTTGCCCCCCGAGGCGGGCCGCAAGCGCGACGGCCTCGTCGCCTCCTACCGCTACGGCCTGTTCGCCCCCGGGCGCTCGCGCATCGTCATCGATCTCGCCCAGGCCGCGACCGTGGCGCGGGTCGCGACCACCACCCGGCCGCGGGACGGGGCGACGCTGCTCACCATCGATCTCGCCCGCAGCGACCGCGAGGCGTTCCGGCGCGCCGCCCAGCCGGCCGCGCCCGCCCGGGCCGAGGGTCCCTCGACCCGCGATCCGGTCGATTCGCGGCCCCTCGTCATCGTCGATGCCGGCCATGGCGGCATCGATCCGGGCGCCATCGCGGGCAACGGCGTCTATGAGAAGGACATCGTGTTCGGGGTCGCCCAGGGGCTGGTCCAGCGCCTGGAGGCCGGCGGCCGGATCCGGGTGCAGATGACCCGCGACCGCGACGTGTTCGTGCCGCTCGCCGAGCGGGTGCGCATCGCCCGCGACGCCCGCGCCGACCTGTTCGTGTCGATCCATGCCGATTCGATCTCGGCCGCCCCGCAGGTGCGCGGCGCCACGATCTATACCGGCTCCGAGAAGGCGACCGACGCCGAATCGGCGCGGCTGGCCGACCGCGAGAACAAGGCCGACGCGGCGGCCGGCGCCGACCAGGGCGACGGCCCGGGCGACGTCGCCACCATCCTGCAGGAACTCACCCTGCGCGAGACCCGCGGCTTCTCGGCCCGGTTCGCGCAAGGGTTGCTCACCAACCTCTCCGGCGTGATGGAGATGAGCGTGAAGCCCCACCGCGAGGCGGGCTTCCGGGTGCTGCGCTCGCCCGACGTGCCCTCGGTGCTGGTCGAGCTCGGCTACCTGTCGAGCAAGCGCGACCTCGACCTGCTGCTCTCCGACGAGTGGCGCGCCAAGGTGACGGCGCAGATGGCGGGGGCGATCGAGCGGTTCTTCGCCGGCCGCGTTCCGCCGGCGGGGCAGGCGATGACGGCCTTGAACGGCGACGGGCTGCGGATGACCCGGGCCGCCGAGCACGGACCCGCCCCAGTTTCACCATAGATCCCGTGTCGATAGGGCCCTGTCGGCCCCTCGCTGTCCTGGCTTTCGCGCCCGTCCTCCGTTAATCGCGGGAGCGGCTGCGCGTCGTCATGGCGAGTCGCGTTCCGGTGGGGAGCCGCACCGAGGCGTGGCCGTCCGCTGCGGGCCTCGGGCGATCGCTCGGCCAAGAGGGCCGCCGCGGCATCATCGACGGATCGGGTTTCGATGCGCTTCATCCTCCGCTTCTTCGGCTTCCTGTTCAGCATCGGCGCGATGGCGGTCGTCGTCGGCGCCGCGGCAGGCGGCTACTTCTTCTGGAAGTACTCGCGCGACCTGCCGGACCACGCGGCGCTCGCCAATTACGAGCCGCCGGTGATGACCCGCGTCCACGCGGCCGACGGCAGCCTGCTCGCGGAATATGCCCGCGAGCGCCGGCTCTACCTGCCGATCCAGGCGATGCCGAAGATCGTCATCGCGGCCTTCCTGTCGGCCGAGGACAAGAACTTCTACAAGCACGGCGGCATCGACCCCGAGGGCATCGTCCGGGCAATCGTCACCAACGCGTCCAGCGGCAAGAAGCAGGGCGCCTCGACCATCACCCAGCAGGTCGCCAAGAACTTCCTGCTCTCGTCCGAGCAGACCCTCGACCGCAAGGTCCGCGAGGCGCTGATCGCTTTGCGCATCGAGTCGACCTACTCGAAGGACAAGATCCTCGAGCTCTACCTCAACGAGATCTTCCTCGGCACGATCGTGCCGGGCCGCAACCTGCACGGCATCGCGGCCGCCGCGCTCGACTATTTCGGCAAGTCGGTGCACGAGCTGACGATCCACGAGGCGGCCTATCTCGCGGCCCTGCCCAAGGGCCCGAACAACTACCACCCCTATCGCCGCACCCAGCAGGCGCTGGCGCGCCGCAACGAGATCATCGGCCTGATGGCCCAGAACGGGTACATCACCAAGGAGGAGGCCGAGTCCGAGCGCAAGCTGCCGCTCGGCGTCAACCCGCGCACCATCTCGCCCAACACCGCCAACGCGAACTACTTCGCCGAGGAGGTCCGCCGCGAGATCTCCGAGCGCTACGGCGAGAAGAAGCTCTACGAGGGCGGCCTGTCGGTGCGCACCACCCTCGACCCGAAGATGCAGACGATGGCCCGCAAGGCGCTCGTCGACGGCCTCGTCCGCTACGACCAGGCGCGCGGCTGGCGCGGCCCGAAGAGCCGCGTCGAGCTCGCCGGCCGCGACTGGGGCATGGCGGTGGCCGAGGTGCCGGCGCTCGGCGACGTGCAGCCCTGGCGCCTGGCCGTGGTGCTCGATACCTCCGGCGGCCGCGCCACGATCGGCCTGCAGCCCAAGCGCGAGAGTTCGGGCCAAGTCTCGAAGGACCGCGAGACCGGGATCATCTCGGCGGAGGGCGTGCGCTGGACCGGGCGCAGCGTCGCCTCGGCGCTGAACACCGGCGACGTGATCTACGTCGAGCGCATGGAGGGCGCGGGCAACGCCTACCGCCTGCGCCAGATCCCGGAGGTCTCCGGCGCGATCGTGGCGATGGATCCCTATACGGGCCGCGTCCACGCGATGGTCGGCGGCTTCTCCTACGACGAGAGCGAGTTCAACCGCGCCACCCAGGCGATGCGCCAGCCCGGCTCGTCGTTCAAGCCGATCGTCTACTCGGCCGCCCTCGACAACGGCTACACCCCGTCCTCGCTCGTGCTCGACACCCCGATCACCATCGAGGCGGGCCCCGGCCAGGAGGCCTGGACCCCGACGAACTACGGCGGCAAGGCCGGCGGGGGGGCCCATACCCTGCGCTACGGCATCGAGCACTCGAAGAACCTGATGACGGTGCGGCTCGCCAAGGATGTCGGCATGCCGCTGATCGCCGAGTACGCCCGCCGCTTCGGCGTCTACGACGACATGCTCCCCGTCCTGCCGATGTCGCTCGGCGCCGGCGAGACCACCGTGATGCGGATGGTCACCGCCTACTCGATGCTCGACAACGGCGGCCGGCGCATCCGCCCGACCCTGATCGACCGGATCCAGGACCGCAACGGCGAGACCATCTACCGCCACGACACCCGCAAGTGCATCGGCTGCGACGCCGACAAGTGGTCGGGCCAGGACGAGCCGAAGCTGGTCGATGATTCCGAGCAGGTCCTCGACCCGCTCACCGCCTACCAGATCGTCTCGATCATGGAGGGCGTGGTCCAGCGCGGCACCGCCACGATCCTCAAGGAGATCGGCAAGCCCCTCGCCGGCAAGACCGGCACCACCAACGACTCCAAGGACGCCTGGTTCGTCGGCTTCTCGCCGGACCTCGCGGTGGGCATCTATATCGGCTACGACAAGCCCCGCTCGCTCGGCGACAGCGCCACCGGCGGCGGGCTCGCCGCCCCGATCGCCCGCGACTTCCTGAAGGCCGCCCTCAAGGACAAGCCGCCGACCCCGTTCCGCGTGCCCCCGGGCATCAAGCTGATCCGCGTCAACGCCGCCACCGGCACCCGTGCCGGCGGCTCGGAAGGCGGGCTGCTCGAGGCCTTCAAGCCCGGCACCGCCCCGCCCGACGGCTACTCCGCCCCGCCGAGCGCCCAGCCGGCGGCCCCGGCGGCGGTGCCGCCGGACGCGGACCGGGCGGCCCAGGCGGGCGGGCTGTACTGACGGCGACAGGGAGGGCGAGGCGCCGGCGGGTGCCTCGCCCTTCGCCTATCGGACCCAGTTCCGTGCCGGGAGCCTCCGTTCTGCAAGGTCGAACGCGATGATCCGGATCAGGCAGACAGCGACCTTCCGTCGATGGGAGCAGCAGCTCAAGGATCAACGAGCCCGCACGGTGATCGCGGCCCGGTTGCTGCGGCTCGCAAACGGTCTCGTCGGCGACGCCGCCCCCGTCGGCAGAGGCGTCAGCGAGCTTCGCATCCATTACGGCCCTGGTTACCGCATTTATTTTCAACGGCGGGGCGACGACATCGTGATTTTGCTGTGTGGGGGTGACAAAGCGAGCCAGGATCGCGACATCCAGAAGGCTTTGCAACTCGCTGAAGAAGAGGGCTGACGATGGCCGAGGAGATCACCGATTTCGATTTTGCCGCGTCGCTTCAATCCGACGAGGCGATCGCGATCTTTCTCTCGGACGCCTTTGAGACCGGTGACGCGAACCATATCGCGGCGGCTCTCGAGATTGCCATCCGCGCCAAGGGCGAGGCCCGGATCGCTTCAAGGGCGGAAATCCCGGAGAACGGATACGATCTGGACAACCCGACCCTCGCGACGATGCTCGCCGTGATGAAGGCTCTTGGGGTCGGTTTCTCGCCCATGCCCGTTCGCGCAGCATCGTGAGGGCATCTCGGTGGCAGAGGCCGGCCGCCGTCTTGCTCCGACGCACGGACATCTCGGCCATCCGTTTACACCCGCGCGCCCCGGCGCTATCACCCTGCACCCCACCTCACGCGAGTGAACCCACACCAGATGCGCGCCGAGATCGAGCAACTCTCGGATGCCGCCAAGCAGTCGATCGGACTGCTGAGGAGGCATCTTTGACTGGGATACCGTTGACAAGCGCCTCGCGGAGCTGAACGCCCGCTCGGAGGACCCCTCGCTCTGGAACGATCCGGAGGAGGCCCAGAAGGTCATGCGCGAGCGCACGCAGCTCGACGACGCCGCGACCGCGATCCGCCGCCTCGAACAGGGGCTGGAGGACGGCGCGACGCTGATCGAGCTCGGCGAGATGGAGGAGGACGCCTCCACCATCCGCGAGGGCGAGGAGCAGATCCGCGCTGTCCAGGGCGAGGCGGCCCGCCGCCAGATCGAGACCCTGCTCTCGGGCGAGGCCGACGGCAACGACACCTATGTCGAGGTCCATGCCGGCGCCGGCGGCACCGAGAGCCAGGATTGGGCCAACATGCTCCAGCGCATGTATGCCCGCTGGGCCGAGCGCCGGAAGTACAAGGTCGAGATCGTCGAGTGGTCCGATGGCGAAGAGGCCGGGATCAAGGGCGCCACGCTCCTGATCAAGGGCCACAACGCCTATGGCTGGCTGAAGACCGAATCGGGCGTCCACCGCCTGGTGCGGATCTCGCCCTACGATTCCAACGCCCGGCGGCACACCAGCTTCGCCAGCGTCTGGGTCTATCCGGTCATCGACGACCGGATCACGATCGAGATCAAGGAATCGGACTGCCGGATCGACACCTACCGGTCGTCGGGTGCGGGCGGCCAGCACGTCAACACCACCGATTCGGCGGTGCGCATCACCCACAACCCGACCGGGATCGTGGTGGCGTGCCAGCAGGAGCGCTCGCAGCACAAGAACCGGGCCACCGCCTGGAACATGCTGCGCGCCCGCCTGTACGAGCTCGAGCTGAAGAAGCGCGAGGAGAAGGCCAATGCCGAGGCGGCCTCGAAGACCGATATCGGCTGGGGCCACCAGATCCGCTCCTACGTGCTCCAGCCCTATCAGCTGGTGAAGGACCTGCGTACCGGCGCCCAGTCGACCAGCCCCGACGACGTCCTCGACGGCGACATCGACGACCTGATCGAGGCCTCGCTCGCCCACCGGGTCTATGGCGGCGCCGAGGCGGTCGCGGATATCGACTGAGGACCCGCACGTCTCTTCGGACTGAGATCAGGGCGCGGCGCTTCCCCCGGACCGGGAGAGGGGCCGCGCCCTTTTTATGGTCCGGTGCCGGGCCTGTTACGGCTTGACCGCGCCGCGTCGCCGGTTGTCAGATGCCCGCTGGGCAGGCGGGATGACGCGCATGGCGAAAGAGATCTTCGTGTCCTACGGCGTCGACGTCGACGCGGTGGCGGGCTGGCTCGGATCGTATGGCGGCGAGGACAGCCCCTGCGACATCTCCCGCGGTGTCTTCGCCGGCAAGGTCGGGTCGCCCCGGCTGCTGCGGATGTTTTCGCGGTGGGGCATCCAGACGACCTGGTTCATCCCCGGCCACTCGATCGAGACCTTTCCCGAGGAGATGAGGGCCGTGGCGGCGGCGGGCCACGAGATCGGGATGCACGGCTACAGTCACGAGAACCCGATCGCGATGACGCCCGAGCAGGAGGAGGCGATCTTCGACAAGTGCGTCGGTCTGATCAGCGACCTCGCCGGAAGGCCGCCCCGCGGCTACGTCGCCCCCTGGTGGGAGTTCGGCCCGAAGACCAACGAGCTCCTGCAGAAGAAGGGCATCCGCTACGACCACTCGCTGATGCACAACGACCACCATCCCTACTACGTGCGGGTGGACGAGAGCTGGACCAAGATCGACTACGCGCAGCATCCCTCGACCTGGATGCGCCCGTTCGAGCACGGCACCGAGACCCGGCTGATCGAGATCCCGGCCTCCTGGACCCTCGACGACCTGCCGCCGATGATGTTCGTCAAGGCGGCGCCCAACAGCCACGGCTTCGTCAACCCGCGCGACATCGAGCAGATGTGGCGCGACCAGTTCGACTGGGTCTACGCCAATTACGACTACGCCGTCTTCCCGATCACCATCCACCCGGACGTCTCGGGCAAGCCGCACGTCCTCCAGATGCACGAGCGACTGTTCCAGCACTTCAAGGCCCATGACGGCGTGCGCTTCGTGACGATGGAGACCATCGCCGAGGACTTTGCGAGGCGCTTCCCGTTCGAGGGCACGGCGCGGCCGGAATCCTGATTCGATGTGCGGCCTGTGCGGCGCCTTCGGGGCGCCCGGTCATTGGAGCGACGGGGTGGCCCGGCCGGGCCCGGCCCAGGCGGGGCGGCGGGCCCGGGCGGAGGCCGCCAACCGGGTGCTGGGCCTCTACGGCCTGCGCCTCGCGGCCTGGGCCGACCGCTATACGCTGTCGGGCCGAACCGGGCGAACCGCGATGGTCGACCATCTCGGTGCGCTCTGGCCGGCGGCGGAGCGCCTGACCGGCCGCGCCTGCGACCCCCTCGATCCCGCGATCATCGCCGCCCTGGAGGCGCGGTGACGCCCGGCTCGGCACCTTCTCCCGGCGCGACGCCCGTCACCCTGCTCACCGGCTTCCTCGGCGCCGGCAAGACCGCGTTGCTGGCGCGCCTGCTGCGCTGGCCGGCGCTACGCGACACCGCGGTCCTGATCAACGAGTTCGGCGAGGTCGGGCTCGACCACCTGCTGGTCGAGCCGCTCGAGGGCGAGGTGGCGCTCCTGCGCGGCGGCTGCATCTGCTGCAGCATCCGCGGCGACCTGAAGGCGGCGCTCGTCGACCTGCACGACCGGCGCCGGCGCGGCCTGGTGCCGGATTTCCGCCGGGTGGTGATCGAGACGACGGGCCTCGCCGATCCGGGTCCGGCGGTCGCCACCCTGGTGGCCGACCCGGTCCTGCGCCACGCCTTCACGACCGCCGCCATCGTCACGGTGGTCGATGCGGTGAACGGCGCCCATACCCTCGACACCCACGAGGAGGCCGTGCGGCAGGCGGCCTGCGCCGACCGGCTGATCCTGTCGAAGACCGACCTCGCCCCGCCGGCGGCCGTCGCCGCCCTGCGGACGCGGCTCGCCGCCCTCAACCCCCTTGCGCCGGTCACCGACCTCACTCTCGACGACGCGCCGGAAGCGGCCCTCCTCACCGACGACCCGACCGGTCCTGCGAATGCCCGGCGCTGGCTCTGCGCCGAGGTGCCGGCGAACCCCCACGGCCCGGTCGGAGCGGTGACGATCGAGAGCGGACCGGTGGACTGGACCCGGTTCGGGCTGTGGCTCGGCATGCTGCTCAACCGCCACGGCGCCCGGATCCTGCGGCTCAAGGGGCTGGTGGCGGTCGAGGGCGTCGCGACGCCGGTGGTGATCCAGGGCGTCCAGCACCTCGTCCATCCGCCCCGGCACCTGACCGAATGGCCCGAGGGCGGGGCCCGCACCCGGCTGGTGCTGATCGGGCACGACCTCGACGGCGCCCTGCTGCGCCGCTCCTACGGCGCCTTTACCGGCGCGACGCCTCTTGCCGCTTCGCCGGGCGTCCCGGAGGCGCACGCCGCCGCTGCGCCGCCGGCAGCCGATCGTTAACCCTGCGGGTCCTACACCTCCGCTCTGTCCGGCCGTCGGGAGGGTGAGGCGTGAACGCACTGGTGCCGAAGGAACTCGCCGCGAAGCTGAGCGCCCTGCCGCGCCGCCCCTGCGCGCTGGGCGAGGCCGGGCACGAGCCGCACAAGCCGGTCTTCGCCGAGATCCTCGACCGGTCCGGCCACGGCACCGGCCATTTCGTCCGCCTGCCGCAGAGCATGGTGGAAATGATCACCCGCGAGGCCAAGGCGCCCGAGCCGGTGCAGGAACCGGCCAAGGCGCCGGCCAGCGAGCCGGAGGCCGCCGCACCGGCGGCCAAGCCCCGCCGCAAGCCCGCCGGCAAGCGCGCGCCCGTCAAGGGGGATTGATCGGGACCGGGCTTGCGCCGCTGAATCCTCGCCCGTGGCGCTCCGCATCGGTGCGGGGTTGCAAACTTGCCGGTCCTCAGCCGTGCTCCGGGACGGTATGACCCCTCTCAACGCGCGTCACGCGCGAGGGGAGGAAGGCCGGTGCGGACCATCGAACGGGAGCCGGGCGCCGCTGCCGCGCGGCCGGGGAGGGCGGGGTTCCACCCGGTCCTTGTCGGTCTCGGGCTGATGCTGGTGGCCTTCAACCTGCGGCCCGCCCTGTCGAGCGTCGGCCCGCTCCTGCCGGGCATCCGGGCCGAGACCGGCCTCTCGGGTGCGCTCGCCGGGGCCCTCGTCACCGTGCCGGTCCTGTGCCTCGGCGTATTCGGCCGCCTGGCGCCCCTTCTGGTGCGGCGCATCGGGCCGGATGCCGGGGTGCTGGCGGCGCTCCTCGTCCTGGCGCTCGGCCTCGGCGTGCGCGGCCTCGGCGGCCTGCCGCTGCTCTTTCTCGGCTCGGTGATCGCCGCGGCGGCGATCGGGATCGTCGGCGTCATCCTGCCGGGCATCGTCAAGCGCGATTTTTCCGACCGGGCCGGCCTGATGACCGGGCTCTACACCGCGCTCCTCTGTCTCGGCGCCGCCGCCGGGGCGGGCTTCACCGTGCCGGTGCGCCATGCCCTCGGCCTCGGCTGGGAGGGCGCCCTGATGCTCTGGGCCGCCCCCGCCCTCGTCGCCGCGGCGGCCTGGCTGCCCTTCGCCCGCAATCGCGAAAAACCCGCCGGGAGCGCGGCGCGGCCGAGCGGGGCGCTGTGGCGCGATCCCCTGGCCTGGCAGGTCACCGCCTTCATGGGCCTCCAATCCTCGCTCGCCTACATCGTGTTCGGCTGGCTGCCCGCGGCCCTGGTCGACCGGGGCTACGACATCGTGACGGCCGGCCTCGTCGCCTCGGTCTCGGCGCTGGCGCAGGGCGTGCTCGCCCTCGTGGTGCCGACGCTGGCGGCGCGCCGGCCGGATCAGCGGCCCTGGGTGGTGCTGGTCGTCAGCCTGCCGCTCGTCGGCTTCATCGGGCTCCTGGTCGGTCCGCTGCCGCTGGCCTGGGGCTTCGCGCTGCTGCTCGGCCTCGGTCTCGGCGGCTGCTTCGGCCTCGCCCTCACGCTGATCGTGCTGCGGGCCGGCGATCCCCGGGCCGCGGCGGAGCTCTCCGCCATGGCGCAGGGCGTCGGCTATTGCGGAGCGGCGCTCGGTCCGTTCCTGGTCGGGATCGCCCATGAGTGGAGCGGCGGCTGGGGACTGCCGGCGGCGCTCTACGGGGCCGTGTGCCTCTCGGCCGGAAGCTTCGGCCTGCTGGCGGCCCGCAACCGGACGGTGCGGATCTGAAGAGGGGGCGGCCTCAGCCGCCCGCCAGCGCCCGCGTCAGAGGACTGCCCGGATCGGCCAGGTCCTCGACGACGCCGAGGTGGTGACGCCCCGGGATCTCGAACGCCTCGGTTCGCGCCCCGAGCCCGTGCCAGATCGTCGGCAGCAGCAGGTTCTGGCGCAGGAACTCCGGCAGCTCGTCGGCGCCCGCGACCGCGATCAGGTGCGTGCCCGAGCGCGGCTCGCGCAGGGCCGGGCTCTCGGCCCGGGCCTCCTCGGGATCGAGGCGCAGGGTCTCGTTCATGGCCGTGGCGAGCAGCGGGCGCAGGTCGTGGACGCCGCTGATCGACACCACCCGGTCGATCCGCCCGGCGCAGGCGAGGGCGACGTCGGTGCAGAGCATCCGGCTGACGAGATGCCCGCCCGCGGAATGCCCGGCGAGGCGGATCGGCCCCGCCACCTCGGCGCTCGCCCGGTCGAGGAAGGCGGCGATCTCGGTCGTGATGTCGGCGATGCGGGCCTCGGGGCAGAGCGTGTAGCTCGGCACCGCGACGGCGTAGCCGTGGGCGAGCGGCCCGGCGGCGAGGTGAGACCAGACCGAGCGGTCGAAGGCCTTCCAGT
The DNA here is from genome assembly GCF_001043895.1 of Methylobacterium indicum. GTDB lineage: Bacteria > Pseudomonadota > Alphaproteobacteria > Rhizobiales > Beijerinckiaceae > Methylobacterium > Methylobacterium indicum. The sequence continues at coordinate 21,377 of NZ_JTHF01000014.1, forward strand.
AGCCGCCATGGACGAACACCGCGAGGCCGGCGGGCACGCCCTCGGGCAGGAAGAGGTCGTAGGCGTGGCGCGGCCCCGCCCCGTAGGGCAGGCCCAGGCGAGCGCGGCCCTGCGCGACGAGGTTTTCGCGGAACGCCGCGGCGGCCGCGATCCAGCGCGGCGGATAGGTCTTGGCGTCCGGAATGGCGCCGAGATTGTCGTAGGCGCGGTCGCTGTCGCCGAGCGCCCCGCCCGTGACCCAGGAGACGGCTTGCATCAGGCGGCGTCCGGCACGATCGCGGTCGCCTCGATCTCGACCAATGCGCCCGGCTCGACGAGGTCCGCGACGCCGACCAGCGCCATGGCCGGGAAGTTGCGGCCCATCACCCGGCGGTAGACCGGCCCGAGTTCGGCCAGCGACGCCCGGTAGGTGTCGACGCTGCGCACGTACCAGGTCAGCCGCGCCACGTGCTCCGGCCCGCCCCCGGCCTCGGCCAGCACGGCGAGGATGTTGCGGAGAATCTGCTCGACCTGGGGAATGAAGCCCTCGGCCAGCACCTCGTTCTCGTCCCAGCCGATCAGGCCCCCGGTCATCACCACGGTGCCGCGGCCAGCCATGCCGTTGGCGTAGCCCTTCGGCTTCTTCCAGCCCGGGGGCTGGAGGGTGGTGAGCGCAGGCGCTTCCGTCGCGGGGCGGAGCGGGATCGGGCTGGCGGTCATCTGGTCTCTCCCTGGGCGGCTTGTGGATCGCTGAAGTTGTGATGGGCATTCCCCTCTCCTCCCTGTCATCCAGGGTCGTCCGGGGAAATGAAGAAGCGCGGGTTTCTCCTCTCCCCGCGGGCGGGGAGAGGCCTGAGCTCCGAAGGGGCTCGGGGAGCGGTGAACCGCAGGTTCGCCGCGAGGGTGAGGGGGTGTTGCCGGAGGAGTCTCACTTGTCGAGGCCCCCTCACCCTCGCTCCGGCTTCGCCTGCGCTTGCTGCGTCTCCTGGACGGAGACACAGCCCTCTCCCCGCCCGCGGGGAGAGGGGAGACCGGCGCGTCGTCCCCAAAGAATAATCGAAACCTAGGAGGCTGCGGCCTCCGCCTCGGCCCGCTTGCGCAGGGCGAAGCGTTGCAGCTTGCCGGATTCGGTCTTGGGCAAGGCGGACACGTAATGCACCGCCCGCGGGTACTTGTAGGGCGCGAGGTCGTTCTTGACGTGCTCTTGCAGCGCCTTGGTCAGGGCGTCGTCGCCGGTGAAGCCGGGATTCAGCACCACGTAGGCCGCGACGATGCGGCCGCGCTCGGGGCAGGGGGCGGCGACCACGCCGACCTCCGCCACCGCCGGGTGGGCGAGCAGGCTCGCCTCCACCTCGGGCCCGGCGATGTTGTAGCCGGCCGAGACGATCATGTCGTCGTTGCGGGCCTGGAACCAGAAATAGCCGTCCGCGTCCTGGAGGTAGGTGTCGCCGGTGACGTTCCAGCCGTCCTGCACGTAGACCGTCTGGCGCTCGTCGGCGAGGTAGCGGCAGCCGATCGGCCCGCGCACCGCGAGCCGCCCCGGCATTCCGGGCGGGCAGGGTTTTCCCTCCGCATCGATCACCCGCGCCTCGTAGCCCGGCACCGGGCGCCCGGTCGCGCCGGGGCGGATCTCGTCCTCGGGCGAGGCGATGAAGATGTGCAGCATCTCGGTCGCGCCGATGCCGTCCATCAGCTTGAGGCCGGTCGCCTTCGCCCAGGCATGCCAGGTCGGCGCCGGCAGGGTCTCGCCGGCCGAGACGCATTTTCGCAAGCTCGACAGGTCGTGCTGGCCGATCAGGCCGAGCATCACCCGGTAGGCGGTCGGCGCGGTGAACAGCACGGTCGCGCGGTATCGCGCGATAGCCGCCGCGAGATCGGCCGGTCCCGCCTTCTCGAGCAGCACCGCCCGGGCGCCGACCCGGAACGGGAACAGCACCAGCCCGCCGAGTCCGAAGGTGAAGGCCAGCGGCGGCGAGCCGATGAACACGTCGTCCTCATTCGCCCGCAGGACCTCGCGGGCGTAACAATCGCAGATCACCAGGAGGTCGCGCTGGTAGTGGATCGTCGCCTTGGGAAGGCCGGTGGTGCCGGAGGTGAAGCCGAGCAGGCACGGATCGTCGGCCCGGGTGAGGGGCGCCTCGAACCGGTCGGAGGCGTCGCGCAGGAGGTCGCCGAGCTCGCCCCCGGCCGTGCCGCGCCAGGTCACAACCCGCACCGGATCGGCCCGGCCGTCGGCGGCCTTCGCCATCTCGTCGATTAGGCCGGCATCGCAGAGCGCGAGCGGGATCCGCGCCTTGTCGAGGATCTGGGTCAGCTCCCGCGCGCGAAGCAGCGGCATCGTCGCCACCACGATCCCGCCCGCCTTGATGATGGCGAGGTAGAGGGCGACCTTGGTCGGGTTGTTGGCCGAGCGCAGCAGCACCCGCCCGCCGGGGACGAGGCCGAGCTGATCCACCAGCACGTTCGCCATCCGGTCGATCTGGCGCGCCAGCTCGGCATAGGTCCAGGTGACGTCCGGCCCGACGAGGGCCACCCGCTCGCCGCGCCCCTCTGCGACGTGCCGGTCCACCAGCTCGATGGTGGCGTTCAGGTGCTCGGGATAGCCGAACCGGTCGAGGTTGACGAAGTCCGGCATCCGGTTCGGCGGAGGCAGGTTGTCCCGCACGAAGGTGTCGGGCCGCCGGACCCACGGGCTGTCGCCGGGGCGAGGGGAGGCCGCGCGCGGCGCGACGGCGGAATTCTCCGGGATGCGAGTCTCCGGCATGGCAGCCTCCATCGGACTATCCTCCTCTCAGGCGAGAATCTGGCGGGCGATGACGAGCTTCTGGACCTCGGTGGCGCCCTCGTAGATCCGCAGCGCCCGGATCTCCCGGTAGAGCGTCTCCGGCACCGAGCCGGAGCGGACGCCCTCGCCGCCATGGAGCTGCACCGCCCGGTCGATCACCTCTTGGGCCGCTTCCGTCGCCACCATCTTGGCCATCGCGGCCTCGCGGGTGATGCGCGGCGCACCCGAATCCCGGGTCCAGGCGGCGCGGTAGACGTGGAGCGCCGCGGTATCGATCGCCGTCGCCATCTCGGCGAGGCTGGTCTGGGTCAGCTGCATCGCGGCGAGCGGCGCCCCGAACAGCCTGCGGTTCTGCGCGCGCTGCAAGGCGGCATCGAGGGCGCGACGGGCGAAGCCGAGCGCCGCCGCGCCGACGGTGGCGCGAAACACGTCGAGCGTCGCCATCGCGACCTTGAACCCGGCGCCGGCCTCGCCGATGCGGTTTCCCGCCGGCACCCGGCAATCCTCGAAAAGCAGCCGGGCGAGGGGATGGGGCGCGATGGTGTCGAGCCGTTCCGCGATCCTCAGGCCGGGCGTGTCCGCCGGGACCAGATAGGCCGAGAGGCCGCGGGCGCCGGGCGCCTCGCCGCTGCGGGCGAAGACCACGTACTGATCGGCGATACCGCCATTCGAGATCCAGGTCTTTTCGCCGTCGAGCCGCACCGTGCCGTCGGGCATCGGCACCGCCGCGAGCGCGATCTGGGCGACGTCGGAGCCGGCTTCCGGCTCGGTCAGCGCGAAGGCTGCGATGCGGCGTCCCGCCCGCACCCCGGGCAGCACCGCCTCGCGCTGGGCCGGCGAGCCGGCGAGCGTCAGCGCCCCGGTGCCGAGCCCCTGCATGGCGAAGGCGAAATCGGCGAGCCCGTCGTGGCGCGCGAAGGTCTCGCGCAGGAGGCAGAGCGCCCGCACGTCGAAACGCCCATCCTCGGGGGCGGCGTAGTGCAGGAACCCCGCCTCGCCGAGGGCCGCGACGAGGCGCCGGCACGAGCCGTCGACGTCGTGGTGGTCGACGAGGGCCGGCACCGTGCGGGCGGCCCAGGCATCGGCCTCCGCCGCGAGGTCGCGGTGGCGGGGCTCGAAGAAGGGCCAGTCGAGGAAGGTCCGGTCGGGCATGTCAGGGCCTCCCCACCGGGTTCATCCCATCCGCGACCTCATCCTGAGGTGCGGGCGATTGAAGATCGCTGAGCCTCGAAGGAGGGCTCCAGAAGTCGCTGCGATCTCTGGAGCCCTCCTTCGAGGTCAGTCCATCTCCGATGGACTGACACCTCAGGATGAGGTCGCAGGTGGGATCAGGACGGATTTGAAGCATCATCGCTCAATCCCCCTCGAAGACCGGCTTGGTCTTCCCCGCGAAGGCCTCGAAGGCGCGGCGGAAATCCTGGGTCTTCATGCAGAGCGCCTGGGCCATCGCCTCGGCGTCGATGGCGGCGTCCACCCCCATCGCCCATTCCATGTGCAGCATCCGCTTGGTCAGGCCGTTGGCGTAGGCCGGGCCCTGCGTGAGCGCGCGGGCGGTCTCGCGGGCGGCTCCCAGGGCTTCGCCCGCGGGAACCAGGCGGTTGAAGAAGCCCCAGCGCTCGCCCTCCTCGGCGCTCATGAAGCGGCCGGTATAGAGAAGCTCCGAGGCCCGGCCCTGGCCGATGATCCGGGGCAGGATCGCGCAGGCGCCCATGTCGCAGCCGGCGAGCCCCACCTTGTTGAACAGGAACGCCACCTTGGCGCCAGTCGCGGCCACCCGCAGGTCGGAGGCCATGGCGATGATCGCGCCCGCGCCCGCGCAGACGCCCTCGACCGCGGCCACGACCGGCTGTGGGCAGGCCCGCATCTCCTTGACGAGGTCGCCGGTCATCGTCGTGAAGGCGTGGAGATCGGCGGCGCCCATCGTGGTCAGCGGCTCGATGATCTCGAACACGTCGCCGCCGCTGGAGAAGTTGGCGCCGGCCCCCGTGATCACCACGGCCGTCACGCTCTCCTCGAAGCGGAGCGCCCGGAAGGTGTCGCGCAATTCCGCGTAGCTCTCGAAGGTGAGTGGGTTCTTCTTCTCCGGCCGGTTCAAGGTCACGGTCGCGATGCCGCCTTCGATCGCGAAGCCGAAATGCTGCGGCGTGAAGCCCGCGAGCGGGGCCGCGATGGCGTTCTGGCGCCTCATTGTCTCTCCCTGACGTGTCTGCTTGGGTTTGGCCGGAGCGCCGCCCGGCCGCACCGAGGCCTTGAGGGCGGAGAGCTGGGTCGACAGCGCCTCCTGCTCGGCGGGCCCGAGGGCGCCGACGAGTTCGGCGATCCAGTCGGCATGGGCCCGGGCCATCTCGGTGAAGACGGCGCGGCCCCTGGGGGTCAGGCGCACCTGCACCGCCCGGCGGTCGGTCTCCGAGACCTGCCGGTCGATCAGCTCCTCCTGCGCCAGCCGCTCGACGAGGCCGGTGACGTTGCCGTTCGACACCATCATCCGGCGCGACAATTCTCCGAGCTGGATGCCGTCCGGGGCGCGTTCGAGCTGCGCCAGCAGGTCGAAGCGAGGGAGCGTGGTGTCGAAGCGGTCGCGCAGGCGCCGGCGGATCTCCGCCTCGATGGTGTTGGCGGTGGTGAGCAGGCGCAGCCACAGCCGCAACTCGGTGCGGTGGGCGGGGGGGATCTCGGCGGAGAGGTCCGGTGCGGCGGTCACAGCTCGCCTCCCGCCACCGCGACGGCCTGGCCGGTGACCGCCCCGGCGCCCGCTCCCGCCAGCCACAGCACCGCGTCGGCCACTTCCTCCGGATGGATCAGGCGGCCCATCGGGTTGTGGCGGGTGAACTCGGTCAGGAGGTCATCGCGGCCACGTCCCGTCTTCGCCTCCAGCCCGTCGATTGCCGTGCCGACGAGGTCGGTATCGGTGAAGCCGGGACAGACCGCGTTGACGGTGATGCCGGTGGCGGCGAGTTCGAGCGCCAGCGCCCGGGTGAGACCCACCACCGCGTGCTTGGCGGCGCAATAGGCCCCGACATAGGCGTAGCCCCTGAGCCCGGCGGTGGAGGCGACCGAGACGATCCGGCCCCCGCCCGCCGCCTTCATGCCCGGCACCACGGCGCGGGCGGCGACGAGCACGGGTTCGACGTTCAGCGCCATCATCCGCCGCAGGGTGTCGACGTCGCTGCGGGCGAGCGGCGCGGTCTCGGCGCCGCCGGCATTGTTGACCAGCACCGCGACCGGGCCGGCCCGCTCGGCGGCCTCCGCCAGGGCGCGGGCCAGGGCCGCCGCATCGGTGACGTCGGCCGCGACGGCGTGGGCTGCCCCGAGTTCGGTTTTCGCCCGCTCGGCGCTCTCCGGCGTGCGGCCGAGCACGGTCACCCGCTCCCCCGCCGCCACGAACCCCGCCGCGATCGCCCGCCCGATGCCGCGGGCGGCGCCGGTGACGAGGACGTGGCGGGGAGGGGGAGAGGGGTGCGGCATGGATATTTCAACCTTAAAGGAATTGGGCGCGGGTCCCCCTCTCCCCGCGGGCGGGGAGAGGGCCGAGTCCCCGTTCAGGGGGCGCGGCTAGCGCAGGCGAAGCCGAAGCGAGGGTAAGGGGTCTCGACGAGTGAGACTTTTCCGGAAACACCCCCTCACCCTCGGCTGCCGCCTCGCCTCGGTGACGACAAGGTCACCGAGGCCCTCTCCCCGCCCGCGGGGAGAGGGGAATGCTCACGGCGCGGCGTACCTCAAACCGCCACCCGCAGCGGGCTCACGTTCCCCGCCACCGCGAAGCCGGCCTTGCCGGCATAGCCCCCGACGATCGCCTGGCGCTCGGCGTGGCCGAGCACGTCCTCGATCCGGGTGAAGCCGGCGGGCGCCCGCTTCTCGACCTCGTCGATCACCCGCTCCGGCCCGCCCTTGCGGTTGAGCATCACGATCTCGGCGGTCTTCGGCCGGCGCTCGGCCTCGTAAGACGAGAGCGCCTGCATCGGGTGCTCGGACCGGGCGAGCGCGTCGCCCAGCGCCCTGGCGTCGAGGATCGCCTGCGAGGCGCCGTTGGAGCCGACCGGGTACATCGGATGGGCGGCGTCGCCCAGAAGCGTCACCCGGCCGTGGGTCCAGCGCGGCAGCGGATCGCGGTCGCACATCGGGTATTCGAAGATCTGCGGCGTCGCCTCGACGAGCGCGGCGAGGTCGAAGCCCGGCAGGGCGAAGCGCCGCGCGTAGGGCAGCACCTGCGAGCGATGGGCGGGGCGCGACCAGCTCTCCTTGGGCGGCGGAGACACCTTGCCGTCCGCCATTTTCACGAACACCACCCAGTTCATCAACTGGCGGCCGTCCCCGGCCTCGGCGATCGGGTAGAGCACGCATTTGGCGCCCATGCCGCCGCCGATCGCCATGGTGCGGCCGTCGCCCCAGGGCGCCCACTCGGTAGCGCCGCGCCACATCAGCACCCCGTCCCAGCGCGGCGGGCCCTCGTCGGGGAAGAATTTCTTGCGCACCACCGAGTGGATCCCGTCGCAGGCGATCAGCACGTCGCCCCGCAGGGTGCGGCCGGCATCCCCTTTCAGCGCATCGGTGAAGTGGGCGGTGACCCCGCCCTCGTCCTGCATGAAGCCGGAGAGCGCCAGCCCGGTCTGCACCGCGTCCGGCCCCAGCCGCTCGCGCACCGCGTCGTAGAGCACCGCCTGCAGGCGCCCGCGATGGATCGAGAATTGCGGCACCGGATGGCCGGCCTCCAACCCCCGCGGCTCGCGCCAGACCTCCTGGCCCTGGCGGTTGAAATAGGCCAGTTCCTTCGTGCGGATCGCCACCCGGTCGAGGGCCGGCAGCAGGTCGAGCTCGGCCAGTTCCCGGATCGCGTGCGGCAGGGTGTTGATGCCGACCCCGACCTCGCGCACCTCGGAGGCCTGCTCGACGATCGTGGCGCGGATGCCGCGCCGGTGGAGCATCAGGGCGGTGGCGAGCCCGCCGATTCCGGCGCCGACGATGAGGACGCGCATGACCTCACTCCGCATCCGGGGGCGGCAGGAAGTCGACCTCGTGCTTGGCCGAGATCGCCACCACGTCGGCGGGGTTCGCCTGGGGGCCGAGATTGTGCAGGGCCCAGAACAGGTCGTAGAGGCGGCGGGCCGGCGAGACCCAGAAGAAACACTTCACGTCGGCATCCGAGCGGTTGAACAGCCCGTGCGGCTGGCCCCGCGGCAGCCGGATCGTGTCGCCGGGCTCGGCCACGCTCTCCTGCCCGTCGAGCACGGCGGTGAGCCGGCCCTGCAGGATGTAGAGGAATTCATCCTGCGTCGGGTGGATGTGCGGCGGCACGAAGGTGCCCGGCGGAAAGGTCGCGTGCCAGGACAGCGAACTCTCGGAATGCTGCTTGGGCACGTAGATCTGCCCGAGGATGTTCCAGCGGACGCCCTCGATGCCTTCACCGGCGCGGGTGATGCCTGCGGTCATGGGGGTCATGGGCCTACTCCTTCGACGGATGTTTCACACATGAAGGAACCGGTCCTTCACCTCCGGCGCCTCGCGGAGCGCCGCGCTGGTGCCGGTCCAGACCACGCGGCCCTTCTCGATCACGACGTGCCGGTCGGCGAAGCGGGCCAGCGCGTCGACGTTCTTGTCGATCACCAGGATCGCTTCGCCCTCGTCCTTGATCGCCCGCAGGCAGGCCCAGATCTCCTCGCGGATCAGCGGCGCCAGCCCCTCGGTCGCCTCGTCGAGGACGACGAGGCGCGGGTTGGTCATGAGCGCCCGGCCGATCGCCAGCATCTGCTGCTCGCCGCCCGACAGCTGGTCGCCGCCGTTGCGCCGCCGCTCCTTCAGGCGCGGGAACAGCCGGTAGACCGCGTCGAGAGTCCACTTGGCGCCGCGCCCGCCGCGATGGGTGGCGACCAGGTTCTCCTCGACCGAGAGCGTCGGAAAAACCTGGCGGCCCTCCGGCACCAGCCCGAGGCCGCGTCTGGCGACGAGGTGGGACGGACGCCCGGCCATGTCCTCGCCGTCGATCAGGATGCGGCCGGCCCGAGGCTTCAGGAGGCCGAAGATCGACTTCACGGTGGTGGTCTTGCCCATGCCGTTGCGGCCGAGCAGGGTCACCACCTCGCCCTTGGCGACGGAGAGGTCGATCCCGAACAGGATGCGGGAATCGCCATAGGCGCTTTCCAGGCCCTCGACGGTGAGCATCAGGCCGCCTCCTCCTCGCCGAGATAGGCGGCGCGCACCGCCGGATCGGAGCGGACCACGGACGGCGCGCCGCTGGCGATGACGCGGCCGTAGACGAGCACGCTCATCCGGTCGGCGAGCGCGAACACCGCGTCCATGTCGTGCTCGATCAGCACGATCGTGTGGGTGGATTTCAATTCGCGCATCAGCCCGACCAGGATCGCCGATTCCTCCGGGCCGGTGCCGGCGAGCGGCTCGTCGAGAAGGAGCAGGCGGGCCTGCGTCGCGAGCGCCACCGCCAGTTCGAGCTGGCGCTTCTCGCCATGCGACAGGCTGCCGGCCCGGCGCGCGGCGCGGTCGGCGAGACCGACACGGCCGAGGGCATCCATCGCCTCGGCGTTGAGCCGGGTCTCGCTCGCGGCGGGGCGGAAGAACCGGAAGCTCGAACCGGACCGGGCCTGGACCGCCAGCGCGACGTTCTCCAGCACCGAGAACCCATCGAGGATCGAGGTGATCTGGAACGAGCGGGCGAGGCCGCGCCGCACCCGCGCCACCATCGGCAAAGCCGTGACGTCCTCGCCGGCGAGATGGACCGTGCCGGAATCGCTCGGCAGGCTGCCCGACAGCTGGTGGATCAGCGTGGTCTTGCCGGCGCCGTTCGGGCCGATGATGGCGTGCAATTCGCCCGGAGCCACGTCGAGGCTGACGTCGTCCGTCACCTTCAGGGCGCCGTAGGACTTTCGGAGGTTGCGAACGGAGAGGAGCGGGGTCACGCGCGCCTCCCGATCTTCGCCGCCAGCCCCGCGAGGCCGCCGCGGGAGAGCAGCACCACCGCGACCAGCATCAGCCCGAGGCCGAGGCGCCAATGGTCGGAGTAATGCGCCAGCACCTCTTCCAGCGCGATCAGCGCGGCGGCGCCGACGACCGGCCCGACCAGCGTCCCCATGCCGCCGAGCACCACCATGACGATCAGCTCGCCCGAGCGCTGCCAGCTCATATAGGCCGGTGAGACGAACTCGGCCTGGTTGGCGAGCAGAACCCCGGCGAGGCCCGCGATGGCGCCGGCGATCACGTAGGCGGTGAGCCGGTAGGGCAGGGGCGAGAATCCGATCGCCTGCATCCGCACCGCGTTGTCGCGGCTGCCGCGGAGCACCCGGCCGAAGCGCGAGGCGACGACGCGGCGGAGTGCCAGCAGCGCCACCGCCAGGACCGCCAGCACCAGATAGAACAGGGCCGGATCGCCCTCGATCAGCCGCATCCCGAACAGCGTCGAGCGGCCCGACAGCGGCAGCCCGTCGTCGCCGCCGTAGGGCGCGAGCGAGACCATGAAGAAATACGCCATCTGCCCGAAGGCCAGCGTGATCATGATGAAGTAGACGCCGCGGGTGCGTAAGCTGATCGCCCCGGTGACGAGGGCGAAGAGTGCGCAAGCTCCAGCCGCCACCGGTGCCTGGATCGCGAGATCGCGGATGCCGTGGGCGTCGAGGATGCCGACCGCGTAGGCCCCCAAACCGATGAAGGCGGCGTGGCCGAACGACACCATCGCGCCGTAGCCGAGCACGAGGTCGAGGGAGAGGGCGGCGAGCCCAAAAATCATCATCCGGGTCGCGGTGACGACCAGGAAAGGCAGGCCGGCGGCTTCCGCGGCGACCGGCAGGGCGGCGAGCGCCGCCAGGACCAGCCCGGCAAGGGCCACACCGGGGACGACGGCCCGGCGCCGGGGCGGCGCGGCCGCCATGCGGGCGACGAGGGTGCTCATCGGGACCCCCGCGCCGGGAACAGGCCGGAGGGCCGGAAGAACAGCACGGCGGCCATCAGGATGTAGATCAGCATCGGGGCGAGCGTCCGCCCGGTCTGCGAGGCGGCGGAGGCATCCATCACGCTGCGCAGCAGGATCGGCCCGAAGGTGCGCCCCAACTGGTCGGCGAGGCCGACGAGGAGGCCGGCCACGAACGCGCCCCGCACCGAGCCGACGCCGCCGATGACGATGACCACGAAGGTCAGGATCAGGACCGAATCCCCCATGCCGGGATCGACCGACAGGATCGGCGCCACCATCGCGCCGGCAAAGCCCGCCAGCATCGCGCCGAGGCCGAACACCACCAGAAAGAGCCGCCGGATGTCGATGCCCAGCGCCGCCACCATCGGGCCGTTGCTGGCGCCGGCCCGCAGCCGCATGCCGAGCCGGGTGTGGTTGACGAGGAGGTGGAGGCCGAGCGCGGTCGCGAGGCCGGCGGCGATGATCGCGACCCGGTAGAGCGGGTAATGCAGGGTGCCGACGAGCCGGACCGAGCCCGACAGGGCGTCCGGCACCGGCACGCTCATCGGGGCCGCGCCCCAGACGATCCGCACGCCCTCGTTGAGGATCAGGATCAGCCCGAAGGTCGCGAGCACCTGGTCGAGATGGTCGCGCCCGTAGAGGTGGCGCACCACCAGGAACTCGAGGGCGAGGCCGAAGAGGAGCGTTGCCGGAAAAGCCAGCAGCAGGCCGAGGCCGAAGCTGCCGGTGGCGGCGGTGAAGGTCGCCGCCAGGTAGGCGCCGATCATGTAGAGCGCGCCGTGGGCGAGGTTGATGAGGTCCATCACCCCGAAGATCAGCGTCAGTCCCGCCGCCACCAGGAACAGCAGGATGCCGAGCTGGACGCCGTTCAGCGCCTGGATCAGGAACAGGTTGAGCATCACACGATCTGACCGCGCGGGGTTGGCCCGAAGACTTGTGCCGCCCTCCGCGTTATCCCGGGGCGCTGCCCTGGGACAGGAAGAGGCGCGGGTTTCCCCTCTCCCCGCGGGCGGGGAGAGGGCCGACGACACCTTGTCGTGTCGTCGGCAAGCGGAGGCGCAGCCGAAGCGAGGGTGAGGGGGTGTTTCCGGAGGAGCCTTACTCGTCGAGACCCCCTCACCCCCGCGGCGAACCTGCGGTTCGCTGCTCCCTGAGCCCCTTCGGAGCTCAGGCCTCTCCCCGCCCGCGGGGAGAGGGGATTTCCCGCGCCTCTCTCTTTCTCCAGACAATTCTGCTTCATCCCGGGGCCGCGCAGCGGAACCCGGACCCGAAGGGGCGCGAAGCGCAATCCATAACCGCTCACGCGGCAGGCAGAGGTGAAACGGTTCCGCTTCATCCGGCATCCTCGGCGGTCATGGATCCCGGGTTCTCGCCTGCGGCGAGCCCCGGGATGACGAAGGGAGTTTGATTCTCCGGAAGGGAAAATCATCTACTTCATCTTGCACTCGGCGGCGTAATTATCCTGATAATTCGAAAAGATCTTTTCCGCGATCTGGGTCTCGTACTTGCCGTCCGGGCGCTTCGCGGCCTTGACGAGGTAGAAATCCTGGATCGGGTAGTGGTTGTTGCCGATCTTGAAGTTGCCGCGCAGGGACTGGAATTCGGCGGCCTTGAGGCCGGCGCGCAGGGAGTCCTTGTCCTTGAGGTCGCCCTTGGCCCGCTTGACCGCGGCGTCGATCATCAGGGCGGCGTCGTAGGCCTGCATGGCGTAGGTGCCGGGCACGCTGCCGTACTTCTTCTCGTAGGCGGCGACGAAGGCCTTGGATTGCGGGTTGTCGAGATCCGGCGCCCAGTTGGCGCCGCCGTAATACCCGACCGCCGCGTCCTTCTGGGCCGGCAGGGTGCTCTCGTCGACCGTGAAGGCGGAGAGGAACGGGATCGTGCTGAGGCCCGCCTGGCGGTACTGGCGCACCAGGTTGACGCCCATGCCGCCGGGCATGAAGGCGAAGACCGCGTCGGGCTGCGCCGCCGAGATCTGGGCGAGCTCGGCCGAGAAATCGAGCTGGCCGAGCGGGGTGAACATCTCGTTCACCACCTCGCCCTTGTAGGAATGCTTGAAGCCGGCGAGCGAGTCCTTGCCGGCCTGGTAGTTCGGCGCCAGCAGGACGAGGCGCTTGTAGCCCTTGTTCTGGGCGTACTTGCCCAGAACCTCGTGGACCTGATCGTTCTGGTAGGAGGAGACGAACAGGTTGGGGTTGCACTCCGCCCCGGCATAGTTCGACGTGCCGGCATTGGGCGAGATCAGGAAGGCGCCGCCATCGGTCACCGGGCGCACCACCGCGCGCAGCACGTTGGAGAAGGTCGGCCCGACCACGAAATCGACCTTGTCGCGCTTGACCAGCTCCCGCGCCTTGTTGGTCGCGACATCGGGTTTGAGCTCGTCGTCGACGGTCACCACCTCCACGTCGAGGCCGCCGAGCTTCTTGCCCAAGCTGTCGAGCGCCAGCAGGAACCCGTCGCGGCCCTGCTCGCCGAGCACCGCGGAGGGCCCCGAGAGGGTGAACATCAGCCCGACCCGGACTTTCCCAGATCCTTCCCCTTGGCCCTGCGCAGCGGCGGGTCCGGCCAGCACCGTGGCGCAGAGAAGCGCGGTCGCGAGGCGGCTGGCGGTGGTCCGGATCGGCGTCATTCCGTGTGTCCCCTTCTGGTCGAGAGCATCGTCGGCACTTGTCCGGTGCGCCGCGGCCGAAGTCGAGTCGGCGCGGGAGACGAAAGCGGCGCGTCTTTCGTCGGATCCCGAGCCGTCTCACCTGAAATACTTTACGCATGAAATATCGCCTGACAACCGCCCTCGGCGATTTTTCTGCCATGCCGCATTTGTGTGCAACGCAGCGAGCACTATGCTGAAAAGAAAGACGTTTCCATCGTTGCATCGCAGCATTCGAACGGACTAACGCGGTCGGGTATCGGGTCGTCGAAGGCTGGCCCGATCCCGGGCCGCACACCCTCTTGCGTCGCGATATTTCAAGTATAAAGTTTCTGCGCCGGCGAGCCCGCCGCCACGAGAAGGAGCCCTCCATGCGCGTCACGGTGATCGGCGGCGGACCCGGCGGGCTCTATTGCGCGCTCCTGACCAAGAAGCGCCGGCCGGGCTGGCAGGTCGAGGTCTACGAGCAGAACCGGGCCGACGACACGTTCGGCTTCGGCGTCGTCTTCTCCGACGAGACCCTGCACGAGTTCCTGTCGCGGGACCCGCGCTCGTTCTCCCGGATCCGGGACGCCTTCTCGTACTGGGACGACGTCGCGATCCACAAGGAGGGCCGGGTCATGCGCTGCGGCGGCAACGGCTTTGCCGGGGTGAGCCGGATGCGCCTGCTCCAGATCCTGCAGGAGCGCTGCCGCGAGGAGGGGGTGGGGCTGCATTTCGGCGAGAGCGTCCCGCCCGACCGGCTCAAGGAACGCTTCCCCGATTCCGACGTCATCGTCGCCTGCGACGGCATCAACTCGCGCATCCGCGAGCATTTTCGCGATGCGTTCCGGCCAGAGGTGGAGATCAAGTCCAACCGCTTCTGCTGGATGGGCTCGACCCGGCCGATGGACGAGTTCAACTATTTCTTCCGCGAGACGCCGCACGGCATCGTCTGTGCCCATACCTACCAGTACGAGCCCGGCCGCTCGACCTGGGTGTTCGAGATGGACGAGGCCTGCTGGCAGGGCCACGGTTTCACCGAGGCCGACGAGGAGGGCGCGCGCCGGGTCCTCGAGGAGATGTACGAAGAGGAATTGCAGGGCCACGGCCTGCTCCTCAACCGCTCGACCTGGCGCCGCTTCCCGCGGATCTTCTGCCACGCGTGGTCGCACGACAACATCGTGCTCTTGGGCGACGCCAAGGCCTCGGCGCATTTCTCGATCGGCTCGGGCACCAAGCTCGCCATGGAATGCGCCATCGCGCTCTCGGACGCGCTCGTGGACAAGGCCGAGGCGGACGTTCAGGCGGCGTTTGCGGCCTATGACCGGGCGCGGCGCACCCCGTGCCAGGTCGTCCAGCACAATGCCGACGTGTCGCTGGCCTGGTTCGAGCACATGAACCGCTCCTGGGACATGGATGCGGAGCAGTTCTCCATGGTGGTGATGTGCCGGGCGAAGTCCGTCACCTACGACAACCTGGTGGTGCGCGATCCCGCCTACGTCGCGGCCGTCGACGACGCGTTCTACGCCCGGCTCCAGGCCGAGACCGGCGAGGATTACCGGACGAGCCGGCCGACGCCGATGTTCACGCCCCTGCGCTTGCGCGAGATGCGGATCCCGAACCGGGTCGCGATGGCGCCGATGGCGCAGTACTCGGCCGACGAGGACGGCAACCTCACCGACTGGCACTTCGTCCACTACACCTCGCACGCGCTCGGCGGGCCCGGCCTGCTCTTCACCGAGATGACCTGCCCGTCACGTGAGGCCCGCATCACCCCCGGCTGCCCGGGCCTGTGGACCGACGCGCACGAGGCGCAATGGGCCCGCATCGTCGATTTCGTCCACGCCCATACCGATACCAGGATGGTGATGCAGCTGGGCCATGCCGGCCGCAAAGGGTCGACGCAGGTCGGCTGGGAGCGGATGGATCACCCGCTGCCCGACGGCAACTGGCCGATCGTCTCGGCCTCCCCGATCCCGTATCTCGACGGCGTGAGCCAGGTGCCGCACGCCCTCGACCGGGCCGGGATGGACCGCGTGCGCGACGCCTTCGTGCAGGCCACCGAGCGGGCGGCCCGGGCCGGCTTCGACATGCTGGAATTGCACTGCGCCCACGGCTACCTGATGGCCTCCTTCCTCTCGCCGCTGACCAACACCCGCACCGATGAATACGGCGGGTCGATCGAGAACCGCCTGCGCTTCCCGCTTGAGGTGTTTTCGGCGATGCGGGCCGCGTGGCCGGCGGAGCGGCCGATGTCGGTCCGCATCTCTGCCACCGACTGGGCCGAGGGCGGCATGACCGAGGCCGACACGGTGGCGGTGGCGCAGGCCCTGCACGAGGCGGGCTGCGACCTCGTCGACGTCTCGGCCGGCCAGACGGTCGCCGAGCAGCGCCCGGTCTACGGCCGGATGTTCCAGGTCCAGTTCGCCGACGCGATCCGCAACCGCGCCGGCAACCGCGCCCCGATGGCCGTGATGGCGGTCGGCGCGATCACGGAAGCCGGGCAGGTCAACACCATCCTGCACACCCGCCGGGCCGACATCGTGGCGCTCGGCCGGCCGCACCTGTGGAACCCGAATTTCTGCCGCCAGGCCGCGGCCTGGTACGACGCCCGCACCCAATCCTGGCCGAAGCCCTACCGGCCGGGCCGCGACCAGGCCCATCGCGAATTGCCCAAGGCGCGCGAGCAGGAGATCGCCCTGCGCCGCAAGGCGCGGCCGCGGCCGCACCAGGCGGGGCAGGCGGCGGCGGAGTAGTCCGCCGCGCGAGGATCGCGCCGCCCCTACGGCCATCGGCGGCGGCGCTGCCGATCTTTTCGACGTCGTGACGCTTTGTGCGCCAACAACAGATCGATTCATCAAGGCATAACAAGTCCGCCTCTATGAAGTCTGGCGCCTCGGATCGTGAGGCGCGACCATCGATGCCGGGCGGTTTCGTGATGAAGTTGTCTCTCAAGCAGGTCCTGATCGGGACGATCCTGACGTTGATGCTGTTCGGTGTGGCGCAAGGCGGCAACGGCATCTTGCGCCTGATGACGCTGCGGGACGACATCGTGGCGATTGCCCAGACCCGCCTCCCGGCCTCGAACCTGATCAGCCAGATCTACGCCGAGACCCAGAGCTACCGGCTCAACCTGTACCGCTTCGTCGTGACCTCGACGGACGATGCCGCCTACGACCGTAACGAGCAGGCCCTGATCAAGAGCCGTCAGGCCTTGATCGACCTCCAGGCGCGCTACGCGCCGCTGATCTCCGGCCCCGAGGAGCGGACGGCGTTCGACCGCTTCGTCACCAAGTGGAGCGAGTATCTCGAAGGCCAGAAGGCGGTGACCGGCGCGATGGCGGCCGGCGACCAGGCCTCGGCGCTGGCGACGCTGACCGGGCCCGAGATGACCGCCACCAACGCGCAGGCGACCGGCGCCCTGAAGTCGATCGTCGCGATGAATGCCGGGGCGGCGCTCGCGAGCGCCGAGCGCAGCAGCGCCAGCGCCGGCAGCGGCATCCTGGCCGCCGGGGTGATGACCGCGCTGGCGCTCGCCGCCGCCATCGGGGCGATCGTGTTCTCACTCCTCGGCATCGCCCGCCCGATCGCCCGCATGACCGACGCCATGGGCCGGCTGGCGCGCCACGACCTCGCGGTGCCGGTTCCGGGCATCGGCCGGCGCGACGAGATCGGCGCGATGGCGGGCGCCGTCCAGGTGTTCAAGGAGACCATGCTGCGGGCTCGCGCCCTGGAGGAGGAGACGGCCCTCGCCCGTGCCTCGGCCGAGGAGCAGCGCCGGGTCGGCATGCGCCAGATGGCGGACGCCTTCGAGACGGCGGTCGGCGGCATCGTCGGCCAGGTCTCGGCCTCCGCGATCCAACTCCAGGCGACCGCGGAAGTGATGACCGCCACCGCCCGGGAGACCGCCGCGCAATCGACCACCGTGGCGGCGGCCGCCGAGCAGGCGTCCTCCAACGTTGGCACGGTGGCGGCGGCGGCCGAGGAACTCGGCGCCTCGGTCCAGGAGATCGGCCGCCAGGTCGACGGCTCGGCCCGGCTCGCCCGGGCCGCGGTGGTGGAGGCCGGGCAGACCGCCGATCAGGTCCGCACCCTGACCGAGGCCACCGCCCGCATCGGCGACGTGGTCGGGCTGATCTCGTCGATCGCCGCGCAGACCAACCTTCTGGCGCTCAACGCCACCATCGAGGCCGCC
>NZ_JTHF01000140.1 GCF_001043895.1 Methylobacterium indicum
CTCCCTGCCCGGCCGATGCCCCAGAGGTTCAGAGACGAGCGATGAGCGCCTCCGCTGCCCCCTCCCTCACCCAGCAGGTCACCGACGTCGCGGCCGGCGCCCCCCTCGTCGCGGCGCACTGGCTCGGCCGCAGCCTCGCCCCGGCCCTCGGCGACGGGGCGGTGCTGCTCGTCCACGCGGGCGGCGAGACCGCCCGGGTCGAGGCCCACCCGGATGCGGGGATCCTGGTGGCGGCGGGGGACGGCAAGCGCCTTCTCACCGGGGGCGATGACGGCCGGGTCGTCGCGGTGAAGGCCGACGGCACGACCGAGACGGTGGCGACCGCGCAAGGCGCGGCCTGGATCGACGCCCTGGCGCTGCATGCCGATGGCGGCTTCGCCTTCGCGGCGGGCAAGCGCGTCGTCGCCCGGGACGCCAAGGGCCGGGAAAAGACCTTCGAGGCGCCCTCGACCGCCCGCGGCCTCGCCTTCGCGCCCAAGGGCTACCGGCTCGCGGTGTCCCATTACGGCGGCGCGACCCTGTGGTACCCGAATCTCGACACGGCGCCGGAGCCCCTGACCTGGAAGGGCTCGCATATCGACGTCACCTGGTCGACGGACGGGCGGTTCGTCATCACCACCATGCAGGAGAACGCCCTGCACGGCTGGCGCCTCCAGCCCGACCGCGGCCACATGCGGATGAGCGGCTACCCCGCCAAGGTCCGCTCGTATGCTTGGTCCTCCGACGGCGACTGGCTGGCGACGAGCGGCGCCGACGCGGTGATCGTGTGGCCGTTCGATTCCAAGGAGGGCCCGACCGGCAAGGCGCCGCGGGAATGCGGGGTGCGCCCGGCCCGGGTCTCGCAGGTCGCCTTCCACCCCAAATCCCCGGTCCTGGCGGCGGGCTACGAGGATGGCTGCGTGCTGCTGATCCGCTTCACCGACGCCTCCGAGCTCCTGGTGCGCCCGGCGGTGCGGGGCAGCGCCGTGACGGCGCTGAGCTGGCACGCCGGGGGCGAGCACCTCGCCTTCGGCTGCGCCGACGGGCAGGCCGGCCTCCTGAACCTGCCCCGGTAGGGCAATGGGCCTCCTCGGCGCCTTCCGGCGGCGCTCCGGCCCGGACGCCGCCGCGCGGGCCCGGGTGGCGGATGCCGCGCGCCGGCTCGGCGGCTTCGGCCCGGAGGTGAGCGTGACGGTCAACGAGATCGTCTGCGCCGATCCGGCCTGCCCGGGCACCGAGACGGTGATCCTGGTGATGCGCGCAGGGGATCGCTCGCGGGCCTGCAAGGTGGGAAAGCCCCTGGAGGCGGTGACGGACGAGGACGTGGCGGCGGCGCTCCGGTCTTGAAGACGCACCGCACCGGGTGCTTCACACGGACGGGGGAAGCGTCCACATTCGGATTCATGGGATATCCGGATACCCCGGGTGTCGATCCGCGACGAGGCCAGCAGCCGACGCATGAAGACCCGGCGCCGAAAGCCGCTGTTGCCGCAGCGTCAAGAAAGCGATAGTCCTTTACCCAGCCTGATTCCGAATAGGCCGGCCTGGGGAACGCGCGTGTACGCGATCTGCTTTGATCTCGACACCGAGACACTGAAGAATCAGTATCACAATTCGTCCTGGCAGAATGGCTACCAGGACATCGCCCGCGTGCTGGAACGGCACGGTTTCGACCGGCAGCAGGGTAGCGTCTATTTCGGAAACGAGAAGGTCGACCCGGTTCGCTGCGTGCTGGCGGTCCAGGAGGTCGCGCGGGAATGCCCCTGGTTCCGGGCGGCGGTGGTAGACGTCCGCATGCTGCGGATCGAAGAGAACAACGACCTGCTGCCCGCCCTCCAGCCGCCCGGCTGAGGCACGCCCGCCTCAGTGTTGCCCGCCATCTACAGCGAGGGACCGCCCTCTCGACTAGGAGGGGAGAACGGCGCCCGTCGGGCCGCCAGCCGGAATTGCCGCCATGCCGCGCGCGACGTCGCACACCACCGATCCCGCCGTCGATGCGGCGGCACTGCTGCGGCGCCTCGCCTTCTTCAACCTGACCGTGGTGGTCCCGGTCACCGCCCTGGTGTCCCGGCGCACGGTGGTGATCCTGGCGCCCATCGGCATCGCGCTCCTGATCATCGCCGCCCTCCTCGACGGGGCCCAACGCCCCCTCGGAGCCGGTCTGGCCCGCCTCGGCGGCGCACGGGCGATCCTGGCCGGCGGCCTGCTGCTGGGCTGGTGCGCCCTGTCGCTGGTCTGGACGCCGTTTCCCGGCCCGGCGAGCGAGCGCCTGCTCAACCTCGCCGCCACCGTGGGTCTGACGGTGGCGGGCTACCTCGCGCTGCCGGACCGGATGCGCTCGGCCAACCTCTACCTCCTGCCGCTCGGCGTCGGCGCGGCGGCGATCGGGGCGATCCTGCTGGGGCTGTCCAGCGGCACCGCCGTGCGGAGCGCCCTCGAGGACGACGGCGCCCTCGAACGCGGCGCGATGCTGCTCGCCCTGCTGGTCTGGCCCGCCGCCGCCTGGCTGCGCTCGCGCCGGCGCGACATGCAGGCCCTCGGCCTCGCCGTGGCGACGGCGGTGGCCCTGGTGCTCGCCCCCGGGCCGGTGCCGCTGCTCGCCCTGGCCGTCGGTGCGGCCGCCTTCGCCCTCTCGGCCTGGCGCCAGGGGCTCGGGGTGCGGGTCACCGCGGGCGTGGCCGCCGGCCTCGTGGCGCTGGCGCCGCTGCTGCCGTTCCTGCTGCGGCCGCTGCTCACCCCGTTACTCGGCCCGCTCCACCCGACGATCCTGTCGCTGAAGGCCTGGCAGCGGGTGGTGACGACCGAGCCGCTGCGCCTGATCACCGGCCACGGCCTGGAGACGGCGTTGCGCGGCAAGGTGATCGGCATGCTGCCGATCAACGCCCCGGCCTCGCTGCTGTTCGAGATCTGGTACGAGCTCGGCATCGTCGGCGCCTTCGCGGCGGCCTTCGTGCTGTGGACCGGCATCCGCCATTCCGGCCGCGAGCACCCGGTGCTGACCCCCGGCGCGATGGCGACGGCCGCGACCGCCTTCGCCTCCGCCTGCCTCGGCATCGGCACGACCGCGAGCTGGTGGTTCACCAGCGTCACGGTGGTTGTGCTGGTGTTCATCGCCGTGGAGCGGGGCCAGTTCCGCACCAGCAGGCCGAAGGCGAGTGCCCTGCCGCCGCGCAGCGCGGCTTGACCCCGGAAAATGCCCGCCGCGCAGCGCGGCGTAGTCTCGAAATGCCGCCGCGCAGCGCGGCTTGACCCCAAAATGCCGCCGCGCAGCGCGGCTTGACCCCAAAAATGCCGCCGCGCAGCGCGGCGTGGCCTCAACGCCGTAGGTCACAGGGCTGGGAGAGGCCCGTGATCCGGTCGGCGAGCCAGGCGCGGGCGGCATCGAGGGTCGGGAAGGCCGGCGGGCGCGGCTCGTCGGCAATCCGCCCGAATCCGGCCTCCAGGAACCAGTGCCGGCCGACCCCCAGCTCCTCGTGCAGGTCCGGGTCGAGCAGTGTCAGAACGCCGATGAGGTGTCCGTCGCGATAGGCCAGGCGGCCCTCGCTGTCTGTGCTGCCGGTGTCGATGCGGACGGGATCGAGGGTGATGCGGCTGGCCATGTCGGGGATCGCGATGACGACCGGATCGCCGGTCCATCCTCGCCGATAGGGGAGGAGGCCGGCCGCCGGCAACCGTCTTGCCGTTATACTACCCTAGGGCATATTCGGGGTTGAGAGGTGCGGTTCCCTCTCTCGAAAAGGCTGACGCACCAAGGGTTTGCGCCGTCGCAAGGGCGCGATTTAACGGAGCGCGTCCTAGAGCGTCAGAGCTAGGCCCATCGGGCCCGTCACGCCTCCGCCGCCGCCTCGATCGCCGCCATGTCGTCGTCCGACAGGCCGACATGATGGCCGATCTCGTGGACCAGGACGTGGGTGACGAGATGGCCCAGGGTTTCGTCGTGCTCGGCCCAGTAATCGAGGAGGGGCCGGCGGTAGAGCCAGACCATGTTGGGAAACTGCCCGGTGGCGAGGGTCAGGGCGCCGCCGCCTTGGGCGAGGCCGGTACCGCGAAACAGGCCGAGGAGGTCGAACTCGGTCTCGCAGCCCATCTCCTCCAGGGTCTCGTCGTCGGGAAAATCCTCGACGCGGATCACCACGCCCTCGCACAGGGCGCGGAACGCCTCCGGGAGGCGCGCGAACGCGTCCTCGGCCAGGGCCTCGAAGGCAGCGAGGTCGGGGGCCTTGCACCCGCTCCAGTCGGTCTCGGACATCGGATCTCCGGACGAGGGCATCACCACCACTGCAATTGCCGGCCGAGCAGGAAGGCCAGCCCGACGAGCGCCACGGCACCGAGCCCGCGGCCGATGCGCCGGCCCCAGACCTCCACCGGGTCGTGGGCATCCGGTCCGTGACCGTCCGGCCGGCTCACGCCGCGAGCGCCGGGGCGACCCGGTCGGTCAGGAAGCCGGCGAGGTCGTTGGTGATGTGGTCGATATGGGGCGCGCGCACCGCCTCCTGCTCGAAGCTCTCGCGGAACGGGTCGATGGTGCGGGGCACCACCAGCACCGTCGCCATGCCGAGGTCGTGCGGGACGACGAGGTTCTTGGCCATGTCCTCGAACAGGGCCGAGCGGGTCGGGTCGACCCCGTGGCGGTCGAGGAACTTCTCGTAGGCGCTACGCTCGGGCTTGGGCACGAAATCGGCCGCCGCGATGTCGAACACGTCCTCGAAATGATCGAGGATGCCGAGCTTTTTCGCCACGTTCTCGGCGTGCCGCCGCGAGCCGTTGGTGAGGATCAGCTTGCGGCCGGGCAGGCTCTCGATCGCCACGCCGAGCCCCGGATCGAGCGCGATGCTCGAATGGTCGATGTCGTGGGCGAAGTCGAGGAAATCGTAGGGGTCGATCTTCCACTCGGCCATCAGCGCACGCAACGTCGTGCCGTAGCGATGATAGAAGTATTTCTGCAGCGCCCGCGCCGAGATCCCGTCGAGCCCGAACAGGTTCATCACGTAGAGCGTGATGCGCTCGTCGACCTGCGGCCAGACGCGGGCGTCGTGGGGATAGAGGGTGTTGTCGAGGTCGAACACCCAGGTGTCGACCCCGGAGAAGCCGCGGGCCGCGGGGGCGGTGAGGTGGCTCTCGCCTGGCAGGAGCAAGGGACGATCCGGCGGAGGGGGCCCCACGGCCCCGGGCACCCAAGATAAGCGAGGCGGGGCGGAAGGGAAGTCGAAAGAAAGGTCTCACGGGTCGGGCGGCCGTGGGGTCGGCCGCCCGGTCTCAAGCTGGCGGGCGGGAGGTCAGGACCGGCGGATCAGCGTGCCGGCGCCGTAATCGGTGAACAGCTCGAGCAGCACCGCGTGCGGCACCTTGCCGTCGAGGATGACCACCGCCTCGACGCCCTGCTCCAGGGCGTAGATGCAGGTCTCGATCTTCGGGATCATGCCGGCCGTGATGGTCCCGTCGGCGATGAGCCGGCGGCAATCCTCGATCGACAGCTCCGGGATCAGCTTCTTGTTCTTGTCGAGCACGCCCGGCACGTCGGTGAGGAGCAGAAGGCGCTTGGCCCGCATCGCCCCGGCGATCGCCCCCGCGAAGGTGTCGGCGTTGACGTTGTAGGTCTGGTTGTCGGCGCCCACCGCCACCGGGGCGAGGACCGGGATCAGCTCGGCCTTCAGCACCGCGTCGAGCACCGTGCGGTCGACATGCTCGGGCTCGCCGACGAGGCCGAGATCGATGTGGCGCTCGATGTGCGAATCGGGATCGGTCACCGTGCGGGCGGCGCGGCGCGCCCGCACCATGTTGCCGTCCTTGCCGCACAGGCCGATCGCCTTGCCGCCCTCGGCCGAGATCCAGCCGACGATCTGCTTGTTGATCGAGCCGGCCAAGACCATCTCGACCACCTCGACGGTGGCCTCGTCGGTGACGCGCAGGCCCTCGCGGAACTCGGACTTGATGCCGAGCCGGTCGAGCATGCGGCCGATCTGCGGCCCGCCGCCATGGACCACCACGGGCTTCAGGCCCGACTGCTCGAGGAGCACGATGTCCTCGGCGAAGTCCTCCGCGGCGGCGCGGTCGCCCATGGCGTGGCCGCCATACTTGATGACCACGACCTCCTCGTCGTAGCGCTGCATGTGCGGCAGCGCCTGCACCAGCACCTCGGCCCGCACATGGACGTTGGGCAGCTGGACGTCGGGCTGCTTGTCCGCTCCGGAATCGCTCATCGTGGCGGGTTTCCTCTCGCAAGGTCGGGCCGCGGTACCGTCGCGGCGCGCGGTCGGCGCGGGGTTCTACGCATCATCGCGCGGCCTGTCACACCGAAAACGCGCGAGCGACGGCCCCGGGGCGACGACCGCGCCCCGCGTCGGACCGTCGGTGTCGGGCCGGGGTTCTGGCGACGCTGCGCGACGGTGGGATGACGGCCGCTTTCGCTGCGTCCGACCCGCTCCGTTTTACCAGGAATTTACTATGATCGGCACAATCTGGGGACGGTTCCACGGATGCCGACGATGCGCCCCGCCGATCTCCTCCTGCCGCGTCCCGCCCTCACCAATCCCGCCCTGCTCGCCGCCACGGTGACCTCGCTGAGCGACCGCGCCGCGAGCCGCCAGGACCTCTGGCGCCTGCTGACCGACAGCTACACGGTCGACCTCGACGCCGTGGCGGCGGTGCTGCCGCGCCAGGAGCCGGAGCCGGCCTGGCTGCCGGCCAAGCGGTGAGCGCTCAGCCCACCACCCGCAGCACATCCCCCTTCCGCACCTCGCCGCCGACGACCACCTCGGCATAGATCCCGCAATCGGCGTGGCCGAGGGTCTTCTGCAGGGCCTCCGGGATCGCGAGGTCGCGTGCGCCCGTGACGGGATCGACGTTGGTCGCGGCGCAGCGCACGATACGCTTCGTCACCTTCAGCCGCAGGCCCCCCTCGGTCACGAGTTCCGACCCGACGAGGTCGAGCTCGGCGAAGGCTGGCAACCCGGTGACGTGCAGGTTGCCGCGGAAGCGCAGGGGATCGACCGGCGCCCCGACCATGTCCTCGACCGCCGCGACGCTCGCCAGGTTGATGAGCGAGACGTAGCCGCTGCGCGAATCGGTGAAGCGGTAGCCGTCCGGCGCCGCCAGCACCTTCGGCGGGCCGCGCAGCTCCTTGGGCAGGTAGCGGCGGAAGAATGCCTCGATGGCGAGCCGCCCCTCGCGCGTCGCGAGGTCGCCCCGCACTGCCTCCCGGTCGCCCTCGTGGATGGTGAGCACGCCGCTCGCATCGTCGAACCGCGTCGTCAGCCGGGCCAGGTCCTCGTTGCGCATCAGCATGAGGTACTTGATCTTCGGCTGATGCACCGGCGAAGCCGGGTCGAAGCCGCTCGGGCCGTTCTCGACCGCGAAGAGCCGGTCGCCCGGAAAGTAGCCGCCGGCCGTAAGCGCCGCCGTCGTCAGGGGCTCGGGCGAGAGACCCTTCACCGGGTAGCGATGGAGGGCGGTGACGGTCAGGGCGGGGCTGCTCATGCCCCATGCCTATCCGGATTTGCCGCAGCTGGGAATCGGACCCGGATGGCGCCCGTCGAGGCATCCGCGCACCGCATGTCTCGTGACCGTGAAATCGAGAGCGCGCCCCTTGTGTTACCGATATGTCACACCACATGGGGAGAGCCGGCAGCTTCCTGGAAGGGCCGGCGCCCGGCGCGCGACGACCGCGCGAGGGCGAACCCTTCGGTCCCACCGATGCCTCGTCACGAGGGCGGGAGGATCGGCCAAGGAGGAGCGCATTCATGAACTTCGAAAAGTACACCGAACGGGCGCGGGGCTTCGTGCAATCGGCGCAGTCGCTGGCCCTGCGCGAGGGCCATCCGCAGCTGGCGCCCGCCCATGTTCTCAAGGTGCTGCTCGACGATCCCGAGGGCCTGTGCGCGGGCCTGATCGACCGGGCCGGCGGCCAGTCGCGCGTGGCGCTGGCCCAGACCGAGGCGTGGCTCGCCAAGCAGCCGAAGGTCTCGGGCGGCGCCTCGCAGCCGCAGGCGACCCGCGAGCTGATGCGCCTGTTCGACACCGCGGAAAAGGCCGCCGAGAAGGCGGGCGATTCCTACGTCACCGTGGAGCGCCTGCTGCTTGCGCTCGCGGTCGAGAAGGACACGGATGCGGGCAAGATCCTGGCTCAGGCCGGCGTCACCGCGGCCTCGCTCAATGGCGCCATCAACGCGCTGCGCAAGGGCCGCACCGCCGACAACGCGACGGCCGAGAACGCCTACGACGCCCTGAAGAAATATGCCCGCGACCTCACCGAGGCGGCCCGCGACGGCAAGCTCGACCCGGTGATCGGCCGCGACGAGGAGATCCGCCGCACCATCCAGGTTTTGTCGCGGCGCACCAAGAACAACCCGGTCCTCATCGGCGAGCCCGGCGTCGGCAAGACCGCCATCGTCGAGGGGCTGGCGCTCCGCATCGTCAACGGCGACGTGCCGGAGAGCCTGCGCGACAAGCAGCTGCTCGCCCTCGACATGGGCGCGCTGATCGCCGGCGCGAAGTATCGCGGCGAGTTCGAGGAGCGGCTGAAAGGGGTACTCTCCGAGGTCACGGCCGCGGAGGGCCAGATCATCCTGTTCATCGACGAGATGCACACGCTCGTCGGCGCCGGCAAGGCGGACGGGGCGATGGACGCCTCGAACCTCCTCAAGCCCGCGCTCGCCCGCGGCGAATTGCACTGCGTCGGCGCGACCACGCTCGACGAGTACCGCAAGCACGTCGAGAAGGACGCGGCGCTCGCTCGCCGCTTCCAGCCGGTCTTCGTCTCGGAGCCGACCGTCGAGGACACGGTGTCGATCCTGCGCGGCATCAAGGAGAAGTACGAGCAGCACCACAAGGTCCGGATCCAGGATTCGGCGCTCGTGGCGGCCGCGACCCTGTCGAACCGCTACATCACCGACCGCTTCCTGCCCGACAAGGCGATCGACCTCGTCGACGAGGCGGCCTCGCGCCTGCGCATGCAGGTCGATTCGAAGCCGGAGGAACTCGACAACATCGATCGTGAGATCGTGCGGCTGAAGATCGAGGGCGAGGCCCTGAAGAAGGAGACCGATTCCGCCTCCCGCGACCGTCTGCAGCGGCTGGAGAAGGAACTCGGCGACCTCGAGGAGCAGTCGGCCTCGATCACCGCGCGCTGGAAGGCCGAGAAGGACAAGCTCGGCCGGGCAGCCGAGCTGAAGACGAAGCTCGACGCGGCGCGCAACGACCTCGCGGCGGCGCAGCGCCAGGGCCAGTACCAGAAGGCGGGCGAACTCGCCTATGGCATCATCCCGGGCCTCGAGCGGGAACTCGCCGAGATCGAGGCGCGCGGCGCGGATGGGTCCCGCGGCAACGGTTCGGGGATGATGGAGGAGGCGGTGACGCCGAGCCACATCGCCGGCGTGGTGTCGCGCTGGACCGGCGTGCCGGTCGACAAGATGCTGGAGGGCGAGCGCGAGAAGCTGCTCGGGATGGAGGCGGCGCTGGGTAAACGCGTCGTCGGCCAGCACGAGGCGGTGATCGCGGTCTCCACCGCGGTGCGGCGCGCCCGCGCCGGCCTTCAGGACCCGCACCGGCCGATCGGCTCGTTCATGTTCCTCGGCCCCACCGGCGTCGGCAAGACCGAGCTGACCAAGGCGCTGGCCGGCTTCCTGTTCGACGACGACACGGCGCTCGTGCGCATCGACATGTCGGAATACATGGAGAAGCACGCGGTGGCCCGCCTGATCGGCGCGCCTCCGGGCTATGTCGGCTACGAGGAGGGCGGGGCGCTGACCGAGGCCGTGCGGCGCCGGCCCTACCAGGTCGTGCTGTTCGACGAGGTCGAGAAGGCGCATCCGGAC
Source organism: Methylobacterium indicum (assembly GCF_001043895.1). Lineage (GTDB taxonomy): Bacteria > Pseudomonadota > Alphaproteobacteria > Rhizobiales > Beijerinckiaceae > Methylobacterium > Methylobacterium indicum. The sequence continues at coordinate 9,792 of NZ_JTHF01000140.1, forward strand.
GTGTTCAACGTCCTCTTGCAGGTTCTCGACGACGGCCGGCTCACCGACGGGCAGGGGCGGACGGTCGACTTCCGCAACACGCTGATCGTCATGACGTCGAATCTCGGCTCCGAGTATCTGGTCAACCAGCCGGAGGGCCAGGATACCGACGTGGTGCGCGACGACGTGATGAACGTGGTCCGCTCGCACTTCCGCCCCGAGTTCCTGAACCGGGTCGACGAGATCATCCTCTTTCACCGCCTGCAGCGGCAGGAGATGGGGGCGATCGTCGACATCCAGCTCGGGCGCCTCGCGAAGCTCCTGGAGGATCGCAAGATCACCCTCGACATCGAGCCCGACGCCCGCGCCTGGCTCGCCGACAAGGGCTACGACTCGGCCTACGGTGCGCGCCCGCTGAAGCGCGTGATCCAGAAGGCGGTGCAGGATCCCCTCGCCGAGCAGATTCTGGCCGGCCGCGTCCATGACGGCGAGACCGTGCCGGTGCGCCTCGGCCCCGCCGGCCTGTTCATCGGCGACCAGTCGGTCTCTCCCGACGAGCGTCGGCCGGCGCGTGCCCTGCTGAACTGACGGAGCCTGCTGGGGCCCGCTTCCTTCGGGAGGCGGGCCCCTTCGCCGTCGCAACGGCCCGAGGCCGCCGCTCCGGGCCCTCGGACGAGGATCTTGACCGACGGCCCGTGCCGTTACGGATCGCGTAGCGGCCCGGCACCCAATCGATGACCGACCGCTCGCTCGTCAGGCGCGCGGGACCGTCACTTCCTCAGCGGCACGCCCTTGGTGGTGAAGCGCTGGCCGCCGCCCGCCGGGCGCACCGGCCGCTGCGGGCCCCGACCCTTGCCCGTGCCCAAGCCCGTCCCCGGCGGCTGCGAGAACGGCACCAGCTGGTCCGGACGCGGCCCGATGAGGTCGGCGCGGCCCATCTCGCGCAGAGCCTCGCGCAGCAGGGGCCAGTTCTCGGGGTCGTGGTAGCGCAGGAACGCCTTGTGGAGACGGCGCTGGCGCAGGCCCTTGATCGCCTCGACGGGCTCGCTGCCGCCGCGTCGCACGCCTTTCAGCGTGTTGACCTCGGTGTGGTACATCGCCGTGGCGGTCGCCATCGGCGAGGGCAGGAAGGTCTGCACCTGGTCGGCCCGGTAGTCGTTCTTCTTGAGCCACAGCGCGAGCTGCAGCATGTCCTCGTCGGTCGTGCCGGGATGCGCCGCGATGAAGTACGGGATCAGGTAGTACTTCTTGCCCGCCTGCTTGGCCGCCTCGTCGAACATCTCCTTGAAGCGGTCGTAGGTGCCGATCCCCGGCTTCATCATCAGGTCGAGGGGGCCGCGCTCGGTGTGCTCGGGCGCGATCTTCAGGCGGCCGCCGACGTGGTGGGTGACGAGTTCCTTGACGTATTCGGGGCTGCGGACCGCGAGGTCGTAGCGCACGCCGGACGCGACCATCACCTTCTTGACGCCCTTCACCTCGCGGACCTTGCGGTAGAGGCGGATCAGGTCGTCGTGCGAGGTGTTCAGGTTCGGACAGATGTCCGGGAAGACGCAGGAGGGCAGCCGGCACGCCGCCTCGATCTTCGGGTCCTTGCAGGCCATCCGGTACATGTTGGCGGTCGGCCCGCCGACATCCGAGATCACGCCGGTGAAGCCCGGGGTCTTGTCGCGGATCCGCTCGATCTCGCGCAGGATCGAGCCCTCGGAGCGGTTCTGGATGACGCGGCCCTCGTGCTCGGTGATCGAGCAGAAGGTGCAGCCGCCGAAGCAGCCGCGCATGATCGTCACCGAGAACTTGATCATGTCCCAGGCGGGAATCTTGGCGTCGCCGTAGGACGGGTGGGGGGCCCGCGCGTAGGGCAGGTCGTAGACCGAATCCATCTCCTCGCTGGTGAGCGGGATCGGCGGCGGGTTCAGCCACAGGTCGCGGTCGCCGTGGCGCTGGACGAGGGGGCGGGCATTGCCCGGATTGGCCTCCCGGTGCAGCACGCGGGAGGCGCGGGCATACGCTTCCTTGTCGTCCTTGACGACGTCGTAGGCCGGGAGCCGGATCACCGTCTCGCCGGCCTTGCGGGCGGCGGCCTCGTCGGCGGAATCGAGGTCGTCGGCGGGCAGCTCGGTGTAGTGCTCGGGCACGCGCCGGAACAGGGCGACGCCGCGCACCGACTCGAGCTCGTGCGGCGCCTCGCCGGCGGCCAGGCGGTTCGCCACCTCCACCACGGCGCGCTCGGCGTTGCCGTAGAGGAGCAGGTCGGCCTTGGCGTCCGCCAGGATCGAGCGGCGCACCTTGTCGGACCAGTAATCGTAGTGGGCGATCCGGCGCAGCGAGGCCTCGATGCCGCCGAGGATGATCGGCACGTCCTTGTAGGCCTCGCGGCAGCGCTGCGTGTACACGATGGTGCAGCGGTCCGGTCGCTTCCCGCCCTCGCCGCCGGCCGTGTAGGCGTCGTCGTGGCGCAGGCGGCGGTCCGCCGTGTAGCGGTTCACCATCGAATCGAGGTTGCCGCCGGTCACGCCGAAGAACAGCCGCGGCCGGCCGAGCGCCTTGAACGGCTCGGCCGACTGCCAGTCGGGCTGGGCGATGATGCCGACCCGGAACCCCTGGGCCTCGAGCAGCCGGCCGATGATGGCCATGCCGAAGCTCGGATGGTCGACATAGGCATCGCCGGTCACGAGCACGATGTCGCAGGCGTCCCAGCCGAGCGCCGTCATCTCGGCGCGGCTCATCGGCAGGAACGGGGCGGCCTTGCCGGCGGGCGGCGACTTGCAGGCCAGGGCCGCCACAGGGGCCACGGATCGTTCGACGGAAGCTTGGAGGTCCATGGGCGCCTGCATAATCCTCCGGGATCGCAAGATCAACGAAGGCTCCATCAACACAGGGATCGAAACCGGACATGGATCACCGGGCATGGATCCGGCCGAGCTTGCGTTGGGGAGAGCGGCGCCGCGCGGGGCGGTTCCGCACCTCCCGACAGGCGGGCCGGCACCGGCCGGCGAGCGGGTCTCCGGACGATCGATCCCCGCCGGCCGGCCGGTCCACGCAATGCCGACCCGGGAATTAACGGCATAGTCAGGTGAGACTGCGACAATCACTGTCGAATGAATGTGGAACCGGGGCGGTTCATGCCGAGGGCGTGGCGTAAAACTTGGGTCGAAGGCCGATCCTGGGGTAAGGGCGAGTTATACGAGACGCTTTGCCTGCTGATCATCGGGGCCGGCTGCTACCTGATCGGCAGCGTGCTCGGCATCTTCGAGGTCGCGATCGCCTTCTCCCTGCGCCACGGCCTGCTCGATCTCGTCATGCTGGCAGGGTGTATGGGTGTGGCGCTGTCCGGGGCGATCATCCGCAAGTCGCTGACGCTGCGCCGCACGATGCTGGAACGCGACGCCGCCGCGACGCAGGCCGAGGCGATCGCCCGCCACGACGCCCTGACGGGCCTGACCAACCGGCGCCACTTCGTCGAGGCGGTGGAGAGCGCCCGCCGGCGGATGGGCGAGGGCGAGAGGGCGGCGGTGTTCCTGATCGACCTCGACCGCTTCAAGCCGGTCAACGACCTCTACGGCCACGCCGCCGGCAACGCGGTCCTGTGCAGCGTCGCCGATCGCCTCGGGGCCCTGCTGCCGGCCGGCGGCATGGCCGCGCGGCTGGGCGGCGACGAGTTCGCCCTGCTGGCGCCCTTCACGGGCAGCATCGAGAACATCAAGCGGCTGGCCCAGCAAGTGATCGCGAGCCTCACGGCGCCGATCGCCTGGAACGACGGCGAGGTGAAGATCGGCGCGACCGTCGGCATCGCCCTCGTCACCGCCGAGCACGACGCCGACGCGCTGCTGCACGCGGCCGACCTCGCGATGTACCAGGGCAAGCGCGAGGGCCGCGGCACCTTCCGGGTGTTCGAGGACGCGATGGATACCGAGCTGCGCGAGCGGGCCGCCCTCGAGGCGGAGCTGCGCGAGGCGGTGGAGAACGGCGAGATCGAGCCGTTCTACCAGCCGGTCGTCGCGCTGCCGGGCCGGGACTGCGTCGGCTTCGAGGTGCTGGCGCGCTGGCGTCATCCGACCCGCGGCCTGCTCGGGCCCGACCAGTTCATCGCGATCGCCGAGGAGACCGGCCTGATCGCCGACCTCAGCTACCGGCTGCTGCAGCAGGCCTGCCGGGATGCCGTCTCCTGGCCTCCGCACCTGCAGCTCGCCGTCAACATCGCCCCCCAGCAATTCCAGGACCGCGGCCTGGCGCAGCGGATCCTCGGCATCCTGGCCGAGACCGGGTTCTCCCCGAGCCGCCTCGAGGTCGAGATCACCGAGAGCGCCCTGGTGCAGGACCTGGAGGCGGCGCGCACCACCCTGACGTCGCTCCAGAACCTCGGCGTGCGCATCGCGCTGGACGATTTCGGGACCGGCTATTCCAGCCTCTACCACCTCCGCGAGCTGAAGTTCGACAAGCTCAAGATCGACCGGTCCTACGTCGACACCATCACCCTGAGCGAGGAACGCGCCAAGCTCGTGGACGCCATCATCAGCCTGGGCCGCAGCCTGGGCCTGGTGACGACGGCGGAGGGCATCGAGACGGATGCCAGCGTCGACTGGCTCTCCGGCCAGGGCTGCGACTTCGGCCAGGGCTACCTGTTCGGCAAGCCGATGCCGAAACCGGAGATCGACGCCCTGCTCGCGGCGGCCCCGGCCGCGCGGGTCGCCATCCCGGCCCTCGCCGGCCCGGCCGAACCAATCCCGGCTCATCCGGCTCGGGCAAGCTTTGCCGAGGCAAACCCTGCGCCGGCAAGCCCCGCGCCGGCAAGCCCCGCCAAGACCCGCGCCCCGTCGATCCCCGACCACGCGATCATCCGGTACGGCCGGGTGAGGGCGGCCTGACCGCACGAGGACGACATCGGGGACGGCCGCCGAGGACGATGCGCGATCCGGGGATCACGTCCGATCTCGTCTGGGCGCCTGTTTGATTGCGAGAGTGGATCCAAAACCCTCCATCGTCATCCTGGGGCCGCGCAGCGGAACCCAGGATGACGAGGTGAAGCGGCAATGTCGGCACCAGGACGACTTAAGCAATCAGTCAAACAGGCTCTCATCTAATTTCTGCTTGATCGGCCCAAACATTAAAGGCCCATTTCCCCTCTCCCGTGTGGGGGAGGGGTCGGGGCGAACGAAGATCGCGCGAGGGTGCTTCGGCTCTGAGTAAAGCTCAGGCCTTCGTGCTGGCGGCGGCACGGTCGAGTTCCATTCGGAAGCGTGTCACCCTCACCCCTAACCCCTCTCCCACGCGGGAGAGGGGATCCCGCGCTTTATTTGTTTCGGAACGGATCGAGCGGAACCCGTATCGGAGACTGTTTGACCTGATCGACAGTGTTCACATCGTCCTCGTCATCACTCCCATCGAGCCGATCGAACGGCCTCGGACTCGCGATCCCGCACCCCGAACCGGGCGAAGCGCCGGGCCAGCACCGGCAGGACCGAGAGGTTCAGGAGCGTCGAGCTCGCCAGCCCGCCGAGGATCACGATCGCCATCGGTCCCTCGATCTCGCGGCCCGGTTCGCCGGCGCCCAGCGCCAGGGGCAGGAGGCCGAGGCCGGTGACGAGAGACGTCATCAGGATCGGCACCAGGCGGTCGGCGGCGCCCTCGATCGCCGTCGCGGCGCTCCAGGGCCGATCCTCCACGAGCACGAGGTGCTCGTAGTGGGCGACCATCATGATGGTGTTGCGCAGCGAGATGCCGAACAGCGTGACGAAGCCCACGATGACGCCGAGGGAGACGAGGCCGCCGGTCGCGGCCACCGCCAGCACGCCGCCGACGAAGGCGAAGGGCAGGTTGACGAGGATCAGCCCGAGATTGGCGGCGGACCCGGTGACGACCGCGAGCAGGAGCAGGATCCCGAACCCGGCAAGGCCCGTATAGAGCGCGAGGTCGCGGCGGGCCTGCGCCTGCGCCTCCGCCGCCCCGCCGATGCCGACATAGACGCCGGGCGGCAGCGTCACCTCCCGGGCGATCTTGCGCTTCACCGCCTCGGTGAACGAGGCGACGTCCCGGCCCTCGACATTCGCCGTCACAACCCGAACCCGTTGGGCGCCGTGATGCGCGATCGCGTAGCGCCCCACGGTCTCGTAGACGTCCGCGACCTGCGACAGGCGGATGGTGCTGCCCCCGGGCGTGCGCAGCGGCAGGTCGCCGAGGCCGGAGAGCCGCGAGCGGGCCGCGGGATCGAGGACGACCACGACGTTGAACACCGCGTTGCCCTCGTAGGACTGGCCGACCGTGTCGCCCTGGAAGGCGGTCCGGGCGAGCTCCAGCACCTCGATCGCATCGAGGCCCCAGTGGCGCAGGTCGGCGGGGCGCAGCGATACGGTGACCTGCGGCAGGCCCGCCGGCGACCGGAGCTGGATGCCGACGGCGCCCCGTACCTCCGCGAGTTCGCGGGCGACGTCCCGGGCCGTGGCGTCGATCCGGTCGAGGTCGGCCCCGTAGACGCTGACCACCACCGGGGCGGTGAAGCCCGACACGACCTCCTCGATGCGCTCGGTGAGGAAGGTCTTGAGCGAGAAGGTCGCGCCGGGCGTGGCCGCCATCAGCGCGCGGATCCCGGCCTCGGCCCGCTCCTGGGCCTCGCCGTCGAGGTCCGGGGCGAGGTCGACGTGGATCTCGCTCTCGTGCGTGCCGCCGAGATCGTAGCCGGCCTCGGCCCGGCCGACCTGCTGGGCGACGGCCCGCACGCCGGGGATCGCCTTGAGGCCCGCCGTGACGTGGCCGCCGAGGCGCAGGGTCTCCTGCAGCGAAGTGCCGGGAGCGGTCGCCATGTGCAGGATGAAGTGCCCCTCCTTCAGGTCCGGCAGGAAGGCGCCGCCGAAGGAGGAGATCGGCACGGCACCGACGAGGACGGCGAGGAGCCCCGCCGCGCCGACGAGGAGAGGGTGCCGCACCAGGCGTTCGAGGAGCCGGACATAGACGCCGCGCACCGCCCGGGTCACCGGCGGCTCCCGGGCGGGCAGCGTCCTGCGCCCTGCGAGCAGCAGGCGCGCGAGGGCCGGCGTGACCGTGAGCGCCACGACGAGCGACGCCAGGACCGCCAGGATGTAGGCCAGCGCCAGGGGACCGAACAGGCGGCCGGGCACGCCGGAGAGCGCCAGCACCGGCAGGAAGACCAGCAGAACCGCGACGGTCGCGTAGGCGACCGCGACCCGGACCTCCAGGATGGCCTCAAACACCACCCGGGCTTCCGGCCGCGGGGCGGCGAGGCGCCGGTTCTCCCGCAGGCGGCGCATCGCGTTCTCGACGCCGATCACCGCATCGTCGACCACCTCGCCGATCGCGATGGCGAGCCCGCCGAGCGTCATGGTGTTGAGGCTGAACCCGAACGCCCCGAGCACCAGGACCGCGCCGATGAGCGAGAGCGGGATCGCCGTCGCGCTGATCAGCGCGGTGCGCCAGTCGAACAGGAAGACCACCAGGACCACGACCACGAGGGCACCGCCGAGCGCCAGGGCCTGCAGGACGTGGCCGGTGGCCTGCGCGACGAAGCCGGCGGGGCGGAACAGGTCGGTGCGCAGGACGATCCCGTCCTTGGCGAGGCCCGGCTGGAGCTCGGCGAGCGCCGCCTCGACCCCGGCCGCGACCTCGACCGTGTTGGCGCCGACCTGCGCGCCGATCATCATCAGGACGCCGGGCTGCCCGTCGACGAGCGCGGCGCTGATCGCCGGCTCCGGGCCGGCGACGACGTCGGCGACGTCGCCGAGCACCACGCTCGCGCCGCCCTCGTTGATCAGCACCGTGCGGGCGACCGCCGCCGGGGTCACCGCCTGCCCCTCGGTCTGGAGGGTGATGCGCTGGTTCGCCGTGTCGACGAAGCCGGCCCCGCGCACGCCGGTCGCCTTGCGGCCGGCGGCGAGCACGTCGGCGAGGCCGATGCGGAACCGGACGAGGTCCTGCGGCCGGACCTGGATGCGGATCGACCGGACGTCGCCGCCATAGACCAGCACCTCGCCGACCCCCGGTGCCGCGAGGAGGCGCAGGCGCACCCGCCAGTCCGCGACCGTCCGCAGGTCCATGAGCGAGCGCGTCGGCGAGGTCAGGCCGACGAGCAGGATCGCGCTCGTCGAGGAGGTGAGGGCGGTCATCGTCGGCGAGGCGACCCCCTGCGGCAGTCGGCCGGCGAGCCCGGCGAGCCGCTCGCCGACGAGCTGGCGCGCCCGGTAGATGTCGGTCCCCGAGCGGAAGGTCGCGGTCACCACCGAGACGCCCTGGATCGAGTTCGACCGCAGGCTCGCGAGGCCGGGCAGGCCGTTGACGACGCCCTCGACGGCCTGGGTGACCAGCACCTCGACCTGTTCCGGGTTGAGGCCGGGCGCCTCGGTCTGCACCGTGACGGCGGGCGGGGCGAATTCCGGGAAGACGTCGTACTTGGCCGACGTCAGGGCGACGAGGCCGTAGACGACGAGCGCGAGCGCGAGGGCGACGACGAGGCCCGGGCGGCGCACGGACAGTCGCACCAGCGCCGCCTGCAGGCCGGAGGGGGGCGGCCGGTCGGCCGGCCGCGGATCGGTGTCGGTCGGGGTCACGTCGAGGCGTCCTGCGCGCTCAGTCGTCGTCGGCGTCGCCGGAGGCCTGGACCTGGCCCTTCAGCTCCTCGGTCAGCAAGGCCTGCGGCCCGGTCACGACGACCTCCGCCGCCTCGCCGAGGTCGTCGACCACGGAGCGGTCGGCGGAGATCGCCGCGTCCGGCTTGAGGGGGTGCCGGGCGAACGTGTCGGGGCCGACGGCGCGGTAGATCCAGGCACGCCCCTGCCAGTGGACCACGGCGCTCTCCGGCACGGCGATCCCGACGGCCTCCTGCGGCGAGGTCAGGAAGGCCTGCACGCTCATGCCGGGCAGGAGGCCGCTGTCGCCGGCCGCGAGGTAGAAGTAGCTGAGGCCCTGGATGCGCTGGTCGGCCCGCGTCGCCGGCGAGACGAGACGCAGGGTCATGCGGTCGCTCTGCGGCGGCACCTCGGCGGCGGCCGTGGCCGGGGGCGGCTTCATGGCCTCGCCCGAGGGCAGCGTCACCTGCACCAGAAGGTCCGCCCGCTCGATCAGGCGGGTGACGAGGGACGACCGCTCGACGATCCCCCGGCCGAGCACCGATCCCCATTCCTGCTGGGCGGTGGCGGCGAGGGTCCGCACCTGCGATTCTGCCGCCGCCACCGCCGCCTCGTCGGTCGCGGCCGTGCCCTCGACCGTCTCGCGCTGGGCCCCGGACACCACCGTCGCCCCGAGGCTCCTCGCCCGGCGCAGGGCCCCCGCCGAGACCTCGGCCCGCGCCCGGGCGGTCCGCAGGGCGGCGACCGCCCCGGCATAGCTGTTGGCGAGGTCGGTGATGCGGGCCGGATCGAGGACGCTGGCATAGGCCAGGATCTCGATCCTGTGCGGCTGGGCCGCGAGGCGGGCGGTGACGACGCCGATGCGGGCGCGTTCCTTTTCCGTCAGCCGCACGGCGACGCGGCCGCCCTCCGACGAGACGCGCGCCGGCCCCTGGCTCCGGGCCGGCGCGAGCGCGCCAACGCCCAAGCACACGGCCAGCATCCCGGACAGCACCGCCCGCCGCATCGTCGCGCCTCCCCCGTCACGGCTCCGCTTCTAAGCAGACTCGCGTCGGCAGGCCAACGCTTCGCCCGCTTGGGCTCTTGCCGTGTCGCAGATTTTCGGCGCCGAACCGGTAGCCACTTCGGCGAAATCTGCTGAGCGCGGATTGCCGCCCGGAGCACGGGGTCGCGTCAGCGGTCTGGTTCGGGCCGGGCCCCCGATCGCTCGACCCACGCATCCAGCAGGAGATGCGGCAGGGTCAGGGCGGCGAGGAGCTGGAGCGTCAGGGCGAGCAGCCGCCCGGCACCCGGCGCCTGCGGGTAGGTCGGCCAGAGCAGGAGGCCGATGAGCAGCGTGAGCGCGAAGACCGGCAGCGCCAGCACGACCGCCCGCCCCATCCCGTCGACCGAGGGAGCCCGGGCGGGATCGTCGGCGAGCGCCCGCATGTGGCGCGGCGCGTGCAGGCAGACGAAGTAGAGCCCGAACGCGCTGAGCGGCGGCAGGACCAGGAAGGCGAGGGCGAGGGCCGCGAGTTCCGCGAGGAGCCGGGGCGCCGGCCGGGCCGCCAGCAGCCAGACGAGCGCGAGGCCGAGCCAGGCCTGGGCGAGCAGCACCCACCAGGCCGGCAGCACCGGCATCGCGGTCCCGGTCACGACCGCGAAGACGCGGGCGGTGGCGTCGGGCCGGAGGAGCGCCGGGAGCGCGATCGGCAACCCGCCGCGCACCAGGGCCTCGACCGGACGGCCGGGCCCGGCATCCTCCCGGCCGAAATGCAGGACCGACAGGGCGAGGAAGCCCGCCAGGGTCGCCTCGGGGGCGAGCCGCCACGCGGCCAGCACCGCGGCGGTGAGCGCGAGGTAGGGCGCGGCGAAGACCGGGAACCAGGCCCGGCCGAAGCGCGGGCGCAGCAAGGGTTTCGCGACCTCGCCGTCGAGGGCGCCGTGCGGAACCCCGAGGCCGATGACCAGGATCAGGACGGCGAGCCAGCCCGTCTCCCGCGGCAGCAGGGCGGTCGCGGCGAGGAGGAGAGCGGCGCCGGGGAGCAGGCAGGATGCCGCCCCCCGCAGGGTGACGCGACGGAGAACCGGCGGCGGGATCCGCGGCGCATCGGCGCCGGCCGCCGCCGGGATCGGGGAGGGCCGGCGCATCGCGGGCGCCTACTCGGCCGCCGCGACGTGGGGGCGCACCGGCGCCGCCTTGCCCCGGGTGAGATCCTTGCCCTCGGCGAGGTCGCGGTCGACGCGCTTGGCGGTGTGGACGGTGGCCATCAGGCCGTAGACGACCTTCGCCACCAGATCGAGCACCGCGATGATGCCGAGGCCGAGCGCCGGGCCGAGCAGGCCGAGGCCGTCGTCGCCGAAGAGCAGCACGACCGGGTAGGCGAGCCAGATCACCGACAGGAACACGGCGTTGCGCATGAAGTCGGCCCGGGTGTCGTCGCGCTCGCTGGCGTTCTCCTCGCGCAGCTGAACGAAGATCCCGTAATACACCGCCAGGAAGGCGCCGCAGGAAATCGCGAACCAAGTCCATTTCAGCCACGCCAGCTGGCTCAGGCCGAAGACCAGGGCGGTGACGATCATGATCAGGTCGGAGCCGATCATCCCGCCGACGACCGCCCGGCGGCGCATGCCGCTGTGCATCGCGGTGTTGGCGAGGCCCAGCAGCAGCAGCGGCGTGGTGAACGACCAGTCGATGTAGCGCGCGAAGTAGAAGGCCCGGGTGGCGGTGCCGGCATCCGGCCCGGCCGGCAGGAGGATGCTGCCCTGGCCGGTCGCCATCGCGAAGTACGAGCAGGCGGCGATGATCGGCACCAGGCCATGGATGATGGTGTCGGCCTCCTCGGCCGGGGTGCGGCGCTTGCCGATGAACAGGATCAGGGCGGCGCCGACGCTCATGCCGGCGAAGCCGACCCAGAGCCAGAATTGCGGTGACATCAGATCGTCCGTTGCTCGAAAAGCCAGACCCATCGCGACGGTCCCGAACGGACAGCAGCAAGGCGGCACGGCAACACGGCCTCGACCAAGGAGTTCCGCACGGTGAGGCGGCAAATCTGACGCAGTTCCCAAGTTTATTTGCGATCAAGCCGCAGGATAATCTAAAAACACAATTATTGTTTCTCTTATGTTTCTGCTCAAAAAATCCGTTATGTCGCTGGATTTTCAGACAATCGAGGAGATGGACGTTCCTCGCCCACGGCATTCGAATATGGCAGGTGTTCCCCGGATCGCCACCTATGTCTCGTACGGAGTACAAGTATAAGCCCCGATCACGGGCCGGCCGGCCACCGCGCGTCGTACCGGCTCGGGCGCCGGAGGATCGCTGCGCCGGGTCGGGCAGCGGGCGCGCGATCGAGGGCGCCGTTTCGATCTCGTCGGGGAAGGACGTTGCCCATCGACGACGTCGGGGCTTTCCGGAAAATCCGAGGCGGCTCGGCGAGTCGGACTGGACAGACGACCGGCGCCGCCCTCAACAGAACGGGGCGGCCCCGCCATGCGAAGGTGCCGCGGGAGGCCGATCATCATGCGCAGGGCGACGATTCACGGTGCGGCTCTTGTCTGCCTGCTGCTGCCGCTTCCGGCGGCGGCGCAGACCGCGACGAACCTCACCGCCCTGAAGGGGCTCGCCGCGGTGAGCGTGCTGCCGCGGACCGAGGCGGGGCGGGCGGCGCTCGCCGCGAACCTGCGGGTGACCGGCGACATCCAGTCCGGCGCCGGCCAGCAACCCTACCTGCTGCCCTTCGACGAGCAGCGGCAGCTCGCCCTGCGCGACTGCTTCATCACCGACGGCAACGCCACCGAGCTCGCCGACGGCCTCGGCAGCCGGCTCGGCGCGATCTACCAGGAGCGGGCGCGCTACACCGATTACAAGACGTTCGGCAACGTGACGCAATCGGTCGCCGACCTGATCGGCTACACCAACAACATCACCAAGTCCGACTCGAACTCGGGCAAATACTTCTTCGCGAACGCCACCACCGACGGCAAGGCGCCGGTCACGGAGGCGGCCGCGGCGATCCTCAAGACGCAGGGCGGCGTCACGGACGTGTTCGGCAAGGCCTACGACCGGCCAGCCGGCGCCAAGGGGGCCGACGCCTACGGCAATTCCCGCCCGTTCCAGACCCTGGCGCGGCTCACCGCCTATCGCGGCGCCGACTATTTCGGGCAGGGCTCGCACAGCCTCGACTGGCTGCACGGGCCGAGCCAGAACCTGACCGACAGCCCGTCCTATCCCAGCGGCCACACCACCTACGGCTACACCGAGTCCCTGGTGCTCGCGCTCCTCGTCCCCGAGCGCTACCAGCAGATGATCGTGCGGGCGGCCGAGTACGGCAACGACCGCATCGTCGTCGGTGCCCACTACGCCATGGACGTGCTCGGCGGACGCACGGTGGCGCTGCACGCGGTCGCCCACCTGCTCGCCAACGATCCGGCCTATGTCGGCCAGATCCGCCGCAACCCGGCGGTGATCGGCGAGATGAGCCGGGCCACCAACGACGCGGTCGCGATCACCGATTACCGGGCCGCCCTGGAGACGGCCCGCACCGACCTCACCCGGATCTTGAAGGACGCCTGCGGCGACGCGCTGGCGACCTGCGCGGCGACCGATACCGGCCGCTTCCGCGATGCCACCGCCAACGCCGCCTTCTACGACACCACCCAGACCTACGGCCTGCCGGTGGTCCATGCCGAAACCGCCAACACGGTCGAGGACGTGGGCAAGCTCGCCCCCGAGGCCGGCTATCTCCTGACCGCGGCCTTCCCGTCCCTGACCCTCGCGGAGGCGAACGCCATCCTGACCGAGACGCAGGGACCGGGCGGCGGCTTCCTGGACGACGGCTCGGCCTTCGGGGTCTATTCGCGGCTCAATCTCTACGCAGCGGCCGGCAAGGCCTCGGAGCTGGCGCGCGAGAGGCGAGGGGGGCGCTGAGCGCCCGATCCGCCGGGATGCATCAGGGTCGGCGCGGCGGACGGGAGACCGTCCGCCGGTCCGCCTCGACCCGGCCCGACCGCTCCGGCGCTGGAGCCGGCTCGATGATGTTTGGTGGGGGAACCAGGCTTCAAGGGCACAGGTCGAAGCCTGGGATTCTGGGACAAGAATCTGGGACGCAGCGACGTTTCCCGACCCGGGCATCCGTGTTTGAACTTGAGCCATCGCAACCCTGCAGCGGCTCACCGGACCATGTCGAAGCGAAGCTCCTCCCCGATCCCGGCCTGGCTGCGTCGTCGCGGCTATTCTCCCCGTGCGATGCAGGCGATCGCCGCCGCCGTGCGGCGCTCGGCCCGAAACCGCGACGCCGACGCGACGGAGCACGGCTGCCTGATCATTCCGTTCCCCAAGCGTCCAATGCCGTCGGCCCTGCGCCCGGCGACCGGCGAGGCCGGCCTGCTCCAAGTAGGCGCCTGACAGTAGGCGCCTGACAGTAGGCGTCTGACGTTCGGTGCCTGATCTCCGGCGAGCCGGCGGAGAAGGCACGCGCGTCAGCTTCCCGGGTTGACGAACAGGCTGTCGAACTCGCCGGGCTCGTAGTCGCGACCGGTGATGTCGGTGATCACGACGCGCTCGTGGCCGTCCGCCGCGAGCTCGTCGGCCTTCTCCAAGGCCGCCTGCGGCGAGGTCCGCTGGTAGGACAAATGCCCATCCGGAGTATGGGCCGTCACGACAAGATGCATGGCTCTCCCTGTCTATCGCGGGAGCCATACTACCTGAACATGGCTTCCGGGGCGAGTCGGCCGCGGCGACGCTCCGTCCGGCCCGCGCTGCCGCATCGTCACGGAGAGGCCGCACTCCGGCGCTAGCCCGGTGCGCATCGCCGTTGTTCCGGAGGTCTCCCGATGCCCCTGCTGCTCGCCGCCGGCTCCTGCCTCGCCCTCGGCATCGCCCTCGTGGTGCTGCTCGGTCTGAGCGCCTGAACGAGAGACGCGGTCCGGGGACCGACTCGACGATCGGACGAAATTCGATCGATTGCCTCGTGAGGCGGATTGCAGCTCCACTCGAGCGTCGGGCGGGCTCGCGATCCGTTTCCGGAAGTCGTTTTCCCGGAAATCGTGTCAGAGCAGCGCCCGCGCGGCATCCGCGATCTTGCGCACCGACAGGTCGACCGCCTCGGCCGCGCCGCTGATCCGTTCCACGGTCCGATGCACCGCGGCGACGCCCTCGGCGGCGCTCCGCATGTTCACCGTCATGGCATCGGTGGCGGATGCCTGCTGGGCGATCGCCGAGGAGACACCGACCGAGATGTGGCTGACCCGGCCGATCGAATCGGCGATCGCTTCCATGGCCGTCACCGCCGCCGTGGTGGCACCCTGGACGGCCGCGATCTGGGTGCCGATCTCGTGGGTCGCCTTCGCGGTCTGGCCGGCCAGTTCCTTCACCTCGGCGGCCACGACCGCGAAGCCGCGTCCCGCCTCGCCGGCCCGGGCCGCCTCGATCGTGGCGTTCAGCGCCAGCAGGTTGGTCTGGTCGGCGATGGCGCCGATCAACGAGACCACCTCGCCGATCCGCCCGGCGGCCTGGGCGAGGCCGGTAACGATGGTGCCGGCATCCCGGGACTGCCGCAACGCGGCCTCGGCGGCGGTGCGGGCCTCCTCGGCGTGGCGGCCGAGATCGGCGATCGAGGCGGAGAAGTCCCCCGCGCCGGCGGCCACCGCCGCGACGCTGCCCGACGCCTGCACGGTCTGGTCGGCACTGGCGCGGGCCTGGTCCGAGACGTCCGTGACCGCCAGGGTGACCGCGGCGATGTCCGACTCGATCGCGCGCTGGCCGGAGGCCAGGCGCTCGCGATCGTGGACCTGCCGGGTGATGTCGGTGGCGAACTTCACCACCGCGCAGGGCTTGCCGTCGAGGCCGAGCACGGGGTTGTAGGCGCCGAAGATCCAGACCTCCCGCCCGCCCTTGCCGACGCGGCGGAACTCGCCCGCCTGGTGGCGGCCCCCGGCCAGAGCGCGCCAGAACGCCGCGTAGTCCGGATCGTCCCGATCCGCCTCCGTGACGAACAGGCGGTGGTGGCGCCCCACCACCTCGTCGCGGGTATATCCCATCGTCGCCAGGAAGGAGGCGTTGGCCTCGGTGATCACGCCGTCCGGCGTGAAGTGGATCACCGCCTGCGAGCGGTCCAGGGCCGCGACCTGGCCCGCCAGGTAGGCGTCGCGCTCCTTGCGGGCGGTGATGTCGGACGCGAGCTTGACGATCCGGACGACCCGGCCGCGACGGTCGAGGACCGGGTTGTAGGAGGCCTGAATCCAGATCGTCCGGCCGTCCTTGGCGATGCGGCGGAACTCGCGCGTCTCGAACCGGCCCTGCCGCAGGCCCTGCCAGAACGCGGCGTAGTCCGGGCCGTCCCGCTCCTCCGGGGGCATCAGCAGGCGGTGGTGCCGACCCTTGAGCTCGGCCAGGGTGTAGCCGGTGAGCGCCAGGAAGCACGCATTCGCGTCGCGAATCGTCCCGGAGGGATCGAACTCGATCCGGCCTTGGGAACGGTCGACGGCCGCGAGCAGGGCCGCGTGGCGGGACAGGAGGAGGGGCACGGCGTGCGTCTCTTGCTGGACTTGCCCGGGACGATGCGCCCCGATCCTTATCGAACCGTGAAGGACAGATCCCGCCTCACCCAGCAAATAACAGCAAACAAAATCTGCCTTCGGGATCTCTACGACAAAGACACATATTAAACGACGGCCTCTTCCTCGTCATGTTCGACGAGTTCGCATGAGGCGGACACACAACCCTGGGTTACGCAGCCGCGCCGCTCGCAGCGGCCTCTCCCTTTCGCGGCGTGCGCGGGCCTGCGGCATCGGGCGGGGCGCGCCTTGATGGGCGCGCCTATCGCACCTCCGGCACCGCCGGCCCGGATTCACCCGGGCGCATCGGCCCTCGCCGTACTGGTCCCCGGCGCAGCGATCCGGGGAAACGGTCTGGAATGACCGCGGCACGAGGGGCGCCATCCGGGGGCAGACGATGGATCGGACCCGACCGGCGATCCACCCCGGATCCGGGGCGGCCCTGGATCGCCGGGACCGCGCAACTCGGTCGGTCGGCTCCGGCCTCAGCCCTTGCGCTGCGCCTTCATGTAGCTGGTGATCGCGGACTGGCAGTTCTGGGACAGCTTCGCCCTGTTCTGACGGAAGCAGGCCTGCACCTCGGGCCCGTCTGGCGAGAGGTTGCCGCAATAGGTCAGGTAATCGCCGGTACAATACTGCTTGAGCACCGCGCGATCGACCACGACGGGCTCGGCGAGGGCCGCGCCCGTGGTCAGGGCGAGGAGGAGGGTGGAACGCAGGAGCACGGGGTTCTCCGTGAGAGGGAGGAGAGGGCGGTCGACGACGGGCCGGTCCCGGCCGCGTCGAGGCCTCGGCCGGTGGCGTCACTTAGCATTCTTGCGGGTACGGGCAACCTGCCGTTAGGGTAACCCCGAGATCTCGCGACAGACGAGGACCGCGCCGTTCCCGGCAATGCGGTCCTCGTCTGTGGCTGGATCGTCCAGGAGCCTCCTCCGCCAAGACGACGGCGCGGGGAAACCCGCCGGGGCCGTCCGGCGACGAAGGGGAGGGATGCCCGGACGAAATCCGGGTGATCGCTCCGCGAGGTGGATGTCGGCTTGGCGCGGGCGCCGCGCCGGCTCGCGAGACGAGATCCGGACAACGTCTTCCGGATCGCGTCTCAGAGGCGGCTGAGCCGCACCCGGGCGACGCCCGAGATGCCGATCGCCCGGGCCGAGGCCTGGGACAGGTCGATCACCCGGCCACCGACATAGGGTCCGCGGTCGTTGATGCGCACCACGACGGAGCGGCCGTTGGAGGTGTTGGTGACCCGGACCCGGGTGCCGAAGGGGAGACGGCGATGAGCCGCCGTGAGGGCGTGCGTGTTGAACCGCTCGCCATTCGCAGTGCGCCGACCCTGAAATCCGGGGCCGTACCAGGAGGCCTTGCCGGACTGGGCTTCGGCGGGCGTGCTGGCTTGTATCGTCACTCCGACGGCGCCCGCAGCTGCGAGGCCGATGATCGCCAGCTTTGCCTTCGAAACCATTTCGCATTCCCGTTTTTGTTGCTTGACGCCGCGCAACATAAAACTGAAGAAGGCGACATTATGGAACAGTCGAAGACGAGAAGACTTTGCGTATATTCGACCACGCCAATTGCGGGAACCGACAGGGTTTACGATCGTTAACTGTCTTGGCCGATCAAACCCGGCGGCCCCGCCGGGCCGCGTCTTGCCACGGTGCGGCCAAGGTTCACGGGGTCCGGGCCGTGCCGCGCAGGCCGATGCGGATCAGGTCGGCGAGGGTGCGCGCACCGAGCTTGCGGCGCAGCTGCGTGCAGGCATTGGCGATGGTCTTGTAGCTCAGGCCGAGTTCCTCGGCGATCGCCCCGTGCGAGCGGCCGGCTCCGAGCCGCTCGAGGATCTGCCGCTCGCGCGGGGTGAGGGGCGGGGCCGCCGGCGCCTCGCGGCGCAGCCGATCGACCTCGGCGGCGAGCGAGGGCGCGACATAGGTGCCGCCGTCGCGCACCCGCTCGAAGGCGGTGTGCAGCTCCATCGACGCGGTGTCCTTGAGGACGTAGCCGGTCGCCCCGCTCTCGATCGCCCGGACGGCGATTTCCGGGTCGTCGTGCATGCTGAAGACCAGGATGCGGGTCTCGGGCGCCACGGCCCGGATCCGCCGGATCAGCGCGAGGCCGCTCAGCGACGCGCCCTGGAACGTCAGGTCGGCCACCACGAGGTCGGGGCGGTGGCGCCGGAAGCGGCGGTAGCCGGCGGCGATGCCGGTGGCCTCGTGCACGGTCTCGACGCCGGCATCCTCCAGCACGCGGCGGCAGCCCTGCAGCACGATCGGATGGTCGTCGACGACGAGGACGTTCACGGCCGCGGTAACCTTCGTGGGAAAGGGGCGGCCCGCGACGGCGTCGCGGGCCGGACGTCGCTCAGTTGGTCGGCTCGCCGGCCGCGACCTTGGCGGTCCAGTCGTCGAAGGCGAGGACGGCCTGGCGCTGCTCGCCGAGACCCGCGATGCCGAGGCTGACGACGTCGCCGGACTTGAGGTAGCGCGGCGGCTTCATGCCCATGCCGACGCCGGGCGGCGTGCCGGTGGTGATGACGTCGCCTGGCTCGAGCAGCATGAAGTGCGACAGGTAGGAGACGATCTGGCGCACGTCGAAGATCATCGTCCGCGTCGAGCCGGTCTGCATCCGCTCGCCGTTCACGTCGAGCCACATGTCGAGGTTCTGCACGTCGCCGACCTCGTCGGGGGTGACGAGCCAGGGCCCGAGGGGGCCGAAGGTCGGGCAGCCCTTGCCCTTGGTCCAGGTGCCGCCGCGCTCGAGCTGGAACTCGCGCTCGGACACGTCGTGGCAGACGCAGTAGCCGGCGACGTAGTCGAGCGCCTCGTTGGCATGGACATAGGAGGCCCGCTTGCCGATCACGATGGCGAGCTCGACCTCCCAGTCGGTCTTTGCCGAACCCTTGGGCAGGATCACGGTGTCGGTCGGGCCGACGATGCAGGACGGCGCCTTGTTGAACAGGATCGGCTCGGCCGGGATCGGCGAGCCGGTCTCGGCGGCGTGGTCGGCGTAGTTGAGGCCGATGGCGATGAAGTTGCGCACCGCGCCGACGCAGGGCCCGAGCCGGGTGCCGGCCGGCACCTCCGGCAGCGTCGCGGGATCGATGCGGCGCAGGGAGTCGAGGCTGTCGGCGGCCAGCGCCGGCCCGGCGATGTCGCGGACGACGCCCGACAGGTCGCGGATCTTCCCCGCCGCATCGATCAGGCCCGGCTTCTCCACCCCGCTCTCGCCCCAGCGCACAAGCTTCATCGCGCGTCTCCCCCATTCATCCGAGCCGGAGCCCCGTCGGGCCGGGACATTGGCGCCGGCGCGCCACCGCCGCAAGCCGGGACTTCCGCGCCCGCGGCACGTCCCCGTTGCAGTTTCGTCACATCTGCGGCGAAACGGTGTCGGAGAGGGTCGGAACGCGCGGGATCAGCCGACACGGCCTATACATGACACTGCACGCGCCATCGAATAAATTCTCACGAACGACTTCCGGATTTCGCGATACCCGCAATCGATCCGGGTCATCGTCTCGAGGTCGCGCGTCGTGGTCGACGCTCCGGCGGGATTGCGCAGCCGCTGCCTCCTACCGCATCATTCCGCCCAAGCCGCGGGCGTCGGGAAGCCACGCGGCACGTCTTACGAATTCGGGGTCGAGGTAACGTCATGACGGGTTTGGGGAGGACGGCGCTGCTGGCCGGCGCCTCGGTGGCGCTGCTCGCCGGGGCGAGCGGAGCCGCGCAGGCGGGGGCGTTCGGCCTGCGCGAGCAGAGCGCCCAGGCGATGGGCCTCGCCTTCGCGGGCGCGGCCGCCGGCTCGGGCGGCCTGTCGTCGATGTTCTGGAACCCGGCCGTTGTCACGATGAAGCCCGGCTGGAACTCGGACTTCAACGCCACCCTGGTGGCTCCCTCGGCCCGGATCACGCCGACCACCGGCACCTTCCCGCCGCTGATCGGGCTCGGCGACTCCGGCGATATCGGCCAGGCGGCGGTGCTGCCGGCGACCTACTCGAACTACCAGATCAACGACCGGCTGTATCTCGGCCTGTCCGGCGCCGCGCCGTTCGGCCTCATCACCAAGCCGAACCAGGTCTGGGCCGGCCAGACCTACAGCCGGTCGTCCAAGATCTTCACCCTGAACTTCAATCCGGTCATCGGCTACAAGGTCAACGACTGGCTGTCGGTCGCCGCCGGCCCGGTGCTCGAATACTTCAAGCTCACCCTGCGCCAGGCCACCGGCATCACGCCGCTGGCGAACTCGGCGTTCCTCAAGGGCGACGACTGGGCCTGGGGCTTCACCGCCGGCGTGGTCGCGCGGCTCTCGGAGGGCACCACGGTCGGCGTCGGCTACCGCTCGTCCATCAACCACCGGATCGAGGGCTCGGCCTTCGGCATCGGCCAGGTCCGCGCGAACCTCAACACGCCCGAGAAGGTCTCGGTCGGCCTGACCCAGGCGATCACCCGGGACTTCCGCCTGAACTTCGGCTTCGAGTGGGACAACTGGACCCGCATCGGCACGCCGGCGATCGTCTCGGTGGCGCTCGGCCGGCCGGTGACGGCCCTGCCGCTCAACTACAAGAACGGCTTCTACTACTCGCTGGGCGCCGAGTACGACTTCACCCCGCAATGGACCGGCCGCGTCGGCGTCGCCTACGAGCAGTCGCCGATCGACAACTCGAACCGCTCGACTCGCCTGCCCGACGGCGACCGCTACTTCGCCTCGGTCGGCGCCAGCTACCGCTACAGCGAGAAGATCCAGTTCGACGTCTCCTACCAGCACCTGTTCGCCGCCGGCCGCAACCGGATCGCGCTGGTGCCGGGCGAGCCGCTCTACACCGCCCCGCTCGCCTTCCTGGCCACCACCGACGCCAGCGCCGACATCGTCTCGGTCGGCCTGAAGTACCGCTGGGACAACCCGCCGGCCCCGGCGCCGATCCCGGTGCCGCTGGTGCGCAAGTACTGAAGGGGAGGGGTGGGTTCGGCGCCCCACCCCGAACGCATCCGACCCCCGGGGCCGTGGATATCGCGGCCCCGTTTTTTTGTTTCCGACCGTGCGTTTCGACCCGCGTCGGTGGATCGGCGGATAAGAGGGATCGGGAGCCTTGGAAGACACGGCACCGGGTGACAGGCCCTCCGCGCCGTCGCCTGCCGACAATCGCAAGCTCGTCGCCAACGAGACCGCGAAACTGTTTGCGAACAACCTCGACCGAGCGTCGACGGCCTGCTTCACCGTTGGCGCAGCCACGCCGTTGACCGGTTGGCTCTTCGGCGTGAGCGGCTTGAACCAGGTTCAGTGGTGGCTGCTGGTAGTCATCATCGCCTGTTGGCTCGGAGGCTCCGCGTTCCTACATTATCTTGCACGACGTGTTCTCAGAGGGCTGATCCCATGAACGAATATGCGGCCCTCGCCGTGATCGTCCCCATCGTCGCGGTTGGGATCGGGTACCTCGCCGTTCGGCGGCAGGAGCGCCAGATGGCCCGCCTGAAGCGGGACCTCGAACGCGAAACCCGGCAGGCACGGGGCGCCGCCTTGAGCTGACGCCCGGGCCCAACCGGGTCGATCGACGAGCATCGAACGCTCGCGAAACCCCCGGGACCATAGTCCCGAGGGCTTGCCTCACCTCACGCCTTCTCGAGCACGTAGGTTCCCGGCGCCGCCCCGAGCGAGGGCAGCACCCCGCCGCCGGGCTGGCGCGCCGGGACCCGCTCGTTGTTCTGGTGCTCGAGCCAGGAGAGCCAGTAGGGCCACCACGAGCCCGGATGCTCGGTTGCGGCGGCGATCCAGTCGGTGAGGGTGCCGTAGGCCGGACCCCCGGTCCAGTACTGGTATTTGGGCTTGGCCGGCGGGTTCACCACGCCGGCGATGTGACCCGAGCCCGCCAGCACGTAGTCGACGGTGCCGCCGAAGGCGCGGCAGCCCTCGAAAACCGAGAGGGCCGGGGCGATGTGGTCCTCGCGGGTCGCGAGGTTGAAGACCGGGGCCTTCACCTTGCCGAGGTCGAGGCGGACGTTGCCGAGCACCATCTCGCCGCGCGACAACTTGTTGTCGAGGTAGCAGTTGCGCAGGTAGAACGAGTGGTTGGCGGCCGGCATCCGGGTCGCGTCGGAGTTCCAGTACAAGAGATCGAAGGGCAGCGGCGCCTTGCCCTTCAGGTAGTTGTTGACGACGTAGGGCCAGATCAGGTCGTTCGGCCGCAGCATGTTGAAGGCGTTGGCCATCTTGGCGCCTTCGAGGTAGCCGCGGTCCTTCATGCCGGCCTCGATCGAGCGGATCTGGGCCTCGTCGACGAAGACCTTGAGGTCGCCGGCATGGGTGAAGTCGACCTGGGTGGTCAGGAAGGTGGCGCTGGCGATGCGGTCGTCGCCCACCGCCGCCATGTAGGCGAGGCTGACGGCGAGCAGCGTGCCGCCGACGCAGTAGCCCACCGCCGAGACCTCGCGCTCGCCGGTCGCCCTCTCGATGGCTTCGAGCGCCGCGAAGATGCCCTCGCGCATGTAGCTCTCGAAGTCCTTGGCGGCGTGGCGCGCATCCGGGTTGACCCAGGAGATCACGAACACCGTCAGGCCTTGGGCGACCGCCCAGCCGATGTAGCTCTTGTCCTTGTTCAGATCGAGGATGTAGAACTTGTTGATCCAGGGCGGCACGATCAGCAGCGGGCGCTTGAGCACCGTCTCGGTCTGCGGCGCGTACTGGATCAGCTCGATCAGGTCGTTGCGGAACACCACCTCGCCGGGGGTGCTCGCCATGTTGACGCCGACCTTGAACTGGCCCGGATCGGTCTGGCGCACGCGCAATTCGCCGCCGCCGGCCTCGACGTCCTCGGCCAGCATCTTCATGCCGCGCACGAGGTTGGCGCCGTTCTCCCGAAACGTCTCGCGCAGGAGCTCGGGATTCGTCGCCAGGAAGTTCGACGGCGACATCGCGCCCGAGATCTGCCGGACGTAGAACTGCGCCTTGGCGCGGGTATGGTCGTCGAGCCCCTCGGCCTCGTCGACCATGATCTCGGCCCAGCGCGTCGTGATGAGGTAGCCCTGCTTCAGGAAGTCGAAGACCGGGTTCGACGTCCATTCGGGAGCGGCGAAGCGCTTGTCCTTCGGATCGGGCAGGGCCACGGGGGTGACCGTCTCGCCCTGCATCCGCTGCAGGGTCGAGCCCCATAGGGCCAGGAACTGGCCGCCGATCAGGCTCTGGGCCTCCATCGCCTTCTGGGGATCGGTGAACCACTTCTCGGCGACGGTGCCCAGCGTGCGCACGACCTCCGTCACCGAGTCGGCCAGCGCCGTGTTCGGCTTGCCCTCCTCGAGGGGCTTGGCGTAGGCGGCGAGCGCCCGGCTGAACTGCTCGGTCATCAGGCCCGCATTGCGCGACAGGGCCTCCACATCCGCAACCGGCGCCGTACCTCTCTCAGAAGACGTCACGCGCTCTCTCCTCCCTTGTTGCGGCCTGCCGCGACAGGCCGCCTTTCGGACAAACTATCATCTCAAACCGCCGGTTGCGCCAGATGACCGGACCCGGTTTCCTCACCGCCACGCTGCCCTCGCGCAAGGTTCCGCCACGTCCATGCCCGCCTTCCCCGCTCTCTCGACCCGTCTCGCCACTGCCGCGACACTCGTCGTCATCGGCTTGTCCGCCGGCGGCTGCGTCCTCGACGGGGCCGGCATCCGCGACGCCGCCAAGTCGGCGGGGTTCGGCCCCAAGGAAGTCGCCGCGCCCGACTTCGTCGAGAAGTCCCGCCGCGGGGGCGGCGACTTCCTGCCGGTCGGCGAATCCGCCCCGCCTCGCGAAACCCGGGCCAAGTCGGCTGCCGGCGTGAAGGCGCTGGAGGCAGAGCTCGACGCGAGCCGCCAGCGCAACGAGGCCAAGGGCCGCGACGCCGCCAAGGTCGGCGGCGCGGTCAAGCCGCCGGCCCCGCCCAAGATGCCGCCGGCCCTTCCGCCCACCGAGTGACCCGCGGGCGACCCGCGCGTGACCCGCGCGTGACCCGGATGAGTGACGCAGAGGAGCGACACGGCCCGGTTGAGGCTTAAGTCCCAGACCGGCCCCGGCCCGGCCAATCTTCCTCTTGCCCCAAAACCCCTCTAGACAGCGTATGTGACACGCGCGTCGCAGCGGCGGCGCCGATCCAGGACCCGGCCATGACCGATTTTCACCGCATCAAGCGACTGCCTCCCTACGTCTTCGAGCAGGTCAACCGGATCAAGGCCGCCGCCCGCGCCAACGGCGCCGACATCATCGACCTCGGCATGGGCAACCCCGACCTCGACGCGCCCCGCCACGTGATCGAGAAGCTGGTCGAGACCGCCGGCAAGCCGCGTACCGACCGCTACTCGGCCTCGAAGGGCATCGCGGGCCTGCGCCGCGCCCAGGCGAATTATTACCAGCGCCGCTTCGGCGTCGCGCTCAACCCCGACACGCAAGTTGTGGCCACGCTCGGCTCCAAGGAAGGCTTCGCCAACATGGCGCAGGCCATCACGGCGCCGGGCGACGTGGTGCTGGTGCCCAACCCCAGCTACCCGATCCATGCCTTCGGCTTCCTGATGGCCGGCGGGGTGGTCCGCTCGGTCCCGGCCGAGCCGACCCCGGCCTTCTTCCCGGCGGCCGAACGGGCGATGCAGCACTCGATCCCCAAGCCCGTGGCGATGGTGGTCTGCTATCCCTCGAACCCGACGGCCTACGTCGCCTCCCTCGACTTCTACCGCGACCTCGTCGCCTTCGCGAAGAAGCACGAGCTGATCCTGCTGTCCGACCTCGCCTACGCGGAGGTCTATTTCGACGACGCCAACCCGCCGCCCTCCGTGCTGCAGGTGCCGGGCGCGATCGACGTGGCGGTGGAATTCACCTCGCTGTCCAAGACCTTCTCGATGGCCGGCTGGCGGATGGGCTTCGCGGTCGGCAACGAGCGGCTGCTCGCGGCGCTGACCCGGGTGAAGTCCTACCTCGATTACGGCGCCTTCACGCCGATCCAGGTCGCCGCCACCGCGGCGCTGAACGGCCCCGAGGACTGCATCCACGAGATGCGCGCCACCTATCGCCGCCGCCGCGACGCGATGGTCGACGCGTTCCAGAAGACCGGCTGGGACATCCCGGTCCCGTCCGCCTCGATGTTCGCCTGGGTGCCGATCCCGGAGCGTTTCCGGGGTCTCGGCAGCCTCGAATTCTCCAAGCTGCTCGTCGAGAAGGCCGACGTGGCGGTGGCGCCGGGCATCGGCTTCGGCGAGCACGGCGACGATTACGTGCGGATCGCGCTGGTCGAGAACGAGCAGCGCATCCGCCAGGCGGCCCGCAACATCCGGCGCTTCTTCGACAACGCCGATCGCACGTTGCACAACGTGGTGCCGATGCAGAAGGTCGGCTGACGCCACGACTTGTGGCCGGGGGGCGACAGGGGAGGCGCAATCGCATCCCCGTATCGTCGCCTCGGCCGCGCCGGGTTGATCCGGGCGGAACGGAGCGTCAGGGTGCGGCCAAGGTTTCGCTCCACACTGGGTATCCGATGCGTCGCTCGCTGAAGCTCGTCGTTCTCGCCGCCGCGGCCGCCCTCCCGGCCGCCTGCGCGCCGAACCCGATCATCGCCCGCGACCCCGTCCCGGCCCCGAGCCCCGACATCGCCTATCGCTGCTCCTCGACCCCGGCGCTCCTCAACGGCTACTGGGCCGAGTGCGAGCGGATCCGGCGCGAGCGCGAGGTCGTGGTCCGCACCAAGGGCTGACACGCGGGCGCGAACCAGCCCGACTCTTCAGAGCCACCCGGACAGCTCGCCGCGCCCCGGAACCGGGGGCGGCTTTCCGCGCGTTAACCAGCATCCATCACCGAGGATGCCCCGCGTGGTCCGTCGTCTCATCCTGCCGCTCGCCGCCCTGGCCTGCTTCTCGGGCCCCATGGTCGCGAACTCGGCCTCGGCGCAATCCCCGCTCGCCGTGCGGGTGCGCCCGCCGGTCGCGGAGCCCGACATCTACAACCGCGCCGCCGCGGCCGGCCCCGTCGTGCTGCCAATGTCTCCCGACGCCGTCCTCGGCCCGCTGCCGGTGGGCGCGAGCGGCCTCGTGGCGATCCGCGCCGTGCCGGTCGTCGCCGTCACCAATGGCGGCGGCTTCGGACCGACGGGCTTCGGCTATTACGGCGACAGCGTGAGCGAAGGCCCGCTCAACCGCCGGCCCCGCATGGCCGACTACGTCCTCGGCAGCCGCCCCTACTGATCCCACCCTCTCAGCAGACGTGCGTTGGCAGGCCAACGCTTCGCCCGCTTAGGTTCTTGTTGTGTCGCAGATTTTTGCCGCCGAACCGGTGTCCACTTCGGCGAAATCTGCTTAGGCGAAATCTTCTTAGGAAGGAGACGTTCCATGCGTGCACGCATTCTCGCGGCGGGCCTGCTGGCCGGCCTCGCCACCCTGGCGGCGGCCCTGCCGGCCGCGGCCCAGAGCGTCGGCTACGTCACCGGCTTCCCGGGCAAGGACCCGGCCGGCGACGACGAGATCGGCTGGGGCCCGGCCTATCGGCCCGAGACCAGCTTCTCGCAGCCCGGCACGCCGCCGACGCCCGGCGACTTCGCCGGCGCCGCCTACCGCGCCCGGACCGGCCACGGCCCCTACGACGCGATCCAGGCCCCGATGCGGCCGGTGCGCGCCTACCAGTACCAGAATCCGGGCTACGGCTACGCGCCGGCCGGCTACTATGGCGAGCCCGGTTACGCGCCGCGGATGCGGGCCGTGCGGGTGCGCCACGGTGTCAAGCATCGCTCCCACGCCAAGGCGACGATGCATCACCGCGCGTATCGGCAAGTGATGCGCTGAGTGATGCCGATGCGCGGAGTGACGCGCTGAGCGCCACGGGACGCGGCGAGCCAGGCAGAGGCGTGGCTCGCGGTCCCGAACCGCAAGGCGATCCCGGGGGCTCGCCGCAGGCTAGAACCCGGGATCCCCTTGGAGGGTTTTCCGTCCGGCCATCTCGACCGAAGAAGCCCTCAGGCAAACCCTTCCAGCACGATCTTCCCCTTCGCCCGGCCGCTCTCGAGACGCGCGTGAGCCCGGCGCAGGTTCGCGGCATTGATCGGCCCGAAATGCTCGGCGAGCGTCGTGCGCAGCTGCCCGGCCTCGACGAGCCGCGCCACCTCGTCCAGCAACGCGCCCTGGGCCGCGATGTCGACCGTGCCGAACATCGGCCGGGTGAACATGAACTCCCAGTGCAGCGACAGGCTCTTACGCTTGAGGAGCGACACGTCGAGCGTCGCGGGATCGTCGATCAGGGCGAGCCGGCCCTGCGGCGCCATCAGTTCGGCGATCGCCGCGAGATGCGTGTCGGTGTGGGTGGTCGAGAAGACCAGCCCCGGCGCGCCCAGCCCGAGATCGGCAACCTGCCGGGCGAGCGCGGCGCCATGATCGACGACGTGGTGGGCGCCGAGGTCCCGGCTCCAGGCCATCGTCTCCGGCCGCGACGCGGTGGTGATCACCGTGAGGTCGGTGAGCTGGCGCGCGAGCTGCGTGGCGATCGAGCCGACGCCGCCGGCGCCGCCGACGATCAGGATCGCGTTCGCGGCCCCCGGCACGGCCTTGCGGACATCGAGCCGGTCGAACAGCGTCTCCCAGGCGGTGATCGCGGTCAGCGGCAGGGCGGCGGCCTCGGCGAAGGAGAGCGAGGCGGGCTTCCTGCCCACGATGCGCTCGTCGACGAGATGGAACTCGGCGTTGGTGCCGGGGCGCTCCAGGGCACCGGCATAGTACACCGCGTCGCCCGGGCGGAACCGCGTCGCCTCCGGGCCCGTCGCCACGACGATGCCGGCGGCGTCCCAGCCCAGGACCTTCCAGGCGCCGGCTTCGGGTGCGGCGCGGCGGCGCACCTTGGTGTCGACGGGGTTCACCGAGACCGCCCGGACCTCGACCAGGATGTCGCGGCCGGTAGGCTCGGGGCGGGGCAGGGTGATGTCCTGGAGGGCGGCCTCGTCCTCGATCGGCAGGGAGGTCTGATAACCGACGGCGCGCATGGGCGGGCTCCTTGATGACTGGAGCCGAGATGACCGCTACCTTCATCACGCGCAAGAACGCACATGAAACGCCCATAGTGTCGAAAAGGATACCGTCATGGCCCGCATTCGGCACCGCAGCCTGGATTGCAGCCCGGGCTGCGCCGTCGAGGCGACGCTCCAGCTGATCGACGGCAAGTGGAAGGGCGTGATCCTCTACCATCTGCTGGCGGAGGCGCCGGATGGGGCCTTGCGCTTCAACGGCTTGCGCCGCCGGATGCCGAACGTGACCCAGCGCATGCTGACCAACCAGCTGCGCGAACTGGAGGCGGATGGGTTCGTGCACCGCACGGTCTACGCCGAGGTGCCGCCCCGGGTGGAATACCGCCTGACCGCGCGCGGCCGCAGCCTGGAGCCGGTCATCCGGGCGCTCAAGGCCTGGGGCGACGCCCATGCCGCGCTCCCCACAGAGACCGAGGCCGCCTGAGGCGTCAGCGCGACAGGCTGCGGAAGACGCACGTCTGGCCGCGATCCTCGTAGCCCGCCGGGCATCGGGCGACGCAGGCACCGGCGGCGAACTTGAGGGGAGGGCGGCAATACGCGTCCTCCTGTGCCCGGACGAGGGGCGGGCGCAGGGCGACGACCAGGATCGTCGCAGCGGCCGCGAGGATGATGCCGAGGGCGACGAGGCGCAGCACGGACCCGCACTCCTGCTTTGGGAACGGCCCTGCACCATATGGGAGCCGCGCGGCGCACCGACAGGCCCGCGCCGTCCCCGGCCGGATGCCATCGATGCGCTTGACCGGCTCGCGCAGACATGAGCCCTCTGGCAGGATCGGGGCCGGCCACGCTCGGCCCCCGGCCAGGACGATCTCCCGCTTCTGTCGCAGGGAAAGGACAGGATCTCGCACGATGGCGGAACTCAGCCGTTCGGACCTCGACTACCGCCTGAATCAGCAGAAGATCCTGTCCGAGTTCGGTGTCGAGGCGCTGCGCGCCGACGATCTCGGGCAGTTGCTGCAGCGGGCGACCGAGCTGTGCGCGGAGGGAATGTCGGCGCAGTTCTGCAAGGCGCTGGAGTACAAGCCCGGCCAGGACACGCTGCTCGTCATCGCGGGCGTCGGCTGGGGGCCGAACGTCGTCGGCCAGGCGCATGTCGGGGCCGACCTCGCCTCGCCGGCCGGCTACGCCCTCAAGACCGGGCAGCCGGTGATCTCCAACCACCTCGAGAACGAGCGCCGCTTCCGCACCCCGCAGCTGATGGCCGATCACGGCGTGCGCCGGGCGCTGAACGTGCTGATCCGCAACCGCCAGGGTGATTTCGGCGTGCTCGAGGTCGACGACACCCGCGAGGGCCAGTTCGACGAGGCCGACATCGCCTTCATGCAGGGCTTCGCCAATCTCCTCGGCGGCGCCATCGAGCGCCAGCGCGCGGAGGCCCGGCTCCAGGCCGCCCTCGACCGGCAGGAGCTGCTGACCCGCGAGATGAGCCACCGGGTCAAGAACAGCCTCGCCACCGTGGCGGGGCTGCTCTCGCTCCAGGCCCGCACCACCGAGAACCAGCAGGCGCGCGACGCCCTGGCGGATGCCCGCTCGCGGGTCGAGGCGGTGGCCCAGGTCCACGACCAGCTCTGGCGCCAGCCCGACCTCGCGGCGGTGGAGCTGTCGGGCTTTCTCGAGAGCCTGTGCGAGAAGCTGCGCGAGAGCGCGCCGGGCCACGCCATCACCTGCCGGGCCCCCGCCATGCCGATCCCGGCCGACCTCGCGATCCCCCTCGGGCTGTTCGTCAACGAGCTCGTCACCAACGCGATCAAGTATGCCTACCCGGACGGCCACGGCCCGGTGCGGGTCGAGGCGGAGGCGCGGGACGAGGGCCGGGTGCGCCTGAGCGTGTCGGATGACGGCGTCGGCCTGCCGGAGGGCTTCGACGCGGCCGCCGCCCGTCACAGCCTCGGCATGCGGGTGATCCACGGCCTGGCGCGCCAGCTCGGCGGAGATCTCACGGTCACGGGAACGGACGGGGCGTGCTTCGCCCTGACGCTGGATCTCGGCAAGGCGTAGGGTAAGGTCCTGATCGGCCGTTCCTCCTTCGATGTTATCGACGGAATGCCGGACGGACTGCGATCCTGCACGCGGAGGCTCGGAGAGAATGAACGTCGATCGATTGCGCGTCGTGCTCAAGGCAATCGAATTGCTGGCAGTGCTCGCCGTAGGCATGTTGATAGGCCGCAATTTTCTTGCACCTTCTCATCAAGGTCGGCATTCGCCTGAGATGACCACGATCGCAAAAAGCGAGAGCGATTGTTATAAAAAATTCATCAACGGCCTTGCAAAAGAGAGCACATGGAGTGAAGGGCAGGATTCGATTTCGGTCGAGTCTACAAAAATCGAACGCCGAGTTGAGAAGATCGACGAAGCGCTGCAGCGAGCCGGGGTATCACGCTATGGTTTACCCGGATGTTAGAAGATATTGTAGATGCATTGCAATCATGAAATCTTATAAGGTATATTCTTGCGTAATTTTCGATGATGGGCCCGCATCTATTTCGTCGATAAGCGCTGTGATGCCAGGCTGATTGGCTTTCGGCACAGCGCTCGCTCGCGGATTTTTCCTACGTTCTGCGCAGCGAGCCGCTTCCCACCGCCTCATCACTTGCACTAGGCTCGACCGGCAGCGCTGCCGCGCCGCGACGCCAATTCACGCGGCGCAGCGCCCCGGGGACCGGAAGACCGGCCCCGCCCCGAACCAGCCCGGCGCCAGATCCGGGCGGAATCGCAAGGGTGGAAACGATGAGCGAGACGTTTCGCAGCGGTCCCAGCCGCCGCAGCCTCCTGGCCTCCGGCGCCGCTGCGACCGGCCTCGGATTGATCGGCACGCGGCCGGCCTTCGCCGCCGTGGACTGGAAAAAGCACGCCGGCACCTCCCTCGAGGTCAACCTGATCAAGGGTCCCCGCGGCGACCTGCTCCACCGCAGCGCGGCCGAGTTCACGGCGCTCACCGGGATCAAGGTCTCCTCCGAGGTGATCCCCGAGCAGCAGCAACGCCAGAAGATCGTCATCGAGCTGACCTCGGGCCGGCCGAGCTTCGACGTGGTGCATCTGAGCTACCACGTCCAGAAGCGCCAGTTCGACAAGGCCGGCTGGCTCGCCGATCTCTCCGGGTTCATGAAGGACCCGGCCCTGACCGAGCCCTCCCTCAAGGAGGCCGACTTCAGCAATGCGGGCCTGCAATACGCCAAGACCCCGAACGGCGAGATGCGCTCGCTGCCGCTCTCGGTCGATTACTTCATCCTGTACTGGAACAAGGAACTCTTTCAGAAGAAGAACGTCGCGCTGCCGACGACCTTCGACGAGATGATGCGGGCGGCCGAGACCCTGACCGACCCGAAGGCCGGCACCTACGGCTTCGTCGGCCGGGGGTTGCGCAACGCCAACATGGCGCTCTGGGGCGCGTTCTTCCTCGCCTATGGCGGCCGCTTCCTCGACGACAAGGGCAACCTGCTGATCGACGGCCCGGAGGCCGTGGAGGCGACGAAGCTCTACCAGCGGCTGCTCACCAAGACCGCGCCCCCCGGCGTCGTCGGCTTCAACTGGATGGAGTCGATGGCAGCCTTCACGCAGGGCCGCGCCGCGATGTGGCTCGACGGCGTCGGCTGGGCGCCGCCGCTCGAAGATCCCAACGCCTCCCGCGTCGTCGGCAAGGTCGGCTACGCCGTGGTGCCGAAGGGCCCGGCGGACCACGCCGCCGCCACCTACGGCGACGGCATCGGGGTGGCGGCCGCCAGCACCAAGAAGGAGGCGGGCTACCTCTACTGCCAGTGGGCGGTCTCGAAGCTGATGGGCGCGCGCCTGCTCCAGGCCGGTGGCGGCGTACCGTTCCGCGATTCGATCCTGGGCGACGCGGAGGTCCAGCAGGGCGTGAAGATGCCGCGCGAATGGCTCGATTCGGCGATCGGCTCGGCCAAGATCAGCAAGCTCGGCCTGCCGGTCGTGGTGCCGGTGGCGGAGTTCCGCGACATCGTCGGCTCCGCCGTCACCGCCACCCTGTCGGGGGCCGATCCGGCGGCCGAGCTGAAGAAGGCGGCCGAGCAGTACCGCCCGATCCTCGAACGCAGCGAGAAGGCCTGATGGCCCGGGCCGGCCTCGTATCGCCCGCGGACGATCTGTCATCGGCCGACGCGGCCGCGCCTGCCCGCTGGCAACCGCCGGGCTACTGGCCCTTCGTGGTGCCGGCCCTCGTCGTCGTCGTCGGGGTGATCGTGTTTCCCTGGGCCTTCACCCTGTGGATGAGCCTGCACGAATGGAAGGTCGGCGCGGCGCCGGCCTTCGTCGGTCTGTCGAACTACGCGCGGCTCCCGACCGATCCGCGCTTCCTCGACGCGGTGTGGCAGACGCTGGTCTACACCGCGCTCTCGGTGGTGCTGCCGCTGATCCTCGGCACGCTGGCGGCCTGCGTGTTCCACGCCAAGTTCCCGCTGCGGGGCTTCCTGCGCGGGGTGTTCATCCTGCCGATGATGGCGACCCCCGTCGCCATCGCGCTCGTCTGGACCATGATGTTCCACCCCCAGCTTGGGGTGCTGAACTATCTCCTCTCGCTCGTCGGCATCCCGCCCCAGCTCTGGGTTTTTCACCCGGCGACCGTGATCCCCTCGCTGGTGCTGGTCGAGACCTGGCAATGGACGCCGCTCGTCATGCTGATCGTGCTCGGTGGCCTCGCGGCGCTCCCCACCGAGCCCTACGAGAGCGCGCAGATCGACGGCGCCTCGATCTGGCAGATGTTCCGGCACATCACCCTGCCGCTCGTCGCCCCGTTCCTGTTCGTCGCCGCGATGATCCGGATGATCGACGCGGTGAAGAGCTTCGACATCATCTTCGCGATCACGCAGGGCGGACCCGGCACGGCGTCCGAGACGATCAACATCTACCTCTACAGCGTCGCCTTCGCCTATTACGACGTGGGCTACGGCTCGGCGATCGCCGTGGTGTTCTTCCTCCTCATCATCGCGCTCGCCGCCGCCCTGCTGGTGGTCCGCAAGCGCACGCAAGGGGCGGTGGCATGAACTGGCGCTGGCTCCTCCGGCAGGCCGCCCTGCTCTTTTCCGTCCTGGTGATCGTCTCGCCGGTGATCCTGTTCTTCGTCTGGATGCTGTCGCTCTCGGTCAAGTACGAGATCGACAATGCCGCCTATCCGCCGGTGCTGATCCCCGAGCGCTTCGCCTGGAAGAACTACATCGACGTCCTCGAATCGAACCGGTTCTCGACCTACTTCGTCAACAGCCTGCTGGTGACGGGCACGGCGACATTCCTCGCGCTCCTCGTCGGGGTGCCGGCGGGCTACGGCATCGCCCGGATGAAGGCCGCCAAGGCCGCGGTGGTGATCCTGGTCGCCCGCATCACCCCGGGCCTGTCCTACCTCATCCCGCTCTTCCTGCTCTTTCAGTGGCTCGGGTTGCTGGGCACGCTGTGGCCGCAGATCATCATCCATCTCGTCGTCACGGTGCCGATCGTGATCTGGATCATGATCGGCTACTTCGAGACCACGCCGATGGAACTGGAAGAGGCGGCCGTCGTCGACGGCGCCAGCCGCTGGCAGGTGTTTCGCCACGTGGCCCTGCCGATCGCCAAGCCCGGCATCGCCGTCGCGATGATCCTGGCGGTGATCTTCTCCTGGAACAACTTCGTCTTCGGCATCGTGCTCGCCGGCCGCGAGACCCGCACCCTGCCGGTCGCGGTCTACAACATGATCTCGTTCGACCAGTTGAGCTGGGGACCGCTCGCCGCGGCAGCGCTGATCGTCACCCTGCCGGTGCTGGTTCTGACGGTCTTCGCCCAGCGCCAGATCGTCGCCGGGCTGACGGCGGGAGCGGTGAAGGGGGGGTGAAGGGGGGGTGAG
>NZ_JTHF01000141.1 GCF_001043895.1 Methylobacterium indicum
AGCCGTCTCTCCCACCGGGCCGGCCGTCCGGATCCGGGACGAGCGAATTCTGCCCCGTAGAATCGGGCCGGATCGTCAGATCCGGCGAGATGCACCCGCCGCACCGACAGCTGTCCGGCAATCCTGTAAGTCCATCAAATCAGACCGAGCCGTGCCGGTCGATGCGCAAATACGCTTAACGATTCGCCATTACGAAGGACCCGATCCGATAGGATGACGACGGGGACGAAGTGCCATGCGGGGCGGAGTATCGATCGCGACGAAGCTGGGGCTCTGTCTCGCCGCCCTGGCGCTTCTGATCGGGGCGACGGGGGGCCTTGCGCTGCTGGAGCTGCGCCGGGTGAACACGGCGGCCTCGGACCTGCGCGACGTCCGGGTGCCGGCCACGGACATCCTCGGATCGATCGGCATCAACATCATGCGCCAGCGGGTCAACGCCTCGCGCCTGCTCACCGCCGACACGCCCGAATTCCGGACCCAGGTCGCCGGGCAGATCGCCAAGCGCGACGCGATCCTCGCCGAGCAGTTCACCCGCTTCGAGGCGCTGCCGCTGTCACAGGCCGAGCGCGACCTCTACGCCGAGTTCCGCCGGCACCTCGCCGCCTATGCCGAGCACCAGCGCCGGGCCGTCGCGAAGGCGACCGAGGGCGACGTGGCCGGCGGCCAGCGGATCTACAACACCGACATGTCGAACGGCGTCATCGCCATCATGGGCACCTGGGAGAAGCTGGTCGCGCTGAACGGCACCGGTTCCAAGGCGAGCGGCGACCTGATCGAGGAGACCTATGTCAGCGCCAACCGGAAGATGCTGACGCTGATCGGGCTGGGGCTGCTCGTGGCCGGCGGCGCGCTGGTGCTGGTGCGGCGCGGCGTCTCCGGGCCGCTGCGGGCCATCACCGCCGTGACCCAGCGCCTGGCCGGCGGCGACACCGCCGTCGCGATCCCCGGTCAGGGTCGGACGGACGAGATCGGCGCGCTGGCCGATTCGGTCGTGGTGTTCCGCGACAACCTGATCCGCAGCCGCGCGCTGGAGGAGGAGACCGCGCTCGCCCGCGCCTCGGCCGAGGAGCAGCGCAAGGCCGGGATGCGCCAGATGGCCGATACCTTCGAGGCGGCGGTCGGCGGCATCGTCGGCGGCGTCTCGGCGGCGGCCACCGAGCTCGAGGCCACGGCGCGCGCGCTGAGCGGCAGCGCGGCAGGAGCGGCCGGCCAGTCGGGCGCCGTCGCGAGCGCGGCCGGCGACGCGGCGGCCAACGTCACCGTGGCGGCGGCGGCGGCCGAGGAGCTCGGTGCCTCCGTCCAAGAGATCGGCCGCCAGGTCTCGGGCTCCGCCGAGCTGGCGCGGGCCGCCGTGACCGAGGCGACCGAGACGATGGCGCTGGTCCAGGACCTGTCGCAGGCCGCCGCCAAGGTCGGCGACGTGGTGGCGCTGATCTCCGGCATCGCGGCCCAGACCAACCTCTTGGCGCTCAACGCGACGATCGAGGCGGCCCGGGCCGGCGAGGCGGGACGCGGCTTCGCGGTGGTCGCCGCCGAGGTCAAGCAGCTCGCCAACCAGACCGCCAAGGCCACCGAGGAGATCACCGCCCAGATCGGCCGGATCCAGGGCTCGACCGGCCAGGCCGCCGCGGCGATCGACGGGATCGGCCGGCGCATCCGCGAGATCGACGGCGTCGCCGGTGCGATCGCGGCGGCGGTGGACCAGCAGGGCTCGGCCACCCAGGAGATCGTCCGCAACGTCGCCGAGGCCGCCACCGGCACCGGCGCGGTCACCGGCACCATCGCGACCCTGGCCGAGGCCGCTGGGGAGACCGGGGCGGCGGCCGCACAGGTGCTGGGCGCCGCCTCCGAGATGTCGCGCCAGTCCGAGCACCTCTCGGCGGAGGTCGCGCGCTTCCTGGCGACGGTGCGGGCCGCCTGAACCAGTGGTGCGGGCGGTCTATCCCGCCGCCCGGACCACCCGTGCCCCGGCGCTCTCCGCGTCCGCGCATTGCGCGTCCGTGGCGCCCGCG
Source organism: Methylobacterium indicum (assembly GCF_001043895.1). Classification (GTDB taxonomy): domain Bacteria; phylum Pseudomonadota; class Alphaproteobacteria; order Rhizobiales; family Beijerinckiaceae; genus Methylobacterium; species Methylobacterium indicum. The sequence goes on from NZ_JTHF01000141.1 coordinate 2,013, forward strand.
TCGGTCACCAGGGTCCAGCGGCCCGGCAGGGGCGCCCAGGCGCCCTGCGTCGCGCGGCCGAGCTTGGACGAATCCATCAGCACCACCACCTCGGCCGCCTGCTCCATCATCAGCGACTTGAGGGAGACCTGCTCGAGCGCCGCCTCGCACAGGCCGCGGCCGGCCACGAACCCGTCCCCGCTCACCACCGCCTTGTCGGCGGTGAGGCGGCGCAGGGAGGCCTCGGCGAGGGGGCCCAGCGTGCTCATGCTGCCGGGCCGCACCGCCCCGCCGAGCACCGTGAGCGCGAGCCCGGGCGCACCGGCGAGCACGCCCACCAGCGGCAGGTTGTTGGTGACGATCGCGTGGCGCCGCCCGGCGAGGCCGGCCCCGAAGGCCGCCACCGTCGAGCCGCCGTCGAGGATCAGGATGTCGTCGTCGGTAAGCAGCGAGAGGGCGGCCCGCGCGATGGCGGCCTTCTCGGGCCGCGCCTGCGCCTCGCGCTCCGGCAGGCTCGTCTCGGGAAGCGGATGGGCGATCACCGCGCCGCCATAGGTGCGGGTGATCGTCTTCTCGCTCGCCAGCCGTTGCAGGTCGCGCCGGATCGTCGAGGCGGAGACGCCGAAGCGCTCCGCCAGTTCCTCGACCACGACCTCGCCGGCCTGGAGCGCCTCCAGCAGCAGCGGGTGACGGTGCCGGCCGCGGGTCATCGGCGTCATACGATTTCCGATTGATCGCTTCGCGATGCGGAAATCGGCCTCGCTCACGCGCCGCGCGGGCTGGCGATAGGATTTCCGAACTGATCGTCCGGAAATCCTATCAGACCGCCCGGCGCGGGGCCAGATCGACCGCCTGGCGCAGGGCCTCGACCAGCGAGCCCTCGTCGGCGATGCCCTTGCCGGCGATGTCGAAGGCGGTGCCGTGATCGACCGAGGTGCGGATCACCGGCAGGCCGACGGTGATGTTCACCCCCGCCTCCAGGCCCAGCACCTTGATCGGGCCGTGGCCCTGGTCGTGGTACATCGCCACCACGAGGTCGTAGTCGCCCCGCCCCGCCAGGAAGAACAGGGTGTCGGCGGGCAGCGGTCCCTCGACCCGCCAGCCCCTGGCCCGGCAGGCTTGAACCGCCGGCGTGATCTTCTCCGCCTCCTCGCCGCGGCCGAAGAGGCCGTTCTCGCCCGCATGCGGGTTGATCGCGCAGACGCCGATCCGCGGATTCGCGAGTCCCGCCTTGACCAGGGTGTCGTGGCCGCGCGCGATCACCCGCTCGACGAGGCCCGGCTCGATCCGCGCGATGGCGTCGATCAGCCCGACATGCGTCGTGACGTGGATCACCCGGAGCTTGGGCGAGACCAGCATCATCGAGACTTCCGGCGTGCCGGTGAGCGCGGCCAGAAGCTCGGTATGGCCCGGATACTTGTGCCCGGCGGCGTGCAGCGCCTCCTTGCTCAGGGGCGCGGTGCAGATCGCCGCGGCCTCGCCGGCCTGGACCACCTGGACGGCGCGCTCGATGTAGCGGAACGCCGCCTCGCCGGAGACCGGCGAGACGCGTCCGAACGGATGATCCTTCGGGATCAGCCCGAGATCGACACAGGCCACGGTGCCGGGCGCGTCGGTCGCTTCGCGGGGCGAGGCGACGGCCTGCACCGTCAGGTTGTTTTCAACGATGCGGCCGGCCTCGCGCAGGCGCTCGGCATCGCCGATCACGACGGGTCGGCAGAGCGCCGCGATGTCGGGCCGGGCGAGCGCCTTCATGATGATCTCGGGGCCGATGCCGGAGGCATCGCCCATGGTGATCGCGACGGTCGGTCGGCTCATGTCGGAGACCCTTCGTGTCTGATGGCCCGGAGGTGATGGACGGCGCGCAGGAGCGTGTCCTCGCTGCCGAAGGCGCCCGCCTTGGTGACGATCGGGACGGCGATCCGGCCCCGCGTCACCCCGAGGGAGACGCCGGGCTCGATCTCGTCGACCAGCGCCAGACCGTCGACCCCGAATCCGGCCAGGAGCGCCGCCGCGGTCTCGCCGCCGGTCGCCACCAGGGCGCCGAGATGGGGGGCGGCCGGGGCGAGCAGCGCGCCGAGTGCGGTCGCGAGGCGCGACCCGATGGCGAGATCCGGCGCCTCGCCCATCGCGACCTCGACCAGCACGTCGTCCCCGACGGCGAGGCGGGCCGCGACCGAGTCGCACCAGCGCCGCCGCTCGGCCTCGCCCGCGTCGAGGAGCCAGTCGGGCGCCACCGGGACGTGGCGCAGCCGCGTCCCGGCCGCCAGCCTGCGGGCCGCGGCGCGGGAGATGGCCGCAAGGCTCCCCACCACCACCAGCGTGCCGCCCGGGCCGCTCGCGACCGTCCGGGCCGGGGCGGGCGACGCGGCTTCCGCCGCCGCCAGGGCGTGGGCGAGGCCGGCGCTGCCGATCCAGACGAGGCCGGCCGCGTCGAGGGCGAGGCCCGCCGCCGCGATCCGGGCGAGGTCGTCGTCCTCCACCGCGTCGAGCACCGCGACCGCGGAAGCCCGCGACGCGGCGTCGAGCGCCGCGCGCAAGGATTCGCCGCCGGCCCGCACGGTGGCGAGCGGGATCGTCGTGCTGGTGAGCCCGGCCCCGTCCAGCATCGCCGGGAGCGCGTCGGTCGGGTAGGTGTGGTCCCGGCGCCAGAGCTCGGTCTCCGCGAGCGGCCGGCCGGCGACCCGGATCCGCCCGTCCTCGGTGGTACGGCCGGTGGCCGGGAAGGCCGGCGCCAGGATCGCGAAGGCGCCGCCCATGCGCCGGCGCAGGACGTCGAGGGTGGCGGCGAGTTCCGCCGCCGGCTGCCCGCGCAGGGTCGAGTCGATCTTCTTGAACACGGCCCGGTCCGGGTCGTGCAGCCGCTCCGCCAGGGCGGCGTGGCGGGCCGCCGCGGCCTCGGGGCCGAGCTGGCGGCTGTCGGCATCGTGCGACAGGACCGCCTCTCCGGCACCGGGCCCCGCCTCGCCCCATTGCACGCAGGCCGTGGCCCCGCGCCGGGCGAAGGCGATGGCGCAATCGGCCGCGCCCGTGAGGTCGTCGGCGAGGATGAGCCAGCGGCGCGTCATGGCTCAGGCGCGCTCCGGCACGGGGGCGGCCTCGGCCGGCTCGACCGCGCCGTCCGCCGGCTCGCCGAAATGCTTGGCGGTCCAGGCGGTGGCGAGCGGGGTGAGGATCGCGGTCACCACCACGGTCGCGGCGACCAGCACGGTCGCGGGGGCGGCGGCCTCCGCATAGGCCGGGTTGGCGGCGGCGATGATCGCCGGGACCGCGGCGGCGTTGCCGGCGGTCGAGGAGGCGGCCACCCCCGCCACCCCGGTGCCGCCGGTGAGCCGGTCGGCGAAGAAGAGCGGGATGCCGGTGAGCACCGTCACGGCGACGCCCAGCCCGAGGCCGAGCAGACCCGCCTGCCAGATCTTGGTCAGGTCGAGCCCGGTGCCGAGCGCGAAGGCGAAGAACGGGATCATCACCGGCACGGCCCGGCCCAGGAAGGCGCGCATCTCGCGGTCGAGGTTGCCCAGCAGCATGCCGACGAGGAGCGGCAGGATGCTGCCGACCATCGTCTGCCAGGGAAACGCCGACAGGCCGGCGACGCCGAGCGTCACCATGGTGAGGAAGGGGCCGGATTCGAGGCACATGATCGTGTAGGCGCCGACATCCCGCGGGCGGCCGTACTGGCCCATCAGCGCCATGTAGAGCCCGCCATTGGTGTCGTTCATGGCCGCCACGATCGCCAGCGTCGAGAGGCCGGCGAACAGCCCGGCCCCGATCGGCGCCTCGCCGAGCAGGCGGCCGAAGATCACCCCGAGGATCATCGCGATGCCGACCTTCACGACCAGCAGCGTGCCGCCCTTCTTGACGATGTAGGGCGTGGCGCGAAAGTCGATGCTGGCGCCCATGCAGACGTAGAACACCGCCAGGATCGGCAGGGCGCCGGTGAACAGCGCGCCGGTGAACGAGCCGAACACCTTCGGGGTCGTCGGGAACAGGGTGGCGATCACCGCGCCGATCAGCAGCGGCACCACCATCATCCCGCCCGGCACGCGCTCGATCGCGCGCTTGATGCGGATTCCGCCCAGGTCCTTGTCCGCTTCCGTCGCCATGCGTTCCTCCGATGCGGAAATCGCGCATCGAATGGCGCGATAATCCGTCTGTTATTGCTTGAAGAGCGCAGAACGACGGGGGAGTCAACCGTATGATTGCGCGGTATGCGCACAAGAGTCGGACTGAATGCGCGGGATGGGCGGGATCGGAGGTCGGGTGGGTCGCCGCGGAGCGGACCGACCGGCCGCGGGGGTTGCGACGCCGTCTTCCCGGTCGTCGTCCCTCCGGGACGAGGTGTCGTCAGTCGCAAGCGCGAGATCCCCTCTCCCCGCGGGCAGCTGGCGGATTCGCACAACTCGGTTCGAGCGCATTTCCATGTGAAGGTAGCGAGCCTCTTCTCCCCCTGTGGCAGGGCTACCCGAGGAAAGAATAGCGCGCCTCCCCTCTCCCACACGGGAGAGGGGATCCCCCGCACTTGCTTCTTAAGGAGATTTTCCTCCGGACAGACCTCCACACAACTTGCAGCCATACTCGATAGCCCGGGATCGCCTGAGGACGGGAAAGCGTCCGCTCTCACAAGGAGTTGGGCTTCAGAAGCGTTATGTGAATCCGCTAGCCGCGGGCGGGGAGAGGAGGGGAACCCACGCCTCCTTTTTCCGACCAGTTCCATGCGGGCAGGACGAGGACGAAACCTCGCGCTCGACGTCGAAGCGATTTGCCCCCGCCGGCCCTGCGGCCGGCGGGACGCCAGTGCCGTCTCAGGCCGCCTTGCCGGTCGGCACCGCGACCGCGGCGGGAGCCTCGGCCGTCTCGTCGGTGCCCTCCTGCATCTCGCCCTGCCAGCGGGCGACCGCGGCGGTGGCGAGCCCGTTGCCCAGCACGTTGGTGACGGTGCGGCCCATGTCGAGGATCTGGTCGACGCCCATGATCAGCAGGATGCCGGCGGCCGGCAGGCCGAACATCGGGACGGTGGCGGCCACCACGACCAGGGAGGCGCGCGGCACGCCGGCGATGCCCTTGCTGGTCACCATCATGACGAGCAGCATGGTGAGCTGTTCGGTGACGCCGAGATGGATGCCGAAGGCCTGGGCGATGAACAGCGAGGCCAGCGCCTGGTACATCATCGAGCCGTCGAGGTTGAACGAGTAGCCGAGGGGCAGAACGAAGCCGGTGACGCGGGGGCGCACGCCGAACTTTTCCAGCACCTCGACGGTGCGCGGGAAGGCGGCCTCGCTGCTGGCGGTCGAGAAGGCGACGATCATCGGAGTGCGCAGGAGGCGCAGGAGCCGCACGACGCTGTGGCCGAGCACCAGCCAGCCGGCACCGATCAGGAGCGCCCACAGGACGGCCAGCCCGAGATAGAACACGGCGATGAACTTGCCGTAGTCGATCAGCACGCCGAGGCCCTGGATGGTGACGACCGAGGCCATGGCGGCGAAGACCGCGAGAGGGGCGACCTTCATCACCGCGTCGGTGACCTTGAACATCACCGCGGCGAGGCCATTCAGCATGTGGACCATCGGGTCGGCGTAACGGCGGTCGATCGCGCTGAGGCCGAAGCCGAAGAACACCGAGAAGACCAGGATCTGCAGCACCTCGTTCGTCGCCATCGCCGACACGATGCTGGTCGGGAAGACGTGGGTGATGAACTCGCGCAGGTTGATCGAGGCGGCCTTGAGCCCCGTCTGGGCCGCGGCGTCCGGCAGCGGCAGGCCGAGGCTGGCGCCGGGCTGGAAGATGTTGGCGACGAGGAAGCCGAGCGACAGGGAGACGATCGAGGCGGTGAGGAACCAGCCCATGGCGAAGCCCGCGACGCGGCCGACCGCCTTGGTGTCGCCGAAGCTCGCGATGCCCGACACGATGGTGGCGAAGACGAGCGGCGCGATGATCATCTTGATCAGCCGCAGGAAGATGTCGGTGCCGATGGTGAAGTAGCCGGCGATCTCCTTCGCCTCGGCCGGGCTGCCCGCCATGCCGTGCAGCACCGCGCCGACCGCGACGCCGAGCGCCAGGCCGATGCCGGTATAGAGGGTGAGCCGGCTCGACGAGCGTCCGGTCGATTCGACGTGTGCCATGGTGCGTGTTCCTCCCGAAGATGAACGGATGTGCGGAAAGAGCCCCGGGGCACGATCCTGTGCCCGGGGTCTCCCGCGGATGTCTGGCGTTTCCGTCCGGTGCGTGCCGGCGATCGAAGGATCGCGGCGAACGTCAGGTCACCGCGATCCCTCGATCGCCGCGAACTTTGGATTCCCGCGATCGTCAGATCGCCGTGAGGGCCTGCGGGCGCGTCAGCCGGTCGGGTTGCAGCACCCTGTCGAGCTGGTCGCGGGCCATCAATTGCTTCTCGAGCACGAGGTCGTAGACGCCCCGGCCCGTGGCGTGCGCCTCCATAGCGATCGCCGTGGCGTTGCGATAGCCGATATAGGGGTTGAGCGCGGTCACGATGCCGATGGAGTTCTCGACGCTGGCGCGCAGGCGCTCGCGGTTCGCCGTGATGCCGCGCACGCAGTTCACGTCGAGGGTGCGGCAGGCCGCCTCCAGGTGGGCGAGGCTGCGAAACAGGCTGTAGGCGATCACCGGCTCGAAGGCGTTGAGCTGGAGCTGGCCGGCCTCCGCCGCGAAGGAGATCGTCACGTCGTTGCCGATCACCTCGAAGGCGACCTGGTTGACGACCTCCGGGATCACCGGATTGACCTTGCCGGGCATGATCGAGGAGCCGGCCTGGCGCGCCGGCAGGTTGATATCGTTGAAGCCCGCCCGCGGCCCGCTCGAGAGCAGGCGCAGGTCGTTGCAGGTCTTCGACAGCTTGACGGCGACGCGCTTGAGCACGCCGGAGACCTGCACGAAGGCGCCGCAATCCTGGGTGGCTTCCACCAGATCCTCGGCGGTGATCAGCGGGATCTCGGTAATGGTCGAGAGCCGCTCGCGCACGAGGCCGGCATAGAGGGGGTGGGCGGTGATGCCGGTGCCGATCGCGGTGGCGCCGAGGTTGATCTCGCGGATCAGGAGCTCGGCTTCGCCGAGCCGCGCCTCGTCCTCGGCCAGCATCCGCCCGTAGGTGCCGAATTCCTGGCCGAGCGTCATCGGCACCGCGTCCTGGAGCTGGGTGCGGCCCATCTTGAGGACGTCGCGGAACTCCTCCGCCTTGGCCTCGAAGCTGCCCCGCAGGGCCGCCATCGCGTCGACGAGCCGGCGGATCGCCCCGATCCCGGCGATCTTCAGCGCCGTCGGGTACACGTCGTTGGTGCTCTGCCCCATGTTGACGTGCTCGTTGGGGTGGAGCCGGCCGTAATCGCCCCGCTCGGCGCCCAGCAATTCGAGCGCCCGGTTGGCGATCACCTCGTTGGCGTTCATGTTGGTCGAGGTGCCGGCCCCGCCCTGGATCTGGTCGACCACGAACTGGTCGTGGAGCGCACCGGCCCGGATCTCGATGCAGGCCGCCACGATGGCGTCGCACCGCTCGGGATCCAGCAGGCCGAGCTCGCGGTTGGCGAGCGCCGCCGCCTGCTTGATCGCGGCGAGCGCCCGGATCAGGTCGGGGCAGGTGGCGAGCGTGGTGCCGGTGATCGGAAAGTTCTCGACGGCGCGCAGGGTGTGGATGCCGTAATAGGCGGCCTGCGGCACCTCCCGGTCGCCGAGAAGATCGTGCTCGATGCGGGTGGGGTTGGCGGTCACGGGAGGGCTCCTGGCGGATTTTTTTGCGCGCGACCGCGCTCCGGCGCGCCGGAGGGCGGACCGGGTCCGGGGTCGCGTCGGATGGACGGATCGACGCCGGATCGGGCGGGGCGGCTCGGGAGGAGCCGCGGCGCCGTCAGCGGATGGCGGCGGAATAATCCCGCATCGCGCCGGCCGCCAATGCTATGGTTGGCATGAACTATTCCGCATCCGAATAGTTTGGCGGGTCCTCCGCGGCGACCGCCCAGACCTCGTCGAGGAAGGAGCGGTGGCGCTCGGCGCTGCGGTAGAGCCGGATGTCCATCGGCATCTCGCGGCCGAGCACCGTCAGCGCCCCGGCGCGGATCTCGGGCTCGACCAGGCTGCGCGGCAGCCAGGCGATGCCGTGGCCGCCCAGCGCCATCGAGCGCAAGGCCTCGGCCATCGAGTTCTCGTTGGTGTGGACCGGGTAGGTCGCCGGCGCGTCCTCGCCCCCTTGCGCGATCCCCGCCAGACGCCCGAGGAACGAGCCGCGGGAATATTGCAGGAGCGGCAGGCGGCCGCGAGCATCCGGCACCAGCCCGCGGGGGGCGGCCACCGCCGCCAGGCTGTCGCGGCCGACGATCCGGCAGGGATAGCGCTCGGGATCGAGCGGGATCGGGATGCCCGGGTGGTGATAGGTCAGGAGGAGGTCGTAGCCGCCCTCGACCAGCGCCTGGACGCAGATGTTGAAGTTGTCCGGCAGGACCCGGCTCGCCACCGGCCCGAGCGCGTCACGGATGCGCCCGAGCCAGCGCGGCAGGAACGACAGGCAGAGCGAGTGGAGCGCCGTGATCGTCACCACCGGCAATCCGGCCCCGTCGCTGCGGGCGCGGAAATCGGCCCGGCTCAGGGTGAGCAGCCGCACCACCTCCTCGGCGGTCTCGAGGAATTGCCGCCCGTCGGCGGTGAGCGTGATCGGGTAGGTGCTGCGGTCGAGGAGCGCGGTGCCGAGCCAGACCTCCAGCGAGCGGATGCGCCGGCTGAAGGCCGACTGGGTGACGGCACGGGCTTCCGCCGAGCGCGAGAAGCTGCGGGTCTCGGCGAGGCTCAGGAAGTCCTCGATCCACTTGAGTTCCATTCTGGGCGTCCGGGTGGGGAAACCGCATCCCCCCTCGGTCAGATTACGGCAAGGAGCCCGCCTTGCGCACGGTTTTGGTCGTGCCGGCCCTGCCTCCAGGCGCCGGACGATTTTTTCGCGCGAATTCGCGCGGGAGGCTGAAACTTTCCCGCTCCCGCCCCGCGTAGGGGCCTGCGACGCCCGGATGGGGCGCATCGCGAGGAAGCAGACATGTCCAAGACCCTTCTCCGCCTGGCTCTCGGTCTCAGCCTCGGCCTCGCCGCGGCCCCGGCGCTCGCCAAGAACCCGATGGTCGGCGGCGCGCCGATGTATCCGAGCAAGACGATCGTCGAGAACGCGGTCAACTCGAAGGACCACACCACGCTCGTGGCGGCGGTGAAGGCCGCGGGCCTCGTCGATACGCTCTCCGGCCCGGGGCCCTTCACGGTGTTCGCGCCGACCAACGCGGCCTTCGCCAAGCTGCCGCCGGGCACCGTCGAGTCGCTGGTGCAGCCGCAGAACAAGGCGCAGCTCACCAGCATCCTGACCTACCACGTCGTGCCGGGGACCTACACGTCGAAGGACCTGATGGCGCTCGTCAAGCAGGGCGGCGGCGAGGCCACGTTGAAGACGGCGCAGGGTGAGCCCCTGACCGTCACGATGGCCCGTGGCGGCAAGGGGCTGGTCGTGACCGACGCCAAGGGTAACACCGCCCGCGTCACCATCGCCAACGTGATGCAGTCGAACGGCGTCATCCACGTGATCAACGGCGTGCTGATGCCCTGATCCGCACCCGGGATCCGGCCCCGGCCGGATCCCGCGATCCGAGGTCCCCCGCATCCCCTCGCGACGAGCGGGCTTGCGGGGGATCGTCCGCGTTCGTTCAAGCCGATCCATGCGCCCGACGATTGATCCCGCGCGGGGGATCACTCGCGGATGAGGCGCCCGGAATAGACCACCGGCCCGGTCGGCGCTCCCGTGGGCGAGCCGCCCTTCGGTTCCACCGAGACCGCGAGGCTCGCGCCGTCGGAGACGCCGCCCAAGCCCGCCGGCAGCGTCAGCCGCGAGGGGCCGACGAGACCGAGCGAGCGGGGCGGGGCGCCCGCACCGACATACCAGAGTTCGAGGCTGTGATCCGGCGGCGTCTCCGCCGCGAGGCTGCGCACCTGCACGGTCTGGCCGCCGAGATCAACCCGCACGATCAGGGCCGGCAGGGTACCGCCCCGGTCGACCACGGCGAGGTATTGCCGCTGATCGGCGGCCGGATGCGGCACGACGATCCAGAGCGCGAGGCCGGCCGCGAGGGCACTCGCCAACCCCGCCGCGATCCGCCACCGCCGCACACCGCGCTCGAGCCGGACGATGCGGTCCCGGCCGATGCCGGAATCCGGCGCGTCCGCCCGGCCGCCGGCGCCTCCGATGCCGATCCGGGCTTCGATCGATTCCCAGACCCGCGGAGCGGGCACCACCGCGGGGGCCGTTTCGGCGAGCGGTGCGAGCCGGCCCTCCCAGGCCGCGACGGCGGCGCGCAGGGACGCGTCCCCGCGCAGGGCCTGCGCGAAGGCTGCGCGCTCGGCCGCGGACAGGGTGCCGAGCACGTATTCCCCGGCCGTCCCGTCGGGATCCTCCGCCCAGAACGGCACGCCGCGATCGGTGATTCCGCCGCTCATGCCGCCTCCAGGCAGCCGCGCAGGCTCGTCAGGCCGCGGCGCAGCCAGGTCTTGATCGTGTTGACCGGCCGGTCGTGCCGGGCCGCCAGTTCCTCCCGCGACCAGCCCTCGCAATAGGCGAGGACGAGGCAGTCGCGGTGACCGGGCTCGACGCTGTCGAGGCAGCGGGCCAGGGCATCGCGCCGGGCGAGGTCGGTCTCCCCGTCGCGGGTGTCGGCGAGGCGCTCCAGCCAGCCGTCCTCGGCCTGGATCAGACGCGCGGCCTTGTCCTGCCGGATGCGGTCGATCGCCTTGTGCCGCGCGATCGCCCCGAGCCAGACCAGAGGCGGTCCGGCCAGCGGATCATAGCTGTCTGCCCGCTGCCAGACGCGCACGAACACCTCCTGCAGCACATCCTCGGCCGCGCTTCGATCCTTGAGGATACGCAGGACGATCCCGAGAAGTTTCGGCGCCGTCGCCTCGTAGAGCGCGCGCAGGGCCGCGCGATCGCCGGCGGCCACGGCCACGATCGACCGCGCGAGATCCGCCTCGGCAGACACGCTCTCGTTCAGCACGGCTCCCCCTTCGCACCGTGCGGTCCCGCCCGTCCCGCGAGACCCGGCCACCGACGCGCCATAGCACGATTTCGGCGCGGTACGAGGCCGGGGACAGGTGCTTGAGGGGGCATCCTGTGCGGCCGGCTTCCCGCCTCGCGGGCCGCTGGACCAGGCGACGGCCATCCTTCACGGCTGGCCTGTTACCGTTGCCAGAGCGCACTCCTTGAAGTAAGATTTTTTCCTTACTTTTTGGGCGATGGAGGCGGCCGTGTCGACCCTTGTCCGCGAGCGCAGCAAGATCACGTCGAAGGGGCAGACAACGATTCCCAAGGTCGTGCGCCAAGCCCTCGGTGTGGGTTACGGCGGTGAGATTGATTTCGTCGTCGACGAAGGCGGCCGGGTGAGTCTTGTCGCGGCACAGGACGAGACGGACCCGGTGATCGAGTCCTTCCTGGCGTTCCTCGCGCAGGACATGGCCCGTGATCCCGCGCGCATCACGGTCTTCCCGGGCGACCTCGCGGAGCGCATGGCCGTCCTCACGGAAGGAATGAGCGTCGATCTCGACGATGAGGTCGACGGGGCCGTGACGCTCTGAACCATGGTCGTCAACGGTTGGACCCTCTTTGCCCATCCGCTCCTGCTCGACCAGCTCGGGAGGGCGACGGCGGCGGTCGAAAAGGCCAAGGCGGCCGATCCCGAGGGATACCGGGGAACGGCTCAGGCGAAGCTCCTCGCGATGCTGGTGACGCTCATCTTCGAGACGATCCCGGCCGATCCGACACGTCCGGACTACCGCCAGGGCGGCACGCTCGGGAGCGCTCGAAAGCACTGGTTCCGGGCCAAGTTCGGCAATGGCCGGTTCCGGTTGTTCTTCCGCTACGACAGCCGGTCGAAGGTCATCATCTTCGCCTGGGTGAACGATCAGAGCACGTTGCGAACCTACGGCGCGAAGACCGATGCCTATCGGGTGTTCAAGGGCATGCTCGACGCGGGCAACCCACCCGACGACTGGCAGACGCTGCTCGCGGCAGCGTCCGACCGTGCCGCCACCGAGCGGCTGGACCGGGCCAAGCCGCTCGACCATCCGCCCTCGGGGGCGGAATGAACGTCCGGCCGAAGCCCTACTCCAGCCCCAACCCCTTCTTCAGCCACGCCGCGTAATGCCCGGCGATGTAGGCCACGCGCCGGCGCTCCGAGGCCGGGTCGTACCAAGCGCCGCCCGAACTGGCATTGGTGGCCGAGAGCTGGGGGTGGCGGAGCAGCACGGTGCCGCCGCGGTCGACCACCAGGGCCTCACCTTCGAGATAGTCGGTGTTGGTGGCGTTGCCGCCTCCGCCGCCCCGGCCGCCGCTGCGCGTCTCGCTGCCGGCATAGGGGTTGAGCGAGAGGCCGGTCACCCGCACCACCAGGGTCGGGCCGGGACCGCCGACCCGGCCGGCGAAGGCCTGGGCGAGCGCCGCCTGCAACTCGGCCCGCACGCCCTCGGCATAGATGCTGAGGCCGGTGGCGAGGAGGGGGCGGACATCGACCTGGATGGCCGAGAAGCGCGTCGCCGGCGGCAGCGCGGCCTCCTGCGCGGAGGCGGGGAGGGCGGTCGCCGCCAGGGCGGCCGCGACCAGGGATCGGCCGATCAGGGAGCCGATCAGGGACTTGCACCAGCGCAGCATCGGCGTCGTCTCCACGGCGACCAGCGGGGCCACCTCGTGAGGGACGAGATAGCCCTCGGCCGCCGCTCCGGCAACGCTTCGCCGGTCGGCTTCCGGCGCTCGGGTGCCGGGCGGCCTTCGGTGCATCAGGCGCCGAACTGGATGCCGACGATCTCGTAGGACTTGCCGCCGCCCGGGGTGACGACCTCGACGGTGTCGCCGACGCCCTTGCCGATCAGCGCGCGGGCGATCGGCGAGGTGATCGAGACCCGGCCGGCATGGACGTCGGCCTCGGGCTCGCCGACGATCTGGTAGGTCTTCTCCTCCTCGGTGTCCTCGTCGATCAGCTTGACGGTGGCGCCGAACTTGATCTTCGAGCCCGAGAGCTTCGACACGTCGATGACCTCGGCGCGGGAGATCAGGCTCTCCAGCTCCAGCACCCGGCCCTCGTTGTGGGACTGCGCTTCCTTGGCGGCGTGGTACTCGGCGTTCTCCGACAGGTCGCCGAGCGCGCGGGCCTCCGCGATCGCCTGGATGATCCGCGGACGCTCCTCCTGCTGACGGCGCTTCAGCTCCGCCTCGAGCGCCGCGAAACCCCGTACCGTGATCGGAACCTTGTCCATCGTCGTCTCGCGTCACAAATAATCGGCCCGGCGAGAGGGTGAGCCTCCCGACCGGGCCTGTTTCCGAATGTCTCGCGCGGGCGCGAGGGGATGAGATAGGGCTCTTTCGCGGTCTTACGACTTTACGCCGCGAAATATTCCTGCAGGGCCCGGACCTCGAGATCACCCCCGAGATAGGCCTTGATCCCCTCTGCTGCGGCCATCGCTCCGGCGAGAGTGGTGTAGTACGGCACTTTATGCAAGAGGGCGGCCCGGCGCAGCGACCGTGAGTCGGACAGGGCGCCCGCCCCCTCGGTGGTGTTGAACACCAGGTGGATGTCGCCGTTCTTGATCGCGTCGACGACGTGCGGGCGGCCCTCCAGCACCTTGTTGATGCGGGTGGCGGGCACGCCGTTCTCGACGAGGTAGCGCTGCGTGCCGGCGGTGGCCAGCACCGTGAAGCCGAGCTCGGCGAGCAGCTTCATCGCCGGCAGGATGCGCGCCTTGTCGTCGTCGCGCACCGAGACGAAGACCGTCCCGCTCTTCGGCACCTGGGTGCCGGAGCCGAGCTGGCTCTTGGCGAAGGCGACGCCGAAGCCGCGGTCGAGGCCGATGACCTCGCCGGTCGAGCGCATCTCCGGTCCGAGCAGCACGTCGACGCCGGGGAAGCGGGCGAAGGGGAACACCGCTTCCTTGACGGCGATGTGCGGCAGCGTCTTCGGCTTGAGGTCGAAGGTGGCGAGGGGCTCGCCGGCCATCACCCGGGCGGCGATCTTGGCGATCGGCTCGCCGATCACCTTGGCGACGAACGGTACGGTGCGCGAGGCCCGCGGGTTCACCTCGAGGACGTAGATGTCGCCGTCCTTGATCGCGTACTGCACGTTCATCAGGCCACCGACCTCGAGCGCCAGCGCGAGGCCACGGGTCTGGCGCTCCAATTCGGCGATGGTCTCGGGCGACAGCGAGCGCGGCGGCAGCGAGCAGGCGGAATCGCCCGAGTGGATGCCCGCTTCCTCGATGTGCTCCATGATGCCGGCGATGAACACGTCACGCCCGTCGGAGACCGCATCGACGTCGACCTCGATCGCGTCCGACAGGTAGCGATCGAACAGGAGCGGGTTCTTGCCCAGGACCGTGTTGATCTGGCCGGTCTTGTCGTTGGGGTAGCGCGCCTTGACGTCCGACGGGATCAGGCTCGGCAGGGTGTCGAGCAGGTAGTCGGCGAACTGGGTCTCGTCGCGGATGATCGCCATCGCGCGCCCGCCCAGCACGTAGGAGGGGCGCACCACGAAGGGCAGGCCGAGATCGGCGGCGATCAGACGGCTCTGCTCCACCGAATAGGCGATGCCGTTCTTGGGCTGCTTGAGGTGCAGCTTGTCGAGCAGGCGCTTGAAGCGGTCGCGGTCCTCGGCGAGGTCGATCGCGTCCGGCGAGGTGCCGAGGATCGGCACGCCGGCTTCTTCCAGGGCGCGGGCGAGCTTCAGCGGGGTCTGGCCGCCGAACTGCACGATCACGCCGTGCAGCGTGCCGGCCTGCCGCTCGGTCTCGATGATCTCCAGCACGTCCTCGGCGGTCAGCGGCTCGAAATAGAGCCGGTCCGAGGTGTCGTAGTCGGTCGACACCGTCTCCGGGTTGCAGTTGACCATGATGGTCTCATAACCCGCGTCGGTCAGCGCGAAGCAGGCGTGGCAGCAGCAATAATCGAACTCGATGCCCTGGCCGATCCGGTTCGGGCCGCCGCCGAGGATGATCACCTTCTTGGCGTCCGAGGGCTGGGCCTCGTCGGCCACCGCACCCGCGAAGGGGGCGACGTAGGTCGAGTACATATAGGCGGTCGGCGACTTGAACTCGGCCGCGCAGGTGTCGATCCGCTTGAAGACCGGCCGCACCAACAGGGCCCGGCGGGCGGCGCGCACGGCGCCTTCCTCGATCCCGGCGAGCACCGACAGGCGCGCATCCGAAAAACCCGCCGCCTTGAGCTGGCGGAAGGCGCCCTCGGTCTTCGGCAGGCCGAAGCGCTTCACCTTGGTCTCGAGATCGATGATGCCCTGGAGCTGCTCCAGGAACCACGGGTCGATCTTGCAGGAGGCGTGCACCTCCTCGTGGCTGACGCCGAGCCGCAGGGCCTGCGCCACCTTGAGGAGGCGATCCGGGGTGGGCGTGCCGATCGCCGCCTTGATGGCGTTGCGGTCGTCGCCCTTGCCGAGGCCCTCGATCTCGATGTCGTCGAGGCCGGTGAGCCCCGTCTCGAGCGAGCGCAGGGCCTTCTGGAGCGACTCCGCGAAGGTCCGGCCGATCGCCATCGCCTCGCCGACCGACTTCATGGCGGTGGTCAGCGTCGGCTCGGCGCCCGGGAATTTCTCGAAGGCGAAGCGCGGGATCTTGGTGACGACGTAGTCGATCGTCGGCTCGAACGAGGCCGGGGTGGCCCCACCCGTGATGTCGTTGGCGATCTCGTCGAGGGTGTAGCCGACCGCGAGCTTCGCCGCGACCTTGGCGATCGGGAAGCCGGTCGCCTTCGAGGCGAGCGCCGAGGAGCGCGACACCCTCGGGTTCATCTCGATCACGATCATCCGGCCGGTGGCCGGGTCGACGGCGAACTGCACGTTCGAGCCGCCGGTCTCGACGCCGATCTCGCGGAGCACCGCGAGGGAGGCGTCGCGCATGCGCTGGTATTCCTTGTCGGTCAGCGTCAGCGCCGGGGCGACGGTGATCGAGTCGCCGGTATGCACCCCCATCGGGTCGACGTTCTCAATCGAGCAGACGATGATGCAGTTATCCGCCTTATCGCGGACGACCTCCATCTCGTACTCCTTCCAGCCGAGGACCGATTCCTCGATCAGGACCTCGTTGGTCGGCGAGGCGTCGATGCCGCGCTCGACGATGTCGAGGAATTCTTCCCGGTTATAGGCGATGCCGCCGCCGGTGCCGCCCATCGTGAAGGAGGGGCGGATGATCGCCGGCAGGCCGACCTCGGCGAGCGCGACCAGCGCCTGGCCGATCGCGTGCTCGCCGTAGCGCTTGCGCCGGTCGTTCTCTCCGGAGGCCCACTTCTTCTCGAAGGCGGCAAGCGCCGTCTTGCGGGCCGTCTCGTCGCCCTCGGCGGCCTCGATGCGGGCCACCTCGGCGAGGTACTTCTCACGATCGGCCTTCTTGGCGGCCGAGGCGTTGGCGAGCGCCGATTTCGGCGTCTCGAGGCCGATCTTAGTCATCGCATCGCGAAAAAGGCTGCGATCCTCCGCCTTGTCGATCGCCTCGGCGGTGGCGCCGATCATCTGCACGCCGAACTTTTCCAGCACGCCCATGCGCTTGAGCGAGAGGGCGCAGTTCAGCGCGGTCTGGCCGCCCATGGTCGGCAGGAGTGCGTCGGGCCGCTCCTTCTCGATGATGCGGGCGACGATCTCCGGGGTGATCGGCTCGACATAGGTGGCGTCGGCCAGATCCGGATCCGTCATGATCGTGGCCGGATTCGAGTTGACCAGGATGATCCGGTACCCTTCCTCGCGCAGGGCCTTGCAGGCCTGCGTGCCGGAATAGTCGAACTCGCATGCCTGGCCGATGACGATCGGGCCCGCGCCGATGATGAGGATGGAGGAGAGATCGGTGCGCTTGGGCATCGGACGCTTCAGACTCGTGCGGCGCGCTGCCCCGTTCCAGAGGCCCGTCCTCGGGGCGCGTGAGGCGTCGAGGCGGGAGCGGAACGTCCGGGAGCGGCGGGGATTGCGTTGGGCGCCCTTAGCATAGGCGTGCAGATCAGGGGAAGGGCGTGGCCGGAGACCGGGACATGACGGCAGGGCAGACCGGGGGAGATGCGCGCTGGACGCTCGTCACCGGCGCGTCGAGCGGGATCGGGATGGAGATCGCCCGCGCCTTCGCGGAGCGGGGGCGCCCGCTGGTGCTGAGTGCCCGGCGCACGGAGCGGCTGGAGGCGCTGGCGGCGGAACTCTCCGTCCCGGTGGTCGTGGTGCCGGCCGATCTCGCGGCCCCGGGCGGGGCCGAGGGGCTGGCCGCGGCGGTCGGGGCGCGGGGCCTCGTTCTCCGCACCCTCGTCAACAATGCGGGCTTCGGCCTGCGCGGCCGCTTTTCCGCCCTGCCGGCGCGGGACCAGGCCGAGATGGTGATGGTGAACGTCGCCGCGCCCACGATCCTGTCGCGGCTCGTGCTGCCCGGCCTGATCGCGCGGCGGGAGGGCGGCATCCTCAACGTCGCCTCGGTGGTGGGCTACCTGCCGGGCCCCAACATGGCGGCCTACTACGCCACCAAGGCCTACCTGCTGTCCCTGTCGGAAGCGCTCTACGAGGAGGCACGACCCCACGGCGTCGTGGTGACGGCGGTCTGCCCCGGCGCCACCGCCACGGAATTCTCGCAGCGGGCGGATGTCGGCGGGGCGAAGCGCTTCACCGGCAACGTCATGACCGCCGAGGCGGTCGCCCGCGCGGCGGTCGCCGGCCATCTCGCCGGCCGGGCGGTGGTGATCCCCGGTGCGGCCAACCGGGCGGCGGTGCTCGCCGCCCGCCTGATGCCGCGCTGGCTCAGCCGCAAGGTCGCGGCCCGCCTGCAGGGGTGAGCGATCGTCCCCGATTTCGCCCGGTTCGGGTCATCTTCGGTTCAGTGCCGGGCGCTAGACAGGGGGGAGGGCGCCGTCCGTTCGCCCGGTGATGACGAGTGGCGTCGTGGCGAGCGAACCGGAATCGAACCTGCGGACCCTCGACGCGCTGTCGGCGTTCGGACGGCAATTCGCGTCCTATCTCGGCGTCAGCCTCGTGGCGCTCGCCGTCCACTATGCCGTCCTTGCGACACTGGTCGAGACCGGTCGCGCCGACCCGGTTCCGGCGGCGCTCGCCGGCTACCTCGTCGGCGCCGTGGTCTCCTACGGGCTCAACCGCCGCCTGACCTATGCCAGCGACCGGCCCCATGCCGAGGCGACCTGGCGCTTCGGGGTCGTGGCCGCGATCGGGTTCGGGCTGACCTGGCTGATCATGGCAGGCCTCACCCGCGGCCTCGACCTGCACTACACGGCCGCCCAGGTGGTCGCGACCGGCGTGGTGGTGTTCTGGAACTTCCTCGGCCACCGGGTCTGGACCTTCGCGGACCGGTCGTCCCCGGTCTTGCCGGACGGGGCGCCGCGCGCCGGCTGAGCAGATTTTGCCGAAGCGGACGCCGGTTCGGCAGAAAGAATCTGTGACGAAGCAAGAGCTTGAGCGGGCGAGGCGTTGGCCTGCCGACGCCAGTCTGTTCAGGGCTGGCCACGCCACGGGCGCGAGGGCTTGGCACCGGGGCTTGGCGCGAGGGCGTGGCCGGAGCGTCCTGCGGCGGGATGCCTGCCGGCGCGCCGCAGGACGCCTGCGACCCGCCGGGATCAGAGCAGGGTGTGGGATCGTCTCCCGGCCTTGTAGTCGAGGTATTCCTCGATCGGCACCTGGGCGACGTGCACGCTCGACCTGATCCAGTCCGCCGCGTAGCGGCTGATCGGCGCCTCGCTCTCGGCGAAGAAGGCGTCGTCAAAGCGATCGAAGAACGGGCGGTGCGGCCCTCGATAGGGATCGGGCTTGCCGATCATCCCGTGCATCAGTGCGGGGTTGCCGCGTCGCCACTCCACGAAATCGAGCAGAACCGCGAGGTGCCGCCGCGCGCCGACATGCATCAGGCCGGAGGCGACGGCCCGGTACGTCTCTTCGTCGTCGTCCGTGTTGCACACGAACTGAATGTGGCCGCCGTTGTTGATCTGCGCTTCGTAGAATAGCGCCTGGCAAACCTCGATCTCGGGGCAGTCCGTTTCGGCGATCGACCGGTCCGTGTTGTGGACGTGCCGGTGGAGGTAGGAATCGACGGAGTCGAAGAAGTTTTCGACGACGCTGTCGTCGTCCGCCATGTCGGCGTCGGAGGGAAACGGAACGATCAGTCTCGGCATCGCGGGTTCCTCGACGGTATCCCGCCGATTCTGCCGAACGCGATGACGACGGGGAAGCCCGCCCCCGCCAGCTGCGGGAGCGGGCCACGCGATTCCTTGCTAGCCGGGCAGCAGGGTCCCGGAGGCGCCGACGACGGCCACCACGAGTCCGCAGGCCAGGACACCGATCATCGCATAGGTGATGGTCTTCAGCATCGATGGTCCTCGATTGTCGGGAGTGGACGATGCCCGCCGCCGCGCGCTGACGCGCCTCTGGCGATGGGCGGCACGAGACATCAACGGCCGTCGCGGCGAAAGGTTCACTGCACCGCACAAATCCCGACGGCTCGATTGAAACGGGGGCGTCTTATGCGGGCCGGGGGTATGGTGGGCGCGGATCCCCGACCGCTCGCCCGCCTCGATCCTTGCCCTGCGCTGCGGGTCCGCGACGACGCTCCCATCCGGCACAGCGCACCAAAAAAGCGTGGCGCCCGCCTCCCGACCGGGAAACGGGCGCCACGCTCACGTCGCTCGCCAGGGGGGAGCCGGACGAAGGGCCGGCTCCCCGATCGTCACGCCGCCTCGCGCGACAGCTTGATCGTCTCGCGCTGGATCAGGTCGCGGTAGAACCCGTCGAGATGGACCAGGCGCTCCGGGGAGCCGTCCTGGATCACCTGGCCACCGTCGAGCACGACGATCCGGTCGAAATCCTTCAGGGTCGAGAGTCGGTGCGCGATCGCGATGGTGGTGCGGCCCTTCATCAGGTTGCCGAGCGCCTCGCGGATCGCCTCCTCCGACTCGGTGTCCAGCGCCGAGGTCGCCTCGTCGAGGAGCAGGATCGGCGAGTTCTTCAGGATGGCGCGGGCCACCGCGATGCGCTGGCGCTGGCCGCCCGAGAGCTTGACGCCGCGGTCGCCCACGATGGTGTCGAAGCCGCCCGGCAGGTCGTTGATGAAGTCGGTGCAGCGGGCGGCCTCGGCGGCGGCCCACACCTCCTCGTCGGTGGCCTCCGGCCGGCCGTATCGGATGTTCTCCCGCAGGCTCCGGTGGAACAGCGAGATGTCCTGCGGCACGACCGTGATCGCCTCGCGCAAGCTCTCCTGGGTCACCCGGCCGATATCCTGGCCGTCGATGAGGATGCGGCCGGTCTGCGGGTCGTAGAAGCGCTGGAGCAGGGTGAACAGGGTCGACTTGCCGCCGCCCGAGCGGCCGACCAGGCCGACGCGCTGGCCGGGCTGGATGTCGAGGTTGAAGTCGCCGAACACCTCGCGCCCGTCGGGATAGTTGAACGCCACGCCCTCGAAGGTGATGCGCGCACCCTCGCCGACGAGGGGCTTGGCCTCCGGATGGTCGCGCAGGTCGTGCGGCTGCAGCAGCGTGCGCAGGGCCTCCGACAGGCGGGCGGTGTGCTGGGTGACGTCGACGAGGGCCACCGCGAGGTCGCGGGTCGCCGCCAGGATGGTGATGCCCAGCGTGCAGACCAGCACGACCTGGCCGGCGGTGGCGCTGCCCGCCTGCCACATCTTGATCGCCCAGAACAGCAGGCCGAGCACCGCCACGACGGTGATCAGGGCGTGCATGATCCGCAGGCGCTCGAGGTAGAGCAGCGAGCGGCTGCGCGCCTTCATCTCGGTGCCGATGGTCTGGTCGAAGCGGGCGAACTCGCGCTTGTAGGCCGAGAAGGCCCGCACCAGCGGCATGTTGCTCACGAGGTCGACCATCTCGCCGTCGACGGAGGCCGCCTTCTCGGCGAAGTCGTGGTGCAGCGGCTTGCCGGCGGCGGCGATGCGGAACATCAGCACCACCACGCCGCCGCAGATCACGAGCAGGCCCAGCGCCATCGGCACGCTGACGCTGCCGACGTAGAGAATCGCACCGAACGCCGCCGCGCAGGGCGGCATCACGTTCCAGACGAACATGTTCTCGGCGGTGAAGATCGCGTTCGAGGTCGCCGTGATGCGGCTCGCGAGCGTACCGGGCTGCCGGTCGGCGAAGTAGGACGGCGAGTGGCCGGTCAGGTGCTGGAAGAGGTCGCGGCGGACGTCGCCCGTCACCTTCACGAAGGTGAAGCTGGCGATCAGGCTCGCGACCCGCCACAGCATGTTGTCGGCGGCGATGAAGCAGATCAGGACGGTGAGCGCCGGCCAGATCAGCTGGTTGTTCTCGGGGCCCTTGCCGAGGGCGTCGACGACGCCCTTCAGGCCGTACTGGGTGCTGACCGAGCAGGCCACGGCGCCCAAAACCGCGACCAGGATGGCCGCGTGGGGCACGATGCGGCGCCGCAGGTAGCGGGCCACGAAGGCCCAGGGCCGGTTGGCGTACGCGCAGAGGTCATCCATCGTGGCGATCGATCCCGGTTCTTCGCACGCGTGCGGCTCACGGTCGGGAGAGGAGCGGGATGCAAGAACCCCGCCGCAGCCTCTCCGCTCTCTTCCGCAAGCCCCACCCGCTTCTCGCAACGCGCAAGCGTCGCCATGTGTTGCAGTCGATGTGTTGCAGGCAAAGACTGTGTTGCAGGCAAACGGCGCGGCCCATCGATACGCCGCCGTTCCTGAACGGGAGTTGAGCGGGTGCTGCACCGCAACCCGCCGCTCCCCCGCCCCGGTGCATCAATCCCCGGCATCCGGGAGAGCGGGGGCGCGGCGCGTCTCCGGCATGATCGCCACCACGAGGACGAGCGCGACGAGCGCCACCCCGGCGAGGCCGATGAAGGCGGCGTGGGAGCCGAAATGGTCGGCCATGTAGCCTGACAGGGTGGTGCTGGCCGCCGCCCCCAGCCCCATGGCGGTGCCGACGGCGCCGAGCGCCATGTTGAAGCGGCCGGTGCCGCGGGTGCAGTCGGCGACGATCAGCGGCACCATCACGCCGAGCACCGCGGCCGAGATCCCGTCGAAGACCTGAACCGCCACCAGGAGCTCGGGCGCGTCCGTGTAGGCGAACAGGAGGCCGCGGATCGGCAGGGCGGCAAAGCCGATGATCAGGAGCGGGCGCCGGCCATAGGCCTGGGCGGCCCGGCCCACCGCCGGGGCGATGAGCGCCATCACCACTTGCGGCGCCATGATGCAGGCGGCGATCAGGATGGTGGCGGTGTGGCTCGCCCGCACCGTGAGCACGCTGCCGACGAGCGGCAGCATCGCCGCGTTGGCGACGAAGAACAGGGTGATGCAGGCGGCAAAGCACAGGAGCGCCCGGTTGGTGAGCAGGAGCTTGAGGCTCGCCCAGCCGCCCAGCGCCGTGCCGCCCGCGGACGCCTGCGGCCGCACCATGTCGATCTCGCTCGCCCGCACGAACCACAGGGCGGCGAGCGTCGGGATGGCCAGCGCCGCCGTGACGTAGAACACCGCCTCGCTCGACAGGTAGTAGCCGCAGGCCCCCATGCCGGCGGCGGCGAGGGCATTGCCGATCGAGGAGAAGCGGGCGTTGCGCCCGAGCCGTTCGCCCAGGCCCGCATGGCCGACGAGGCCGAGGCTGATCGCGGCGATCGCCGGGGTGAGCGTACAGCTCGCGATCGAGTGCGCCGCCATCGAGAGCGCGACGATCAGGAAGGTCGGAAACAGCGCAAGGCCGGCCGCGGAGGCGCCGATGATCGCCACCGACAGGGCGGCGACGAAGCGCTTCGAGGTGACCCAATCGACGAAGGCGCCGCCGGGCACCTGCCCGAACAGGCTGAACAATCCGCCGATGGTGAGGACCAGCCCGATATCGGACTGGGTCCAGCTCTGGGACGTGAAGTAGACCGCCACGAACGGGCCGAAGCCCGTCTGCAGGTTGGCGACGAAGAACGTGAAGGCGTCGAGGCCGCGGCTGCTGGTCAGCGACGGCGCCGGCTTCTCGCCGCGCCGGCCCGCCGCGCCGGCCCGGAGCGGGTCCTGACGCGGGTCCTGGCGCGACGCATCCTGTCTCGGGTCCTGGCGGGGGTCCGGTCGCATCTCGGAACGAGGGACCTCCCGGTCACGGTGGGCGAGGGGGCGGCGATGGGCCTGGCGCGGGCGCGTCATTTGTCCGGGGGGTTGCGCGCCGCGGCCTGGTCGGCGTCGGGGGTGGCG
>NZ_JTHF01000142.1 GCF_001043895.1 Methylobacterium indicum
GGCAAGGTCGTGGTGGTGACGGGAGCCGGCGGCGGGATCGGCCGTGCCGTCGCCCTGGACTTCGCCCGGGCGGGCGCGAAGGTCGTCGTCAACGACATCGGCACCTCGCTCGGCGGCACCGGCGAGACCTCCGCGACGCCGGCGGACGAGACCAGGGCCCTGATCGAGGCGATCGGCGGCGAGGCGGTGATCTCCCGCGAGAGCGTCGCCGAATGGGCGGCCGCCAAGCGCACCGTCGAGATGGCGCTCGACACGTTCGGCCGGCTCGACGCGGTGGTGAACAATGCCGGCATCCTGCGGGACGTCATCTTCCACAAGATGGACCCGGCCGATTGGGAGGCGGTGGTCGCCGTCCACCTCAACGGCAGCTTCTACATGAGCCGGGCCGCCGCCGATCCGTTCCGCGCGCAGGGCAGCGGCGCCTACGTCCACATGACCAGCACGTCGGGGCTGATCGGCAATTTCGGGCAGGCGAACTACGCGGCGGCCAAGCTCGGCCTCGTCGGCCTCTCGAAGTCGATCGCCCTCGACATGGCCCGGTTCGGCGTCCGCTCGAACTGCGTGGCGCCCTTCGCCTGGAGCCGGATGACCGATTCGATCCCCGCCACCACCCCCGAGGAGCAGCGGCGGGTCGCCCGCATGAAGCGCATGACGCCGCAGACCAACGCCCCGCTCGTCGTCTACCTGGCCTCGCCGGCCGCCGCGGGCGTGACCGGGCAGGTCTTCGCCACCCGGGTCAACGAGGTCTTCCTGTTCAACCCGATGCGGCCGGTCCGCAGCGTGCACGCCGCCGAGGGCTGGACCCCGGCCTCCGTCGCCGCCCACGCGATGCCCGCCCTGCGGGCGAGCTTCGCACCCCTCGACCGCTCCGGCGACGTCTTCAGCTGGGACCCGGTCTGATGGCGGGGCTTTGCACGACCACGACCGCCCGCACGGTGCGTCGCCGCCGATCGCGCCGTCGCGCGGTCGCGTCCCGCCTGATCCTCGCCGGGTCCCTGGGGCTTGCCGCCTGCGGCGCGGCCCGGGCGCAGGTCTCCGACGGCGTCGTGAAGTTCGGCGTCCTGACCGACATGTCGAGCCTCTACGCCGACGCCACGGGGCGCGGCTCGGTGGTCGCCGCCCAGATGGCGGCCCGGGATTTCGGCGGCACCGTGCTGGGCCGGCCGATCGAGGTGGTCTTCGCCGACAACCAGAACAAGGCGGATGTCGGCAGCGCCATCGCCCGGCGCTGGTTCGACGTCGAGAAGGTGGACGTGATCCTCGACGCGCCGCCCTCCTCGGTGGCGCTGGCGGTGCAGCAGATCGCCAAGGAAAAGAACCGGATCCTGATCGTCTCGGGCGGCGGCACCTCCGACCTCACCGGCAAGGCCTGCACCGAGACGACGGCGCACTGGAACTACGACACCTACGCGCTCGCCCACGTCTCGACCGCGGCCGCCGTGAGGCGGGGTCTCGACACCTGGTCGATCGTCACCGCCGACTACGCCTTCGGGCAGGCCCTGGAGCGCGACGCCGCGGCCGAGCTCGACCGCTCCGGCGGCAAGCTGATCCGGGCGATCCGGGCGCCCTTCGGCACCTCGGACTTCTCGTCCTTCCTGCTCCAGGCCCAGGCGACCGGATCGAAGGTCGTCGCCTTCGCCAATGCGGGCGGCGACATGATGAACGCGGTCAAGCAGGCCCACGAATTCGGCCTCACCGAGGGCGGCCAGTCCCTCGTCACTCTGCTCATGAACATCGCCGACGTCCACGCCCTCGGGCTGAAGACCGCCCAGGGCCTGATCACGACGGAGGGCTTCTACTGGGACCGGGACGAGGAGACCCGCGCCTTCTCGAAGCGCTTCCACGCCGAGATGAAGATGATGCCGACGATGCACCACGCCGGAATCTACTCCGCCGTCCTGCATCACCTGAAGGCCGTCGCGGCGACCGGAACCGACGAGGCCAGGGCCGTGATGGCGAAGATGCGCGAGACGCCGGTCAACGACATGTACGCCCGCAACGGCACGCTGCGCGTCGATGGTCGCATGGTCCACGACATGTACCTGATGCAGGTGAAGAAGCCCGAGGAATCGACCGGCGAGTGGGACGTCTACCATCAGCTCGCCACCGTGCCGGGCGACGAGGCCTTCCGCCCCCTCGACCAGGGCGGCTGCCCGCTGGCGAAGGCCGCGCCGTAGCCGATCCGACGGGCGACCCAGCGCGGCTGCGGTGCCGCGTCCGGTTCCCGCGATCCGCGGTCGGGAGCCGCCTCTTGTCTCCTCCCCGGCCTTGTGTTCTCTCGAACGGCAGGCCCCCTCAAGGGGCAACGCGCCGCACGGCCGCAAGGTCGTGGCTTCGCGTGCCTCCGATCGATGCCGAGAGACTTGCCTGATGACCAGTTTGAAGTTCGGGACGTCCGGTCTGCGCGGCCTCGTCACGGACCTCGTGGGGCGCCCCACCTTCACCTACGCGTCCGCGTTCTTCGCCTCCGTCGGCGCACGAGCGGGCGGACACCGCGAGGTGGTGATCGGGCGCGACCTGCGGGCCAGCAGCGCGGGGATCGCCGCCACGGTCGCCACCGCGGCCGCCGCCGCCGGCCTGACGGCGATCGATTGCGGCGCGCTGCCGACCCCGGCCCTCGCGCTCGAAGCGCGCAAGCGCGACTGCCTCGCCGTCATGGTCACCGGCAGCCACATCCCGGACGATCGCAACGGCCTGAAATTCTACCGCTCCGGCGAAGAGATCACCAAGGCGGACGAGGCCGCGATCCTCGCCGCCCTCGGCGACATCTCTGACGACGCGCCCCTCCCCCCGGCGGTTCCGGCCGCACCGGAGCCGGACGCGATCGCGCGCTACCGCGACCGCTACCGCGACGTGTTCGCCCCCGACCTCCTGGCCGGCCTGCGGATCGCGGTCTACCAGCAGAGCTCGGTCGCCCGCGACGTGCTCGTCGACGTGCTCGCCGCGCTCGGCGCCGAGGCGGTGCCGATCGGCCGGTCCGAGACCTTCGTGCCGATCGATACCGAGGCCCATCGTCCGCAGGACGTCGCGTTCATCCGCGACGCGATGGCCGCGGGCGGCTTCGACGCGCTCGTGACCACCGACGGCGACGCGGACCGCCCCCTGGTCGCGGAGGCCGCCGGCCGCATCCTGCGGGGCGACGTGCTCGGCCTGATCACGGCCCGGTATCTCGGCGCCGACGCCGTCGTCGTACCGGTCACGGCGGGCTCCGCCATCGAGCGCGCGGGCGGCTTCGGCCGCGTCCTGCGCACCAAGGTCGGGTCGCCCTTCGTGATCGCCGGCATGGAGCAGGCGGCGCGGGACGGGGCGCGGATCGTCTGCGGTTTCGAGGCCAATGGCGGCTTCCTCGCCGGGTCGGACGGCCCGGTCGGCGACAAGATCCTGCCGGCCCTGCCGACGCGGGACGCGGTGCTGCCGATCCTCGCGACGCTCGCCGCGGCGCGGGCGGCCGCCCTGCCGCTTGCCGACCTCGTCGCGGCCCTCGATGTCGGCGAGACGGCGAGCGACCGGCTGCCCGACACGCCGGCCGCGCGGAGCGGGCCCTTCCTGCGGCGGCTCGCCGACGACACGTTCCGCCGGGAGTTCCTTCGTCCGGTCGGCCGCCCGCAGGCCGTCGACGAGCAGGACGGGGTCAGGATCGAGCTCGACGGCGGGCGCACCATCCATTTCCGCGCCTCGGGCAACGCCCCCGAGCTGCGGTGCTACGCGGAGGCGAAATCGGCGAAGGACGCCGAGGATCTGGTGCGGTGGGGCCTCGCGGCCGCCGGCACGACGATGGCCGAGGGCGCCTGACCGCGCGGAGGGGTGCGCGCGCCCGGCGCGCGGCCCCTCACCCCGGCACCGCGACGGCGGCGGACCACGGCGAGGCGACGTCGCTGCATCCGGTCGCCACGTCGCCGTCGAGCCGGATCAGGTTCGGGCAGGCGAAGTTGATCGGCATCACGCCGTGCTCCACCACCTCGACGGGGCCCGCACCGGCGAGGGCCTCCCGCACCTCGGGCCCGAGCCTCGCATCCGCGCTCGTCCCCTCCGGCCCCGACACGTCGATGCGCGGAAGGTGGGCCGCCCGCCCCGGCTCCATGCCGAAATCGAGCAGGAAGGCGAGGGTCTGGTAGACGCTCGCCAGGATGCGCCGGCCGCCGGAGGCCCCGGCGGCGAGGCGAGGCCCCTCGCCGCTGCGCGGCGTCACGATCACCGGGCACATGTTGCAGAGCGGGCGCGTTCCCGGCGCGATCGGGTTGGCGCTGCCGGGCCGCGGATCGAACCACATCATCCCGTTGTTCATGAGGATGCCGGTCTTCGGCAGCGCGACCCGGCTCCCCATCGAGGACAGGAGCGTCGTCGTCATCGACACCATCAGGCCGTCCCGGTCGACGACGGTGAGATGGGTGGTGCAGGTGTCGCCGGGCTCGGTGGCGGCCCCGAGCCCCGCCAGGCGCCGCGCATAGGCCTCCCGCATCACGGTGGAGAGGGCTGCGAACCACCCCGCATCGGGTCCCTCCGGCGGGCACGGGACCGCCGCCATGCCGGACACGACCTCGGCCAGCGTCGGCGCGGCGGTGAGCCCGCCCGCCGTGTGGACCACATGGCCGTCGCGCCAGGCGATCGTCGGCGCCTCGCGCAGCACCGCCCGGCAGCCGGCCAGATCCTCCCGGTCCACGACGCCGCCGAGCGCCGCGATGTCGGCGGCGAGATCTCGGGCGATTCCGCCCTCGTAGAAATCCCGCAGGCCCGCCTCCGCCAGCCGCGCCAGCGTCTCGGCGAGGCGCCCGAGCGGCAGGAAGCCCGGCACGCCCTGGTAGGGCGGGACCGGCGGCAGACCGCCCGGCAGGTAGAGGCGGGCGCTCTCCTCGTAGAGCCGCAGCACGGAGGCCGAGGAGGCGATCTTGAGGGTGGCGAACCAGTCCTGGGCGAGGCCCCGGCGCGCGAGCCGCAGGGCCGGCGCGAGGAGATCCGCCACCGGAGTGCCGGTCCCGAACGCCTCGTGCAGCCGCGCGTAGCCCGCCACCGCGGAGGGGATGCAGAACGAGAGCGGGCCGTGGACGTTGCGGTCGCCCTCGACCTCCGGCCAGGTGAACAGGTCGCGCTTCGTCCGCCCCGTGAGGGCGTAGTCGGCGGCCCGCGTGTTGCGGCTCGAGACCGGCCCGAAATCGACGACCGTGGCCCGGTTCGCGCCGGGCGGCAGCACGAGCGCGAAGCCGATGCCGCCGAGCCCGCTGTTCCAGGGCTCGACCGCCGCCAGCGCCAGCGCCGTGGCGACGGCCGCGTCGGCGGCGTTTCCGCCCGCCTGAAGGATCGCGGCCCCGGCCTCGGCGGCCTCGCGGTTCTGGGCGACGACGAGCCCGTGACGGCCCGACGCGCCCGGCTTCTCCAGGATCCAGTTCTGCGTCCGGTAGGGTGCGTGATCGTGGGCCGGCATCCGTCTCCCCAGGCCTGAGCCGCTAACAACGGCAGTGTGGCGGCTCGACCGCGCCGGGCCAAGGGCGAGCACCGCCGAGATCGCGGATCCACCGCTTGACGGATTTGCAACGTTATAACATATCGAAGCGATGGTCGACGTTTCCTCGCTCCGGCGCCTTCCCGTCACGGTCCTGTCCGGCTTCCTCGGAGCCGGCAAGACCACGCTGCTCAATCACATCCTCAACAATCGCGAGGGCCGTCGCGTCGCCGTGATCGTCAACGACATGAGCGAGGTCAACATCGATGCCGATCTCGTCCGCGCCGGCGGCGGCGAGATGTCCCGGACCGAGGAGCGGCTGGTCGAGATGACCAACGGCTGCATCTGCTGCACCCTGCGCGACGATCTCCTGGCCGAGGTGCGCCGCCTCGCCGAGGACGGACGCTTCGACTATCTCCTGATCGAGGGAACCGGCATCGCCGAGCCCCTGCCCATCGCGGCGACCTTCGACTTCCGCGGCGAGGACGGCGCGAGCCTGTCGGATGTCGCGCGGCTCGACACGATGGTGACGGTGGTCGACGCCGTGAACCTGCTGACGGATTACGACTCGCGCGACTTCCTGCGCGACCGCGGCGAGACGGCCGGCGAGGAGGATGCCCGCACCCTGGTCGATCTCCTCGTCGAGCAGATCGAGTTCGCCGACGTCGTGGTGGTCAATAAGGTGGACGACGTCACGGCGGAGGAGCGGGCCCGGGTGATCCAGGTCGTGCGCGGCCTCAATGCCGATGCGCGCATCGTCCCGGCGAGCCATGGCCGCGTCCCCCTGGCGGAGGTGCTGGAGACCGGCCTCTACAGCGAGGAGCGGTCGCAGACCCATCCGCTCTGGTACCGCGAGCTGTTCGACTTCGCCAAGCACGTGCCGGAGACCGAGGAATACGGCATCCGCAGCTTCGTCTTCCGGGCCCGCCGCCCCCTGCATCCGCGCAAGTTCCACGATCTCGTCGCGCGCGGCTTCCCGGGCGTGATCCGGGCCAAGGGCCATTTCTGGATCGCCTCGCGCCCGGACTGGATCGGCGAGCTCTCGATCGCCGGACGGATCACCCGCACCGAGGGGCTCGGCGCCTGGTGGGCCGCGGTGCCCAAGGCGCGCTGGCCCACCAGCGAGGAATTCGCATCCCTGATGCGCCGGCACTGGACCCCGAGCTGGGGCGACCGGCGCCAGGAGATCGTGTTCATCGGCGGCCCCGACATGGACGAGGCGGCGATCCGGGCCGCCCTCGATCCCTGTCTCGTCGGCAGCGTCACGACCGGGCTGACGAAGTCCCAGAAATGGCTCGACGATCCGTTCCCGGTCTGGGGGCAGTGAGCCGAGGGACCTCCGATCGCCGGGCGGCCTTGCCGGGCGGGGCCGAGACGCCGACGCGAGACGCGCGACTCCGGGCCGGCCCGGGACGGAGACGATCCGTTACACGATCGCAACAGACGAAACCTGTCCGAGCCTGCCCCCTCGGGGGACGTTCCGGGCGGTTGACAGCGGGGTGGACGATCCCCGACGACGGTGACCGGTCAAGGTTCCCGCCATCTCCGGATGGCGGGCCAAGAGGGAATCCGGTGCGGCGCGTCCTCGCGCCCAGGCCGGAGCTGTCCCCGCAACTGTAAGCGGCGAGCCATCCGTCGATCGGGGTCACTGGTGCGCGAGCGCCGGGAAGGCCGGACGGATGGCGGCGACCCGCGAGCCAGGAGACCTGCCCTGACCCTGTTTCGTCTCGTGGGCGGGGAGTCCCGGCGGGTCGCGCGTCCTGCGCTGCCGGTGTCCGGCCGCGCGTGTCTCGCGTCCACGGTCGCCCCCCCACGATCCTCTCTCAAGACGGTTCGGGGAAGGACCATCGGACGTGGAAAACATCTCAGGGCCCCCCGGCGGGCCGCTTCGCGCCGCCGATGCCGAGGGCGGGGTCGATCCGCTCGCCCTCTACGCCTCCGGCATCGACGGCTCCGATTACGTCGCCCGCCTCGCCCCGCTGCTGCGGGCGGCCCTGCCGCGGGTCGGCGACCTCCTCGATGTCGGCGCCGGCGGCGGGCAGCTCGGCGCGGCCCTGCGCGACCCCGGCGCGGCCTGGATCGCGGTCGAGCCGGCGCCGGTCATGCAGGCCCGCCTGCGGGCGCTCGCGCCGCCGCCGGCCCTCGTGCCGGCAGGCTGGCGGGAGGCCGATCTGCCGGACGGATGCGCCGACACGGTGCTCGCCGCCAACATGGCCGGGCCGCTCACCGAGCCGGTCCCGTTCCTCGCACGCTGCCGCGCCTGGGCGCGCCGCGACGTCGCCTGGGTGGTCCCGGCGCAGGCCGGTCCCCGCGGCCTCTGCCTCGCGGGCTGCCTGCCCCGCGAATGGCACGGCGAGGACGAGACCCCGGGGGTCGAGATCGTCCTGGCGAGCCTGCCCGCCGGCGACCGACCGGCGATCGTCGCCCGGGTCGACTGGACCTTCCGGGCGACCGTACCGAGCGTGCCGGGCATCGCCGCCCATCTCGCCGACCGGCTCGGGTGGCCGGCCGGCGACGCGCGCCGTGCCGCCCTGTCCGAGCATCTCTCGCCCCAGGCCGAGCCGGTTCCCGGCGGCCACCGCCTCAGCGTGCCGCGCAGCTCGGCCGTTCTCGTATGGAGGAAGGCGTCGTGATGTCCCGTCGTTTCCGGGCGCTCGCGCTGGCTTACGGTTGCGCGCTGCCGGCGCCGGCCGTCGCGCAGGACCGGGCCGACCTCCGCCTCGACGAGATCGTCGTCACGGCGACCGGCCGGCCGGAGCCGCGCTCCGCGATCGCCGGCACCGTGCAGGTCATCGACCGCACGACGATCGAGAACTCCACGGGGAAGTCCGTCACCGACGTCCTGGCCGAGAATGCCGTCGGCTTCTTCTCGGAATGGACCCCGGGCCAGACCTCGATCAACATCCGGGGCGGGGCCACGGACGGCCAGGGCAAGGATTTCCGCAGTCAGGTCCTGGTCCTGATGAACGGCCGGCGCGCCGGCACCGCCAACCTCTCCAAGCTCTCGATCGCCGATGTCGAGCGCATCGAGATCGTGCGCGGTCCCTCCTCGGTGATCTACGGCAGCCAGAATATCGGCGGCGTGATCAACATCATCCTGAAGACCGGGCGGACCGCGCCCGGGACCCTGGTCGAGGGCATCGGCGGCGTCTGGGGCCTCGCCCAGGGACGCGCC
Organism: Methylobacterium indicum; assembly: GCF_001043895.1. Lineage (GTDB taxonomy): Bacteria > Pseudomonadota > Alphaproteobacteria > Rhizobiales > Beijerinckiaceae > Methylobacterium > Methylobacterium indicum. Next base: position 8,613 of record NZ_JTHF01000142.1, read on the forward strand.
CAGACCGGCGGCGTGGTCGGGCCGTTCGACTATTATCTCGGCGTCTCGGGCGCCAAGCGCGACGATTACGTCGCCGGTTCCGGCGACCGCATGGCCAACACCCAGTGGAACCGCATGGGGATCGCCGGGGCTCTGGGCCTCCAGATCGACCCGAACCAGCGCGTCGAATTCACTTTGCGCACGGACGGGATCTACGGCGTCGGGTTCCGCGGTTCCGGCGGCAACCTCTACAGCCGGGACGACCGGATCAACGGCTCCTTCGACGCGAGCTATACCGGACGAACCGAGGACGGCCGGGCGAGCCTTTTTGCCCAGGTCTACAGCGTCACCGACGAGGACCGCTTCAAGTGGGCCTCGCCGATCCAGCGCGGCGGCACCGGGCTGCCGGTGCCGGGCACCCGCGCGGACTTCAACACCCGCGACCTCGACATCCTCGGCACCCGCTTCCAGCCGCGCGTCACCCTGTTTTCCGGCAACGACGTGCTGCTCGGCTGGGATTGGGAAACGAGCTGGCTCCGCTCGGACCGCTTCCGGGCCGGCGTGCCGGGCAATCCTCTCGCCCAGGTCTCGCCGCAGGACAACAACCAGACCGACCAGTTCCACGCCCTCTACCTGGAGGACACGCAGCGCCTGCTCGACGACCGGCTGGTGCTGCGCGCCGGCGTGCGCCAGACCTACGGCACGACGCGCTTCGAGTTCACCCCCTACCTGACCGGGCAGATCAACGGGGCGCGGCCCTACGAGGCCACGACCGCCTCGGTCGGCGCGGCCTACCAGGCGGCCGACTGGGCGGCGTTCCGGATCGGCGCCTCGTCGGGCTTCCGGGCGCCGACGGCGACGGAGATCGCGGCGGATTACAACACCCTCGGCGGCGGCCGAATCTTCGGCAACCCGGCCATCCGGCCCGAGACGAGCGAGCAGGTCGAGGTCGGTACGACGCTGACCCATGGCGCGTCCCGGCTCGACGTGGCGCTGTTTCAGAACGTCATCTCGGACCGCATCACCACCCGCTCGCGCGGGGCGAATTCCAATACGTCGGACTACATCAACAATCCGGGTGACGTCGTCATCCGCGGCATCGAGGTCCAGTCCGAGACCGACATGATCCGGTCCTTCGGCTGGGAGCCGGGGGTGTGGCATTGGCGGGCTTATGCCAACGGCAACTACAACTTCGACATGAAGGACGAGGGCGCGCGTGCCGTGCCGAGCGCCAATACGGATCGGGTCGAGCGGGTCTACGAGTACCAGCTCGCGCTCGGTACCCGCTTCGGGCAGGCCGGCATCCGGTATCCCTGGACGATCCAGGTCCAGGGCGTGCTGAACGGCCCGGTCTGGTACAACACCGAGGAGAACCTGCGGGTGCCGGGAGCGGAGCCCTCCCGCGACTACATCTGGCGCAAGGACCCGTTCGTGCTGGTCAACCTGCGCGGCGAGGTCGACGTGATGCCGGGGGTGAAGCTGTTCGCGCAGGTGCGCAACCTGTTCGACGTGAACTACCACCCGCTCTTCATCGCCATCGCCGGGCAGCAGCCGACCCTGGCCGACCTGCGCTTCTACAATGGCGGCGGCGGCACCTCCGCGCCGGGCCGCGACGTGCAGATCGGCCTCCAGGCCCGGTTCTGACCATGCGCGCCGCGATCCTCTGGGGCCGAAGCAGATTCCGCAAAAGTGGTCACCGGTTTTGCGGCGAAAATCTGCGACACGACAACCAACCAGGCAGACGAAGCGTTGGCGTGCCAATGCAAGTCTGCCTCGTGCTCCTCGGCCTCGCCGCCCCGCCGGTCGCGGCGCGCCCGGCCCGGCCCGAGCCGATCCATCTCACCGATGCGCTGGGGCGGCACGTCGTCCTGCCGGCGCCACCGCGGCGGATCGTGACGATCTTCTCCTCGAACACCGAGCTGGTGGCCGCCCTCGGGCTGACCGATCGCATCGTCGGCATCGACGCGCTCACCCGCTACCCGCCCGAGGCGGCGGAGAAACCCGTCGTCGGCGGCCGGCTCGGCATCTCGGTGGATGCCGTGGTGGGCCAGGAGCCCGACCTCGTTCTCATCACCCCGGCGCGCCAGGCGGCCCATCTCCTGCTCGCCCCGATGGAGCGGCTCGGCGTGCCGACCCTCGTCCTGACGAGCCGCAGCCTCGGCGAGGTGCTCGACAACCTGCGCCTCGTCGGCCGGGCGACGGGGGAGCCGGCGCGCGGGACCGCCGTCGCGGACGCCCTGGCGGCTCGCCTCGCGCGGGTCGCCCGGGCCGTCGCGGGGCGGCCCTGCCCGCGGCTCGTCCTGGTGACGGGGCGGCTCGGGAACGGGCTCGTCCTCGCCGTGCGGGCGGGCACCTACACGGCCGATGCCGTCGCCCGGGCCGGCGGCTGCCTGGCGCTGACCGGAGCCGGCAGCCTCGCCCAGGTCTCGCCGGAGGCCCTGCTCGCCGCCGATCCGGACGTCCTGCTCCTGGCGGGGAGCGAGGCGGAGCTGCGCGAATTGACGGCCCGGCCCGGCTTTCGCGACATGCGCGCGGTCCGCGAGGGCCGGGCGCATGTCGTGGCCCGCGCCGCGTTCCTGATCCCCGGGCCGCGCACCGTGGACGGGATCGAGCGCCTCGCGGCCCTCCTGCACCCGAATCCCGAAGGGCATCCATGAGCGCGCCCCACCCATGACATCGCCCGACTCATGAGCATGCCCTTGCGCGTCGCGAGCCGGCTCCTGCCGCTCCTCATCCTGGCGCTCGCCTTCGGCATCGCGGCCGGCCACGATTGGGCCGGGCCGGACCGGATCCTCCGGGCGCTCGGCGGCGCCGACGATCTGCGCTCGCGCCTGCTCATCGCGTGGCGGTTGCCCCGCGTGCTCGCCGCCGCCCTGGTCGGTGGCCTGCTCGGGCTCGGCGGAGCGATCTTCCAGGGCGTGTTCCGCAATCCCCTCGCCGAGCCCTACCTGCTCGGCTCGGCCGGCGGCGCGGCGATCGGGGCGACGGTGGCGCTGCTCGTTCCCCTCGGCTTGCCCTCGGCCCTGGCGCTGGGTGGGTTTTCCTTCCTGGGGGCCTGGGGGGCGACGCTGATGGTCCTCGCCGTCGCCCGGGGGGCCGGCACGCGCGACGCCGCCGGCCTTCTCCTCGCCGGCGTCGCCGTCGCGGCGATGCTCGGGGCGGTCCGCTCCTTCCTGATGCTCGCCCTCTCCGACGAGAGCGTCAGCCTCCAGGTCGTGCTGAGCTGGACGCTGGGGGGCGTCCAGACGCCGACATGGGAGGGGCTGGCCTGGCTCGGCGGCCTCTCGGGCCTCGCCCTCGGGGCGAGCCTGCGGCTCGCGCACGGCCTCGATCTCCTCGGTCTCGGCGAGGATCAGGCGCAGGCTTTCGGCCTCGACACGGCGCGCTTCGTCGCCCGGGCGATCCTGGTCGGCGCCCTCGTCGTCGCCCTGGCGGTGGCCTATGGCGGCCTCGTCGCCTTCGTAGGATTGACCGCCCCGCATCTGGCGCGCTGGTGGGTCGGGCCGCGCCACCGCGGGCTGCTGCCGGTCTCGGCCGCCCTCGGCGCCCTCATCGTCATCATGTGCGACGGGCTCGCCCGCTCGGCGCTGCCGCCGGCGGAGATCCCGCTCGGGCTCGTGACGGCCGCGGTCGGCGGCCCGTTCTTCCTGTTCCTCCTGCGTCGGCGGATGCGCGCATGACCCGCCTTTCCGCGGAGGGCCTCGTCGCGACCGCCGGTCCCCGCCGCCTGCTGGACGGCGTCTCGGTCGATCTCGTCCCGGGGGCCCTCGTCGGGCTGATCGGTCCGAACGGGGCCGGGAAGTCGACGCTGCTGCGCACGCTCGCCGGCCTGCTGCGCCCCGCCGCCGGCCGCGTCACGCTCGACGGCGTTCCGCTGGCGGACCTCCCGTCCTCGGAGCGGGGCCGACGCATCGGCTATCTGCCCCAGAGCTTCCAGCCGGCCTGGGACTACACCGTGCGGGAGGTGATCGAGCTCGGGGCGAGCCGCCGGCCGGGCGCGGCGCTCGCGATCCCGGACCTGCTGCGCGACCACGCCCTCGCCGATCTCGCCGAGCGGCGCTGGTCGCAGGTCTCCGGCGGTGAGCGGGCGAGGGCGCTCCTCGCCACCACCCTCGTCGCCGAGCCCGACGTCGTCCTCGCCGACGAGCCCGGCGCGAGCCTCGATATCGGCCATCGCCTCGACCTGATGCGCCGTTTGCGAGCCTGGGCCCGGCACGGGATCGTGGTCGTCGTGCTCCACGACCTCGACCGCGCCGTCGTCGATTGCGACCGGCTCGTCCTCCTGGAGCGCGGCCGCATCGTCCGCGACGCCGCCGCCGCGGCGGTCGCGGCCTCGCAGGACCTCGACCGGGTGTTCGGCGTGCGTTTCGAGCGGACGACGCTCGCCGAGGCGGGCGCTGTCGTCCTGCCGGTCGCGCACCGCACCGATGCCGGCCCGTGATCGGCGCAAGGATCAGCGTGCCCGCGGCGGAGGCCGGCCGGCGCCCGTTCGGGGTTGCGGAATCAGGGACCTGCCGCGGACCCGGCCTTCCGGATCCACCGCCGGAGAAAGCCGAGGAACGTCCCCAGCAGTTCCGACCGGTTGCCCCGCTCCCAGACGGCCGTGATCGGCAGCGTGGTCGACAGATCGCTCAACGGGCGGACCGCCACCCCCTGCCGCGGTAGGTTCCCGATGCAGCTCGAATACACGGCCACGCCCGCCCCCGCGATCACGAGCCCGAAGATGCCGTCGGAGTTCGTGGCCTCGAGGGCGATGTCGGGGAAGAAGCCACGGGTACGACACTCGGCGATGACGTCGCTGCGAAAGATCGACCAGCTCTCCCCTGTGCCGAAGACGAACTTCTGATCCTTGAGTTCCGACAAGGCCAGGACCTCTCTCGCCGCCAGGGGATGGCTCGCGGGGAGGACGGCGACGTAGGCGCCCTCGTCGAAGCGCAGCGACTGGACGGCCCGGTGGCTCGACTCGCCGTAGAGAAAGCCGATGTCGATCGTCTGCTTGAGGATCGCGACACGCTGATGCACCGTCGGCATGAAGACCAGGTCGAGATGAATGTCGCGGTGCGCGATGTTGAAGTCGCGCAGGACGTGGGGAAGGCGACCGTTGATGGCGAAATCGGTGTAGGCGACCCGCAGGTCGCCCCGAAGGCCCCGGGCGGCCCGGCGCGTCCGTTCGACGGCTCGCCCGATCTGCGTCGCCAGGCTCGTCGTCTCGGCGAGGAAGACCTTTCCAGCCTCGGTGAGCTCGACGCGACGCGTCGTCCGCACGAGCAGGGGCACGCCGACTTCGTCTTCGAGTTGCTTGATGATCTTGGTCAGGGCGGGCTGGGTCAATTGCAGGCCGTCCGCCGCCCGCCCGAAATGCAGCTCTTTGCCGAGAGCGTCGAACGCTCTGAGATGGCGCAGTTCGATGCCCATGCGTCCCCGCCGATCGATAACTCCCAGATATCAATAAATACCGATTCGATATTTCACAACGGCAATCGGACCGCGCATGCTTCAGCGTCACCAGGCAAAAACAAATAATAACACAGGCGATCATCTGCCTTTTTCGCGAGCAATCTGCGCTGCGATGAGGCTCGAACGCTAAGACATCGACAAAATCGGCACAAGGAGCAATCGGCAATGCGCGATGTGACGGATGTTCCCCCCGAACGACTGAGAAAGGTGATCAGCGCGGCGGCACTGGGCAATTTCGTCGAGTGGTTCGACTTTGCAGTTTACGGGTTCCTGGCGACGACGATCGCGAACCTGTTCTTTCCCGGAACCGATCCCAGCCTCTCGCTGCTCAAGACGTTCGGGGTGTTCGCCGTGGCCTTCGCGATGCGCCCCCTGGGGGGCCTCGTCTTCGGGGTCCTGGGCGACAAGACCGGACGGCGGGCGATCCTCTCGATCACCATCCTGCTCATGGCATCGGCGACGACGCTGATCGGTCTGCTGCCGACCTATGCCAGCATCGGGATCATGGCGCCGATCCTGCTGACGCTGCTGCGGTGCATCCAGGGCTTCTCGGCGGGCGGCGAGTATGCCGGCGCGGTCGCCTACGTGATGGAGCATGCGCCTCGTCACCGTCGCGGCTGGTACGGCAGCTTCATCCCGGTTTCCACGTTCACGGCCTTCGCCTCGGCGGCGCTGATCGCGTTCTCGATGGAGAACCTGCTTTCGAGCGAGGCGATGACGACCTGGGGCTGGCGCGTGCCGTTCCTGGTCGCCGCTCCCCTGGGCATCATCGGGCTGTACCTGCGGTGGCGGATGGACGAGACCCCGGCCTTCCAGGCGCTGGCGGCCGAGGCCGCGACCCACGCCCATTCGCCGCTGTCGGAGACCTTGCGCACGCAAGGGTCGGCGATGTGCCGGCTGGGCGCCTTCATCGCGCTCACCGCCCTCTCGTTCTACACCTTCACCACGTATTTCGCGACGTTCCTCCAGGTGGCGGGCGGCCTGACCCGTCCGCAATCGCTCCTGGTCTCGACCGTGGCACTCGTCTTCTCCGCCGCCGCCTGCCCGCTCGCCGGCATGGCCTCCGACCGGATCGGTCGGCGCAAGACGATCGCCGCCGTCTGCGTCTGGACGCTGGTCGCGGTGCTGCCGGCCTTCTGGCTGGCGAGCTCGGGATCGGTGGTGAACGCGATCGGCGGCGTCCTGCTGCTGGCCGTCGGCGCCCTGGTCTGCAACGTGGTGACGGCGGCCCTGCTGTCCGAGACGTTCTCGACGCGCAATCGCTACACCGCGTCGGCCTTCACCTACAACGTCTCCTACACCGTGTTCGGGGGAACGGCGCCGCTCCTGGCGACCTGGCTCATCTCGACGACCGGCAGTTCCCTCTCCCCCGCCTTCTACCTCATGGCGATCGCCGTTCTGGCGATGGCGGGCGGCCTCGCGCTCCCGGAAACCTACCGCCGGTCCTTGTCCGACGACACCCTCCGGGACCGGTCCCACGGCGGCACGGCGGGGACGATCCGCTCCGCCGCCTGATGCCGTCCCATCCGCCCCGACGGCAAGCGCCGTTCCCGACGATCCATCCGTGACGATACACTTGGAGAAAGCCCATGAGACCGGCCGTGGAAATCGAGGTCGACGGCGAAACGGGCGTCTGGACGACGGACGGCCTCCCGATGCTCTACATCCCCCGGCATTTCATGCTCGGGATCCACGATACGGTGGAGCAGGCGCTCGGTCGCGAACGCTACAAGGATCTGTTGAGCCAATCGGGAGCGGCCTCCGCGTACTTCTGGTGCAAGCAACAGGCCGAGGCGCGGCAGTTGGACGGCGTCGATGTCTTCCGGCATTACCTCTCGCGCCTGTCGGATCGGGGTTGGGGCCAGTTCCATTTGGAGAACGCGTCCTTCGAACACGGGACCGCGACGATCAGGATCGAGAACTCCGTCTACGTCCTCGGCCGCAAGACGGAAGCGGAGCAGCCGGTCTGCTACATGTTCGAGGGGTTCATCGTGGGCGGCCTCACCTATCTCGCCGAGAGCAAGGGCCTGGGCTTCACGTCCGTGACCTGCCGGGAAGTGCAGTGCCAGGCGCAGGGCCACGAGTTCTGCCGCTTCGAGGCCGGCATGACGCCCTGACCACCTCCCTCGAACCGAGACATCGAGACCTCGTGCAGCCCCACGCCCGACAGGCGCAAGACAGAATGGATGCCATGACACGCGAACGGCATGAGACATACGCGCGATCCATCGTCGTCGACGGCCTCATCATCTCCAAGTGGAGCGAAGATGTCTTTCGAGAGATGTGCGAGTCGGGGCTGAGTGCGGCCAACTGTACGTGCAGCGTCTGGGAGAACTTCGAGGACACCGTCCGCAATCTGGTCGCATGGAACGAGTGGTTTCGGACGTTTCCGCACTACATCGTCCGCGCCGAATCGACGGCCGACATCCGCGCCGCCAAGGCGGCGGGCAAGACCGCCATCGTCCTGGGCATGCAGAACACGTCGGCCTTCGAGGACAGGATCGGCTACGTCGAGGTCTTGAAGAAGCTCGGCGTCGGCATCGCCCAGCTGACCTACAATACCCAGAACTGGGTCGGAAGCGGTTGTTACGAGAGCCGCGACAGCGGCCTGTCCGATTTCGGCCGCGAGGTCGTCCTGGAGATGAACCGCGTCGGGATGCTGTGCGATCTCAGCCATGTCGGCCCGGCCACGTCGCGCGACGCGATCGATATCTCGACGAGGCCGGTCGCCTATTCGCACTGCCTGCCCTCCGGCCTGAAAGCCCATCCCCGCAACAAGTCCGACGAGGAGCTCCGCTACATCGTCGACAGGGGCGGCTTCGTCGGCGTGACGATGTTCCCGCCGTTCCTCGCCAAGGGGATCGACGCGACCATCGACGATTACGTCGCCGCCATGGACTACGTCATCAACCTCGTCGGGGACGAGGCCGTCGGCATCGGCACCGACTTCACGCAAGGATACGGCCAGGACTTCTTCGACTGGATCACCCACGACAAGGGGTTCGGTCGCCGGTTGACCCGCTTCGGCGAGATCGTGAACCCGGCCGGGATCCGGACGATCGCCGACTTTCCGAACATCGCGGAGGCCATGGATCGCGCCGGCTGGAGCGACCGGAAGATCGAGAACGTGCTGGGCCGCAACTGGATCGACCTGCTCGATCGGGTCTGGGCCGGCTGAGGTCCCGGTTCGATGCCGGACCGACGGCTTCGCGTCAGCCTGACCGGGCGAGGCCGTCGTCCGGCAGCCCGTAGACGCGTGTCGCGTTGCCGCCGAAGATCTTGGTCATCGCCGCCGGGCCGAAGCGGGTGCCGAGCAGCGCCCGGGCGGCATGCGCGACCTCGCCGTAGGTCGCCGCCAGCGTCGCCACCGGCCAGTCCGAGCCGAACAGCAGGCGATCCTCGCCGAAGCACGTCGCCACATGGTCGATGTAGGGCGCGAGATCCGCCAGCGACCACTCCGCCCGCGCCTCGGTGACGAGGCCCGACACCTTGCAGGAGACGGTCGGGAACACCGCCAGGGCCGCGATGTCGGCGCGCCAGGGATCGAGGTCGCCCGTCGCGACCGGGGGCTTGGCCAGGTGGTCGACCACGGCCCGCAAGGACGGCACCCGGGCCAGCGCCTCGGCGACATGCGGCAGATGGCGCGGAAAGGCGAGGATGTCGAAGGCGAGGCCGCTCTCGGCCACGCGCCGCAGATTGTCGAGGACGCGCGGGCGCAGGATGAAGCGGTCGTCGGCGTGATCCTGCAGCATCGGGCGCAGGCCCACGAAGAGCGGGTTCTTCCGGTAATGCGCCAGGCGTTCCGGGAAGGCGTCGGATTCCATGTCGAGCCAGCCGACGACCCCGGCGACGAACCCGGTTCGGGCGGCGATCTCGAGCAGGAAGTCGGTCTCGGCCTCGGTCTCGGCCGCCTGGATAAGGATGGTGCGGGCGATGCCGGTCCGGCGCAGCAGGGGCGCGAGGTCGTCCGGCATGAAGTCGCGCAGGAGGGGCGCGACGTGCTCGCCCATCCAGCCGTAATCGCCGCGCGCCACGCGCCAGAAGTGCTGGTGGCTGTCGATCGCCCCGTTCACGGGTAGATCACGCCCTTGCGCAGGAGGAAGTTGGCGTAGAGCCGCCGCTCGCCGCTGCGGATCACCGCGTAGGCGGTGCGGGTACGGGCGTAGAAATCGGGGATCGGCATCTCGGTGATCGTGATCGGCCGCCCCTCGGCGCGGTCGGCGCTCGCCTGGTAGCCGTCATAGAGCGGCCGGGTCTCGGGCGGGGCCTGCATCACCGCCATCGGGCTCGCGACGAAGTCGTCGAGGGGCAGGAGCGACAGGATCGCGTCGAGCAGGGCCGGCGCCGTCGTGCCCGGCATGTCGACGAGGCGCCGGGCGTTGCTCGCCGAGGGGAAATTGGCATCGGCGACGACGATCTCGTCGCCGTGCCCCATGTCGTCCAGGATGGCGAGGAGTTGCCCGTTGAGCAGCGGGTCGATGGTCTTCAGCATGGCGTTTCCTCGCACCGGTTTCCGTCCAGGGGCCGGCATCGACGCCGCTTGTATCGCCCCATGGACCGGTTTCCCAACGGCATTCTTCGCGGGCGGAACCGGCCCCCGTCGCTTGTCCCCGAGCACGATCCGCCTGCCCGGCGGTCCTGTCCTGCCGCCGCTTCCCGGCGAGCGCCGGCGCGGCGGGCCGGCGCTCGCGCGGGCGGGACCGGCCCGCTCACGCGGATCCGCGGCGGTCACGGCGACGCGATCAATCCCTTGTCGTCCAGGCTCCGCCACAGCGCGTCGGGGATCGGCTGCTCGAACCACGCCACGTTCTGCTGCAGCTGTGAGGCGGTCTTGGCACCGATGACGACGTTGGCGGTCGCCGGATGACGGAAGGGGAACTGGATCGCGGCGGCCTGCAGGGGCACCCCGAACGCCCGGCACTCCGCCTCGAGCGCCTCGGCCTTGGCGAGGATGCCGGGCGGCGCGTCGACGTAGTTGTACTTCTTGCGGCCCGACGTGGAGGCCAGGATGCCGGAATTGAACACGCCGCCCATGACCAGGGCGACGTCCCGGGCGCGCGCCTTGGGAAGAAGCGCGTCCGCCGCCGAGCCGTCGAGCAGGGTGTAGCGGCCGGCCAGGAGGCAGACATCGAGGTCGGCCTCCTCCATCGCCTCGAGGATCGCCTCGTTCTCGTTCACGCCGAGGCCGAAGCCGGCGATCAGCCCGGCCGATCGCAGCTCGGCCAGGGCCCGGAAGCCGCCGCCCCTGGTGAGCGCGGACCAATGATGCGCATGCGCGTCGCCGTGGGTGACGCGGCCGATATCGTGGACGAACAGGAGATCGAGCTTCGACAGGCCGGTGCGCTGGCGCGAATCGTCGTAGGACCGCAGGATCGCGTCGTAGGAATAGTCGAAGACCTCCCGGAACGAGAGGCCGTTGTGCCAGCCGGAATCGAACGCGTTGCGGGCCGCCTCCGGAGGCAGCGGCCGGCCGGGCCGGTCGAAGCTCATCAGGCGCCCGACCTTGGTCGAGACGACGAAGCCCCCGGGCTCCTCCTCGCGCAGGCGCTCGCCGACGAGGTGCTCCGCGCGCCCGAGCCCGTACATCGGCGCGGTGTCGAAATGGCGGATGCCCGCCGCGAAGGCCGCCTCGATCGTGGCGCGGGCATCCGCCAGCGCCACCGGCGCATAGAGCCCGCCGAGCGGCGCGGTGCCGAGGCCGAGCGCCGTCAGTTCGAGGCCGGCCCGCTTGAGCGGGCGCTTGTCGGATACCTTCATCGATCCATCCTCAAAGGCCGAGCGGTTTGACGGTCAGGGTGCTGGCGGAGGGCGAAGGGTCTCGGGCCAGGGCAACGTTCGGGCCCGCCGCTTCGCCTCGCCGCGGCATGGGAACGGATGCGGGCTCCTGCCGGCTGCATCGGCCTCATGGTTCCTCCTCGGACCGGATGCCCCGTTCACGTCCCTGCCCTGCCCGTGTCCGACCGGTGTCCCGAGACGCGGTCCCATCGCGGCGTGTCGGAGAATTCTTAGTGATTGACAGACTAACATGTCAATGAGAGACGGGTGACATGAGACAGCGGGACCAAGCCTACGACGCCTTCGTCCAGCAATTGCTCGACGGGCGTCTGGCGCCGGGCAGCTTCGTGACGCAGCGCGAGCTGGTGACGCTCACCGGCCTGCCGCTCGGCGCCGTGCGCGAGATGATCCCGCGGCTCGAAGCCGACGGGCTGATCTCGACCCTGCCGCAGCGCGGGCTCCAGGTCGCGGCCGTCGACCTGCGGCTGGTGCACGAGGCGTTCCAGCTGCGGGAGATCATCGAGACCGCGGCGGTGGCGCATTTCGCCCGCACCGCGCCGGCCTCCCTGGTGGCCGGCCTGCGGGCCGCGCACGCGCGGATCAGCGCGGAGGCGGCGGACGGCGTCACCGACGCGCTGATCCGGGAGGCACAGGCGACGGATTGGGGGTTTCACGACGCGATCGTCGCGCATCTCGGCAACGGCCTCGTCTCGGAGATCCACCGGGTGAACCTCATCCGCATCCGGGTCATCATGCAGAGCCGCAT
>NZ_JTHF01000143.1 GCF_001043895.1 Methylobacterium indicum
GTGCAGGTTTTCGCCGGCCCGGGGCGTCTCGGCGAGAGGTTCCTCGGCATGAGCGGGCGGGCCGGCGAGGCCGAGCAGGGCCAGGACCGCGATCACGCGACCTCGCGACGGGCGCCTCGACCTCCGGGCGGCGCGGCGATGCTCACTCATCCGAGACCTCGTCCCACGCCCCGGAGATCGGCGGCGTCGAGACGAGTCATAGATCCCTCACCAACCGCCGACCAACCGATTCGGTGCCCGGCGCGACGGCTGTCCTCAGGCGCTGAGCCGGCGCGTCGCGAACGGATCGGCGGCCACGAGGTTGCGGGTCATGGCCTCCTGCTCGGCATCGAGGATCGCCTGGGCGATGCGGCTCACGAGGTCGCAGCTCGCGGCCTCGAGGGCGGCATCGTCGCCCGCCCGCGCGGCCACGGCGATCGCGGAGCCTTCCTGCATGACGATCGAGCGGGCGGTGCGGATCGCATCCGCGACGGCTTCGTAGGGGCGGGGCATCGGCCAACTCCACGGGTTGACGGACAGCGCCGCACGGCTGCCGTCGGGTCATCGAAACCCGGAGGCCTGGGAAAGTGTTCCAGGGTGCGGCGTCCCGGCCCGCCGCCCCGGGCGATCGCCGCGCGATGGCGGCCGCCTGAAGCTCCCCGCCGGGCGTCCCGGGTCACGAATGACCCATCGCCGCCAGCGTTGCACCGTCGCTGCCGATATCGTCCGGGCCGGTCATCCCGAGCAGCTCGATCAGCCGGCCGCGCGCCCGGCTCACCCGGCTCTTGATCGTCCCGACCGCGACGCCGCAGATCTCCGCCGCCTCCTCGTAGGTGAAGTTCTGGGCGCCCACCAGCACCAGCGCCTCGCGCTGGCTCGCCGGCAGGGTGCTCAGAGCCGCCTGGAAGGCCGACAGCTCGACCCGCGCCTCCTGGTCCGGCAGCGCCGTGAGGCGGCCGGCCATCACCCCGTCGGCATCCTCGACCTCGCGCCGGCGCTTGCGCTGCTCGGAATAGAACAGGTTGCGCAGGATGGTGAACAGCCAGGCATAGAGGTTGGTGCCGGGGGTGAAGCTATCGGCCTTGGTCCAGGCCCGCACCAGGGTGTCCTGCACCAGGTCGTCGCTGCGGTCGAGGTCGCGGGTCAGCGAGAACGCGAAGGCGCGCAGGGCGGGGATCGCGCCGAGCAGGAGCGCGCGCATCTCGGGATCGACCTGTGTCATCGCGGATGTCATCGCGCGTCCTCCTGGCCGGTGGGCTCGACGGCGGGCGCGTCCGGCGGGGCCGGGCCTCCCGCGGCGGCGGCTTCGAGCCCGGCGAGCAGAGCGGCGAACCGATCCGGCACCGGGGCGTTGAGCAGGTCGGCATAGTGGGCCCGCAGCGCCCGCCCGAGGCGGCGCTGGGTCTCGGTGTCGAGTTCGCCCCGTCCGTCGGGCCGGCCGCGCGAGCGCGGCGCCGGTCCGGCCGGAGCTTCGGTGTCGGTCTCGTCGTCGCGCATCGCCGCCTCAGGCTCGCGGCTGCCGGTGGCCGGGCCCGCGGCGGACGGGCTTGTCCACCGAGACCCGGGCGCGCCGATCGAGAGCCGCCTCTTGCTTCGTTGGCGCCGCAATAAAGCCGTGGATTTTAATGCGATCTGAAAACGGTATTCAGCCAATCTTAATCAAGGCTTGGCTGTAGAGCGCCGGATCGTCTGGAATTCGACGCACGGCTCGACCTGAGCAATATGACGGCAACCTCAGTCAAACCTGGGCCGGACGGTGCGGCGCGGGACGGAGAACGGCGCGGTGCGGCAGCCGGCCCGGGGGCCGTTGCACATCGGCACCGGGGAGCGACGCCGCACGAGGGTGTGACCTGACAGCGCTTGCCGGGCGGCTCGCGGCATCTACCCTAGGGAGCCATGATCTCCATCGGGAATGCCACCTTGACCCCGACGTCGTTTCGTCTGCCCGCCGCCGCGGCCCTCCTCACGCTCCTGGTCGCCACGCCCGCGCTCGCCCAGCGAGACGATCAGGGCCTGCAGATGAATTGCGCCGGCGACTACTTCAAACTCTGCGCCGGGGCCGATCCGGACAGCCCCGAGGTCGAGCGCTGCTTCGCCCGCAACCGCGCGAAGCTCTCGGCCCAGTGCCGCGCGGCGATCACCGCCTATGACCGCAAGACCGGCGGCAAGGGCGACGAGCAGTAAGAGGAGCCAAGCCGCGAACTGCCGCGGCGACGGGGGATCCGCGAGGTCCCCCGATCTCCCGGCCGGCTCAGCGGCCGCTAGAGCGTCCGGTCGAGCCGCAGGATGCGGCACGGGTCGCCCGCCCGGGCGGCCGGCGCGTGCGGCTCGCGGATCAGCAGCGCCTCGGAGCGCGCGAGCACCGAGAGCATCGAGGAATCCTGGCGCTCGGCCGGGTGCACCACCGGCAGCCGGTCCGGCGCGGCATCAAGGGCGGCGCGCATGTAGTCCTGCCGGCCGTCATTGGCCGGCAGGTCGCGGCCGAGCAGCGCCGGCTCGCTGCGGTCGGCCCCGGCTTCCGGATCGCCGACGAGCGCCCGGATCAGCGGGTAAACGAAGAGCAGCCCGCACACCACCGACGAGACCGGGTTGCCCGGCAGCCCCAGCACCGCCATCGGCCCGAGGCGCCCATGCATCAGCGGCTTGCCGGGCCGCAGAGCGATGCGCCAGAAACCGAGATCGAGCCCCTGGCGGGTGAGCGCCGACTGCACGAGGTCGTGGTCGCCGACCGAGGCGCCGCCGAGCGTCACCAGGAGGTCGGCCCGCGCGTCGCGGGCGCGGGCGATCGCGGCCTCCAGGGCGGCGAAGCTGTCGCCGGCGATGCCGAGGTCGATCGCCTCGGCGCCCGCGGTCTCGGCCATCGCGGCGAGCGCCAGCCCGTTCGAGGCGACGATCTGGTCCCATTCCGCCGGCTCGCCCGGCCGCACCAGTTCGTCGCCGGTGGCGAGCACCGCGACCCGGGGCCGCCTTCGAACCCGCAAGCTCGGGTGACCGCCGGCGGCGGCGAGCGCCACCCGCCAGCCGTCGAGGCGCTCCCCGGCCGCGAGCAGCCGGTCGCCCTCGCGGAAATCGAGGCCGCTGCCGCGGATGTGGCGGCCGGGCGGGTTGCCGGCCCGCGCCAGCACGGCGTCGCCTTGCGCCTCCGTATCCTCCTGGATCACCACCGTGTCGGCGCCGGCCGGCAGGGGCGCGCCGGTGAAGATGCGGATCGCCTCGCCCTCACCCACCGGGCCCCGGGCACCGTGGCCGGCGGCGCTGGTGGCGGTCACCCGCAGCCGGACCGGCGCCTCGGGCGAGGCGCCCGCCACGTCCGTGGCCCGCACGGCGTAGCCATCCATGGCGGAGGTCGCGAAGGGCGGCTGGGTGCGGAGCGCCCGGACGTCCTCGGCCAGGGTGCGGCCGGCGGCCTGGGTGATCGGGACCGCCTCGGCCTCGACCGGACGGGCGCCGGCGAGGATGCGTGCCAGGGCTTCGGCGACGGGCAGGAGGGCGCTCATTCGCCGGCCTCGCGGCCGGAGGAGGCTTCCCAGACGCCGGAACGACCGCCGCTCTTGTGCAGCAGCCGCACCCCCTCGACCCGCATGCCCCGGTCGGCGGCCTTCACCATGTCGTAGACGGTGAGGCAGGCGACCGACACGGCGGTCAGCGCCTCCATCTCGACCCCGGTCGGCCCCTGGACCCGCACCTCCGCGGTGATCCGGATGCCCGGCAGCGCCTCGTCGGGTTCGCACTCGACCCGGACCTTGGTCAGCAGCAGCGGGTGGCAGAGCGGGATCAGCTCGTGGGTGCGCTTGGCCGCCATGATGCCGGCGAGGCGCGCGGTGCCGAGCACGTCGCCCTTCTTGGCGTCGCCCTCGCGGATCAGCCGCAGGGTCTCGGGATTCATCACCACCAGGCCCTCGGCGCGGGCGGCGCGGTCGGTCGCCGCCTTGTCGGTGACGTCGACCATGTTGGCGGCGCCGGCGGCGTCGAGATGGGTCAGGGTCGGCATGGCCGGGCTCCGCGGTAACGTCCCCCGCGCTTAGCACGGGCGAAGCCGGCCCCGCCACTTGCGCGGCAGCCGGGCGTCAGCCGTTCAGGGCCTCGCTCTCGGCATCGTCGAACAGGCGCGAGCGCAGGAGGAAGCGTTGCCCGGTGCCGTTCTCGAGCGAGAACATGCCGCCGCGGCCCGGCACCACGTCGATGATGAGCTGGGTGTGCTTCCAGTAGGCGAACTGGGGGGCACTGATGAAGAACTCGGCCCCGCCGATCGCGCCGAGATGCACGTCGCTGTCGCCGGTGAGAAAATCGCCGACGGCGTAGCACATCGGCGCCGAGCCGTCGCAACAGCCGCCGGATTGGTGAAAGAGGATCGGCCCGTGCTCCCGGCGCAGGGTCTCGATGAGGTCGAGGGCCGCCGGGGTCGCGACGACGCGGGGCGGCAAGGTGATCGCGGGATCGGTCATGGCGCGTATCCTTCCAGGAGCGGGGCCGGTTGAACCCCTCCGTCGTCCCGCCTTCGTCCCGGGCGGATTCGTGGATCGGGGCGGCGCCCGAACGAGCGCCGCCCCGTTTCGTCATAGGGGGAGTTGCCGCTCAGAAGAAGCCGAGCTTCTTCGGCGAGTAGCTGACCAGCAGGTTCTTGGTCTGCTGGTAGTGGTCGAGCATCATCTTGTGGGTCTCGCGGCCGATGCCGGACTGCTTGTAGCCGCCGAAGGCCGCGTGGGCCGGGTAGGCGTGGTAGCAGTTGGTCCAGACGCGGCCGGCCTGGATCGCGCGGCCGAAGCGGTAGGCGCGGGTGCCGTCGCGGGTCCAGACGCCGGCGCCGAGGCCGTAGAGGGTGTCGTTGGCGATGGCCAGCGCCTCCTCGTCGTCCTTGAACGTCGTGACCGACAGGACGGGCCCGAAGATTTCCTCCTGGAAGATCCGCATCTTGTTGTGGCCGCGCAGGACCGTGGGCTCGACGTAGAAGCCGCCGGCCATCTCGCCGTCGCGCATCGAGCGGCCGCCGCCGGTGAGCACCTCGGCGCCCTCCTGGCGGCCGATGTCGATGTAGGACAGGATCTTTTCGAGCTGCTCGCTCGAGGCCTGCGCGCCGATCATGGTCGAGGGGTCGAGGGGCGAGCCCTGCTTGATCGCCTTCACCCGGGCGACCGCCTTCTCGATGAAGCGGTCGTAGATCGATTCGTGCACCAGAGCCCGGCTCGGGCAGGTGCAGACCTCGCCCTGGTTGAGGGCGAACATCGCGAAGCCCTCGAGCGCCTTGTCGAGGAAGTCGTCGTCCTGCGCCATCACGTCGGCGAAGAAGATGTTCGGCGACTTGCCGCCCAGTTCCAGCGTCACCGGAATCAGGTTCTGCGAGGCGTACTGCATGATCAGCCGCCCGGTCGTGGTCTCGCCCGTGAACGCGATCTTGGCGATGCGGGGCGAGGAGGCGAGCGGCTTGCCGGCCTCAAGACCGAACCCGTTGACGATGTTGAGCACGCCCGGGGGCAGGAGGTCGCCGATCAGCTCGGCGAGCAGCAGCACCGAGGCCGGGGTCTGCTCGGCGGGCTTGAGCACCACGCAGTTGCCGGCGGCGAGCGCGGGCGCGAGCTTCCAGACCGCCATCAGGATCGGGAAGTTCCACGGGATGATCTGGCCGACGACGCCGAGCGGCTCGTGGAAGTGGTAGGCGACCGTGTCGTGGTCGATCTCGGAGAGCGAGCCTTCCTGCGCCCGGATGCAGCCGGCGAAGTAGCGGAAATGGTCGATGGCGAGCGGGATGTCGGCGTGGGTGGTCTCGCGGATCGGCTTGCCATTGTCCCAGGTCTCGGCCAGCGCGATGAGGTCGAGGTTCTCCTGCATCCGGTCGGCGATGCGGGTGAGGATCAGGGCGCGCTCGGCCGGCGCGGTGCGGCCCCAGGCCTCCTTGGCGGCATGGGCGGCATCGAGCGCGCGCTCGATGTCCTGCGCGTCGGAGCGGGCGACCTCGCAGATCACGCCGCCGGTGATCGGCGAGGTGTTCTCGAAGTAGCGGCCCGCCACCGGGGCCACCCACTGGCCGCCGATGAAGTTGTCGTAGCGGGCCGAGAACGGGGACTTCGTCTTGGCGTCGGCGAAGAATTCCGGCTTGTTCATGCTTTCCTCCCAGTCACCCCGGTGACGAGGTGCGGCGAGATCGTCATGGCAGGCCGCATGCCAGGGCGCGGACACGGGCCGTCCGGCGCAGGCGACATCTGGGCAATCTCTTGAAACAGAAAACATTTTTCCTCTGCCGCGTGCGCCTTACGACCAAAATCCACCCTCGCCTCACCCCCGCCGTCCTGGACCGGACGCGCGACACCTGCGACACCTGTCACAAACAGCGACACCTCGTGCGTCGTCCGACAAACCGGGAGGAGGCCGGGCATGCAGAGCCGCGTGAGCACCCCCCGCACCCTGCTGGCCGCCCGGCGGCAGGCCTTCGGGCCCGGGGTGGCGGAGCCGCCGCCGCCGATCCTGCGCTCCTGGGAGCGCTGCGCCGCCCTCGGCCTCGATTTCGGGGCGCGCCCCCGGGTCGAGCCCCTGAGCTCCGCCGAGATGCGCGCCGCCTTCGACCGCAACGAGGCTTTGCGCCAGCGCTGCCGGCCGGAGATCGAGGCCCTGCACGCCGATGCCCGGGCGACCGGCGGGCTGGTGATCCTGACCGATGCCGACGGGCTGATCCTCGATACGCTGGGCAACGACAGCTTCGCCGGCCGGGCCGCCCAGGTGGCGCTTCGCCCCGGCGTGCCCTGGAGCGAGAGCCTGACCGGCACCAACGCCATCGGCACCGCCCTCATCGAGCGCCGCGCCGTCGAGGTGCGGGGCGCCGAGCATTATTTCGAGCCGCACCGCATCCTGAGCTGCGCCGCGATGCCGATCCTCGGCCCGGACGGCGCGGTCCTGGGCATCCTCGACCTCACCGGACCGTCGGGCATCCACCAGGGCCACGCGCTCGGCCTCGTCGGGCTCGCGGTCGACGCGATCGAGCACCGCGTCCTCGACGCGGTGCCGGCGGGCTGCGAGGTCCTGCGCCTGCACCGCGACCCGGCGCTGCTGGGCACCCCGCGCGAGGGCGTGCTGGTCTTCGAGGGGCGGCGGATCGTCGGCGCCAACCGGCACGGGCTCGCGCTCTTGGGCCTCGGCTGGGACGCGATCGGGGCCGAGGCGGCCGATCGCCACGGCGGCGACCTCGCACCCGGTCCGCTGACGCTCCGCGACGCGCACGGCGCCCCGCTCTACGGCCGCCTCCAGGGCGCATCGGCCCCGGCCCGGCGGCGTTCGACGGCCGAACCCCCGCGGCCCGGCCTCCCCATACCGGGCCCCGAGGCGCCGATCCTCGATCCCGCCACGCAAAAACTCATCGCCCGCGCCGTGCGGCTGATCGAGGCCGGCATCCCGGTGGTGGTCGAGGGCGAGACCGGGACCGGCAAGGAGGTGTTTGCCCGCGCCGCCCACGCGGCCTGCGCGCGATCGCAAAAGCCGTTCGTGGCGGTGAATTGCGCGGCTTTGCCCGAGACGCTGATCGAGGCCGAATTGTTCGGCTACGAGCCCGGCGCCTTCACGGGCGCGGCGCGCCACGGCGCCAAGGGCCTGCTGCGCCAAGCGGAGGGCGGCCTGCTCTTCCTCGACGAGATCGGCGACATGCCGCTCGCCCTGCAATCGCGCCTGCTGCGGGCGCTGCAGGAGCGCGAGGTCCTGCCGGTCGGCGGTACCCGTCCGGTCCCGGTCGATTTCGCGCTGATCTGCGCCACCCACCGCGACCTGTCCCGGATGGTCGAGGACGGCGCCTTCCGGGCCGATCTCTTCTACCGCATCGCCCCCTACCGGGTGCGCCTGGCCCCCTTGCGCGACCGGCCCGACCGCCTCGCCCTGGTGCGCGACCTCTGGGCCCGGACCAACGGCCCGGCCCGCGGCGTGAGCCTGTCGCCGCCCTGCGAGGCGGCGCTCGCCGACGCGTCCTGGCCCGGCAACCTGCGCCAGCTCGTGGCGTGCCTGAAGGCGCTGGCTGCCTTGGCCGAACCCGGCGAGGTGCTGGGTCTCGACGCCCTGCCCGAAGGCGTGGCGGTCCCGGTCGCACCCGCGGCAGTGCCGATGCCCGAGCCGGAGCCGGCGACCGGCCGCCTCGACACCCTGGCGCAGGACGCGATGCGCGCGGCGCTCGCGGCCCATGGCGGCAATGTCAGCAAGGCCGCGCGCAGCCTCGGCATCAGCCGGAGCACCCTCTACCGGCGGTGCTTGGGGCAGCGCGTCGAGCCGTAGACCGGCGCGCTTCCTCTCGGATGTCTCCCGACGATCGACGTCGGCAGCCGGTCGCCGGCGCGCAGCAAAGCGTACGCTGGGATTCTTAAAGCTGCGGATCCTCCGCCGCCTCCAGCCGCCCCGACGCGATGGCGTCGAGGAAGAGCCGGTGATCCTCGGCGTTGCGCTCGCCATAGGCCCGCGCCCAGTCGGCCACGGCCTCCCGGAGGTCGCCGTGGCGGTCGCGGCCGCAATAGCCGGCGATGGCCGCCGCGTCGCCGGTGCGGGCGTGCGCGCGGGCCAGCAGCGCGCCGTAGGCCCAGGAGAAGTAGACCAGCGGCTGCCCGCGCATGCAGCTGATCGGGATCTCGCCCTTCATGTTCTTCATCTGGCGGACGTAGAACGGGCGGTCGTGGATGGTGGTCCAGCCGAGCAGCGGGTCGCCCACCGCCTGGAGCAGGCGCTGGCCGTAGATCACCCGCTCGCCCTCGTGCGAGGCGTAGGGCTCGGGCATCCCGGCGACGTAGGGGGCGTGGGCGGGGCGCACCGCCTCCTTGACCTGGAGGAAGAGCACGTCCTGGTCCGAATTGCCGCAGAGCAGCGCGACGTAGGCCCGGGTGCCGACGCTGCCGACACCGACGACCCGGTGGGCGACGTCGACGACGTGGTAGCGGTTGAGCATGAACCGGCGCTCCGGCGGCAGGGTCTCGGCGTAGCGCTCGAGCCCGGCGGTCACCGCCTCGCGGGTGTCGTCGTCGACCCAGGTCAGGATCGGCGGCTCGTCGCGGAAGCGCCAGCCGCCATCGACCCGGCGCTCGCCGAGCTGGCCGAGCAGGCTCTTGTTGTGGCGCTTGCGCGCCTTCTCGACCGCCCGGTGCACCACGTCGCGGGATTCGTTGTCGATGGCGATGCCGCTGAAATCGAGCTCTTCCGCCTTGGCGGCCCGGTGCCAGACGTCGAGGGAGCCCTGGGGTGCGAGGTCGGTCATCGTGTGCTGGTAGCCGTGGGCCGCCGCGATCACCGCCTCCCGCCGCTCGGCCGGCGGCACATCGAGGTCGCGGGCGGCGACCTCGATGCTGGCGCAGAGCCGCTTCAGGTCCCACTCCCACGGGCCGATCGTGACCTCGTCGAAGTCGTTGAGATCGAGCACGATGTCGCGCTGCGGCGTGCCGAACAGGCCGAAATTCGAGATGTGGGCGTCGCCGTTCATCACGACGTCGATGCCGCTCGTCGGCGTCTGCGCCAGGTCCCAGGCCATCACGGTCGCGGCCCCGCGCAGGAACGCGAAGGGCGAACTCGCCATCCGGGCGACGCGCAGGGGGATGAGGTGGTCCTGGCGGCCCTCTTGCGCCTCCTCGATCAGCCGCACCGGGTCGGGGCGGTCCTCCGGCACCGGCGCCGGGCCGTGGCCGTCGTGCGGGACCTTGGCGCGCAGGCATTTGCCGGCGGCGCGGCGCTTCTCCCACGGTTCGCCGGGCGTGCGCAGGTCGATATGCGGAAAGTCGGCGAGCGGCTCGAGGACGATGTCCTCGGCCGGCCCATCCACCCGCGCGCAGGATTCCATGACGCTCTCGTTCGCCACGGCGTCCGGCAGATGGGACGACGGCAGATCGGACGAGGAGATGTCGGGATGTCTGTCCATGGGATCGGTCCGCGGGCGGCCCCGAAGCTGCGGGGTCGGGGAGTCAACCTTGGCCATGTGCGATCGTTCCGGCCCCGGGGGATGAAACCCCGGCGCCGAACGTATCATCCTCAGCCCTGATGGTCGCGGGCCTCCTGGATCAGGTGCAGGAACTCGCCCGCCTGCTCGCCGCGCCGGTCCGGGTCGTCGCAGGGACGGCGCAGGATCAGCCGACCCTCGCGGGCGGTCAATTCCTCGCCGAGCGGCATCGCCGCCGGGGCGCAGCCGGGCCGGAAGTCGACCGCCAGCCCCTGCGGCCCGCCGGTGAGACGGGCGATGCCGAGCCGCAGGCAGGCGACCCGCAGATGCGCCAGCGCGAACAGCGCCCGCACCCCGGCGGGCGGCGGCCCGAACCGGTCCTCGACCTCGCCGCGCAGAGCCTCGACCTCCTCGGCCGCGCCGAGGCGCAGGAGCCGGGTGTAGAGGCTCAGGCGCACCTCGGGTTCGGGCACGTAATCCTCCGGCACGTCGCCCGAGAGGCCGAGATGGATCTCGGGGGCCCAGTCCTCCGCCGGCTCGCCCTTGGCGGCGCGGAGCGCCAGGTGCAGCAGGTGCTGGTAGAGGCCGAGCCCGATCAGCTTGACGTGGCCGGCCTGGTTCTCGCCGACGAGGTCGCCGGCGCCGCGCAGGTCGAGGTCGCGGGCGCTGATGGCGAAGCCCGCGCCGAGCCGGTCGAGGGCCTCCAGGGTCCGCAGGCGCTTCTCGGCGGCCGGGGGCAGGTCGCGGTCCGGCCGGGTCAGCAGGTAGGCGACGCCCCGGCGCTGGCCGCGCCCGACCCGGCCGCGCAGCTGGTGCAGCTGCGCCAGGCCGAAGCGTTCCGCATCGTGGACCAGCATGGTGTTGGCCCGCGGCACGTCGAGGCCGCTCTCGATGATCGAGGTGGCGAGCAGCACGTCGCCCTCGCCGTCGGCGAAGCGCACCATGATCTCGTCGAGCTCCGCCGGCTTCATCTCGCCATGGGCCACGACGGTGGCGAGTTCCGGCACCAGGGCCTTCAGCCGCTCGGCCATCGGGCCGATCTCCTCGATGCGCGGGCAGACGACGAAGCTCTGGCCGCCGCGGCCCTTCTCGCGCATCAGCGCCGCCCGCACGGTGTCGTCGTGGAGCGGGGTCAGCAGGGTGCGGATCGGCTGGCGCACCGCCGGCGGGGTGGCGATGACGCTCAGCGACTTCAGGCCGACGAGCGCCGATTGCAGGGTGCGGGGGATCGGCGTCGCGGTCAGCGTCAGGACGTGGGCGTCGCCCGCCATGCCGCGCAGGCTCTCCTTGAGGGCGGCGCCGAAGCGCTGCTCCTCGTCGATCACCACGAGGCCGAGATCCGCGAAGGCGACACCGCGCCCGGCGAGCGCCTGGGTGCCGACGACGAGGCGGATCGAGCCGTCGGCGAGGCCCTGGCGGACCTTCTTGGCCTCGGCCGGCGGAACGAGGCGCGAGAGCTGCGCCACCTCGATCCCGAACCGGGCGAAGCGCCGCGCGAAGGTGCGCAGGTGCTGGCGCACCAGCACGGTGGTGGGCGCGACCACCGCCACCTGCTTGCCGGCGAGCAGCGCCGCGGCGGCGGCGCGCAAAGCCACCTCGGTCTTGCCGAAACCGACATCGCCGCAGACGAGGCGGTCCATCGGCCGCGCCGAGGCGAGGTCGGCCAGCGCCCCGTCGACGGCGCGGGCCTGGTCGGGGGTGAGCGGGAAGCCGAAGCCGGCGCCGAAGCGCTCCATCTCGCGCTCCGGCGGGACGAGAGCCGGGGCTTTCGCCTTCGCGCGCAGCCCCGCGGCCTCCAGCATGGCCCGGGCCGCCCGGGCGAGGCCGGCCTCCGTCGTCAGCCGGCGCCGGGCCCAGGTGCCGCCCTCGAGCTTGTCGAGGGTGACGGCCTCCTCCTCCGAGCCGTAGCGCCAGATCCGGTCCGCCTGGGCCACCGGCACCATCAGGATGGCATCGCCGGCAAAGCGCAGGCGCAGGGCCTCGGTGGCGCCGCCGTCGCCGGTCGTGATGCGCTCCAGCCCCTCGAACACGCACAGGCCGTGGTCGCGGTCCACCGCCACGTCGCCGACCCGGAGATCGACCTCGCCCATCGGCAGGATCACCGGCTGCCCGGTGCCGGGCTTCGCCGAGGCGCCGCCATGGACGTCGGGAGCCGCGATCACCGTCGCGGCGAGCTCCGGCACCCGGAATCCCGCGTCGAGGGGGGCGGGCAGCGCCACGATCTCGCCGGGCTTGGCGGCCACCGCCTGCGCCCAGTCGGCGACCGGCCTCACGCTGCGCTCCGCCGCCCGGGCCGCCTGGCGCGACAGCCGCTTGAGCGCCGCCGCGTCGCCGGCCAGCACCACCCGCTCGCCGGCCTTCAGGCGCTCGCGCAGATAGGCCGAGAAGGCCGAGCCGGGCCGGCGCTCGCGCAGGAAGACTGGCACCGCGATCGCCTCCCCCTCCTCCTTGGTCGCCACCGCCACCTCGCGGGCCTCGCGGGCCTCGCGCCACTCCTCGGGGGCGAGGTAGAGCGGCGCCGTCTTGCCGCGGGCGCTCGTCGCGGCGCCGCGCCCCTCGGCGATCTGCTCGAAGAAGGCGTCGGCGCGGGCCTCCGCGCCGGCCTCGACCACCAGGCGGGCCTCCGGCACGTAGTCGAGCACGGTGGCGAGCCGCCCGTAGAGGGTCGGCAATTGGTGTTCCTGGCCGCTGAACGGCTTGAGCCGCACCGGCGCGTCCGGGGCGAGCACGATCTCGGTCGCCGGATCGACCACCAGGGTCCCGACCTCGTCGAGGGAGCGCTGCGACACCGGATCGTAGCTGCGGATCGCCGTGACCTTGCCGCCGTCATGCTCGATGCGGCAGGGCCGTGGCGCGGCGGCTGGGAAGACGTCGACCGTGCGCCCCCGCACCGCGACCTCGCCGGGCTCGTCGACCCGGTCGTCGAGGATGTAGCCGAGGCGCTGGAGTTCCGCGGTCAGCCGCCCGGGATCGAGGGGATCGCCGGCCTTCAGCTCGACCCGGGCCCCGGCCCAGGTCTCGGGCGGCGGCACCCGCTGGATCAGCGCCGGGGCGGTGGTGAGCAGGATGTCGGGCAGGTTCGCGGCATCGGTGAGCCAGCGCAGCACGCCGGCCCGCGCTCCCATCGTGCCGCGCGACGGCGAGGCGCGGTCGAAGGGCAGGCAGTC
Source organism: Methylobacterium indicum (assembly GCF_001043895.1). Lineage (GTDB taxonomy): Bacteria > Pseudomonadota > Alphaproteobacteria > Rhizobiales > Beijerinckiaceae > Methylobacterium > Methylobacterium indicum. Next base: position 13,030 of record NZ_JTHF01000143.1, read on the forward strand.
CCATTCCGGGTAGACCGCGACGCCGATCCCCGGCGCGAGCGCGCGCAGGAGGGCGGCGATCTCCTCCAGCCGGCGGGTGTCGCGGGCGACGTGGACCAGCGGACGGCCCCGGTCGCGCAGGCCGAGGAGCGCGACCGCGAGAGCGCCGGGCGGCACCAGCGGCGCCACGCTCTCCTCGGTTCCCGCCTGTGCGCGCCGTTCCACCCTGCGCTTCGCCATCTGGCCCCGCTCCTTGTTCGCAGCGGGAAACGTCCGGAGGCTTGAGCGGGTCCGGTGCGGGCTGTCGCATGCACAGGAATACCGTGGGGGTGTTCGCTGGGACACGGCCGTGGGCCGTCCGCGGCATCGTCCCGGGGCAGCGTCGCAGCCCCGGGACGATGCCGCGGA
>NZ_JTHF01000144.1 GCF_001043895.1 Methylobacterium indicum
CCGCACAATCCGTATCCGCGTCCGTCTTCGGCTTGGCCTTCGCCTTCTTTTGCGCGCCCTCGATCTTCTCGCTCAGCCAGCGGCCCCACTCGCGGCCGTCCTCCACGCCTTGCCGGACCCCCGTCACCGCCCCGTAGGCCCCGCCCACGGGGCGGTGACGGGGGTCCGGCAAGGCGTGGAGGACGGCCGCGAGTGGGGCCGCTGGCTGAGCGAGAAGATCGAGGGCGCGCAAAAGAAGGCGAAGGCCAAGCCGAAGACGGACGCGGATACGGATTGTGCGGATAGCAAGCCGAAAAACCCGTGCGAGCCTCTCAAGAGGCGGAATGGGGAGGGCCCTTGTCGTAGGGGTGGGCATGGCAGTCCGAAGCAGGGCACCGGCACGAGTTCACCGGTGGGGACGAACTCGATTTTCATCATATTCCATCCAAGGGGTCTTACAAAGATCTAGATTTGACTGCTGAAGACGGTCCTGCAATATAAATGTTGCAACGAGATCATGTAAATACCAGTACTTATTGAAATAAAGATTTTGTTAGAAACCAAGCAAGATTATTGAAGGTGGGAAAGTTTGATGAAGTTTTTGCCAGTGATATTGCAAATGTGAGGGAAGTGGCCAAAAGTGCCGGTGATCCCACTCGCTACGATGAAGCGATCAAGGGAGAAGATAAAATATAAAGAGCGCCTTGATAAACATGGCGTCACACCTGGTAAGACAGGTAGATAAGAAATGAGCAAATTGGATTGGGAAATATATCCTAAAATTGGGGCGGGTTCAATTAATTTCTCGATGGATAAGAGTACGATATCAAGTATTATTGGCGCACCAATTGATCAGAATGAAATTTGCGGCGGAGATATTAGGGAATATAGACAGTCAGATGACTCGAAATATGATCTTATTTTACAATATACGAAAGAAAATCTGTCGGCTATTGTACTTCCATGCCTAGAGAACGATATCAAAATATTTGGGAAGAAAATTTATAAAAGCCCAGCGTCGGATATCGTCCGTGATATAATGGAAAAAAATGGCGGATTTTATACAGATTATGGAGATTATGATCTATGTTTTAATTACCTAAATTTAATTTTACATGATTTTATGTCGTCAGATCGTTCGGGTAAAGGCGTGAGCGTTTGGTCGGAAGCAGCTTATGCTCGGTTAATCTCTAACCTGGAATTGGACGGACCGGGTCGCGACATCTATGAACTGTGATATCGCCGGACAGCAGAGTGGGCCAGCCCCGCGCCCTTCTCCGCGGCACGGGCACGGACGATGACAAGGACCGTCAAGGCGATGATCGACTGGCTCATCCGTCCGGGCGCGGGCTCGCTTCGCTCCGGGATGAGCCGCGCGGCCGTGGGGGGCTCATCGGTCAACCGCGCTCCGAGACACGGCACGCCCCCGACGATGTGCGCGATTTGCGCCGCCCGGGGGGGGGGGGCGCCGATGTGATCCTCGGCGTTGATGCAGACACGCTGACCGACGCCGATTTTTCGCAGTCCGGACACGATCCGGCAGGATCAGCGGGAGCAATCGAACAAGCTCTCATCAATCGGATGACGGGACGCCGGCACTGGGCTCCCGCGTCTCAGGTGCTCCATCTGAAGACCCCGTCTCAGGTCCCCCTGCCCGGCGCCTGGCCCGGGCAGTCGCCGACCCGGCGCGACAGGGTCAGGATCTCGGAGGAGTATTCCGGCCGGTCCGTGATCAGCGTATGAGTGGTGGAGGAGACCGAATCTTTTCCGAAATGGAAGGTCAGGACGACCTTGGATCCCTTGCAGTCCATCGCGAAGGCGAAGCCGTCCGGTATCTCGCGGCTGTCGCCGAGCCGGCATCCCTCCAGGAATTCGGGGTTGGTCTCGTACTGGGCGAGCGTCTCGCGCCGGAACGCCTCGTAGTCGGCCGAGGGAAAGCAGGTCCGGCTCGTCACGCCCTGGTTCCGGAACCGGCTGTTGCGGCTCTCGGTCTCGTAGAGGCCCGGCACGAAGACCGGCTTGGGGGTGAGGAGCGGCGCGGCGTCCCGGGACGGCGCCTGCGCCGAGGCGGTCCCCGCGAGGACGCCGAGGGCGAGAGCCGGACGGACGAGGGTCGGGAGCGCCGGGCGGATGCGGCTTCCGCAGCGTGCCCGGGCGGCGGACGGACTCCTACTCACCGACCCTCCGGATCGTGTCGAGTGCATCGTCCACCTGCTCCTCCTGGCTGTCGCCGAGCCAGATCTCGGGCACGATCGCGGTGATCCGGTTGCGGAACACCTCCGCGCATGCCCCGTACTGGCGCGCGAAGTACAGGCCGGCCGCCCAGCGGTTGTAGACGCTCTGGCAGGGATAGCGCGCGGCGAGGTCCTCGTAGCCGCGCATCAGGAGGTCGACGTCGCAGAGCGTGTCGCGCACGTCGTGGTCGCCGAGCCCGTAGCCGCGGCCGTAGATCAGTGCATAGAGGCCGGCGCCGAAGCGGTCCTGGCCGACGCTCGCGGCGTGGCGGGCGAAGCCGTCGAGGTCGCCCATGTCGTCGCCGAACCAGCGCGGCAGCAGGCGCACGCCGTGGGCGACGCAGAGCTGCCAGTTCGCGGTGTCGAGGGACCAGGCGCGCATGAAGCGGCCTTGGAAATCCTCGAAGCCGTCGTTGCCGTGCAGGCCGTAATCGTAATGCGTCCAGGCCCAGGGCAGGCTGCCGGCGCCCGATGTCGCGCAAGCGTCGAGGGCGGCCCGGCCGGTCTCCAGGCGGGCGTGGAACGCCGCCCACTGCGCCTCCGACACCGTGTCGGCGTAGCCGCCGCCGCGATGCGCGAAGGCCGCGGAGAGGAGCGCCGAAGCGTAGGCTGCCCCGGCCATCGGCGTGCCGCTGCGCTCCCACCACCGCGCGAAGGGCTCGCAGAGCCGGTCGAGCGCCGGCCCGTCGCCGGCGCCCTCGGCGCGGGCCAGGAGCTCGGTCCAGAGCACGACATGCAGCTTCAGCGCGTTGCCCATCATCAGGTCGCGCCGCTCGGCCGCGGCGTAGAGCGCGTCGAAGCGCTCGAGCTCGCCCGTCTCCCACAGGCGGTCGAGCGCCGCGAGGTCGTCCTCCGCCTCCGGCATGTCCCGGCGGAGCGGCAGGACGGTGAGGTCGTGCCGCTTCAGCGCCGCGCGGCGCTGCCGTGCGGCGCGGCCGTCGCGGATCCGATTGCGCCAGGCGTCGAGGCTCAGCATCGGCAGTGTCCCTCCCTCGCTCTCACGCGTCCGCCCGGGCGGCGACGGGCGCGGTCTCCAGTGTCCAGCACGGCCCGTCGCGGGTGTCGGCCGAGGTGACGCCCCGGCTGGTCTCGTCCTCCGGAAAGCCGAACAGGATCCGCCGCCAGGGGCTGTCGATCTCGGTGTCGAGGCGCCGCATCAGCGGATCCCACGGCTCGGCCTCATGCGCGCCGGCCCAGAACGCCCGCCCGACGACGAAGTCGCGGCCGTAATCCGGCCAGCTCGCGAAGCTGGCCGAGACCTCGCGGGCGAGGTCGAACAGGTAGGCCCTGACCTCGTCGAGGGACAGGAAACCGAGGACGTAGCCGTTGCGGGCGAGCTGCGCGGCCCGCGCCGCATCGAAGGCGAGGAAGTTGGCGGCGCGGCAGCCCAGGAGGTCGCGGCCGACCGCCCCCATCCGCCACAGCTGGGCTTGCGCCGCCTCGTTGCCCTCCCGGGCATGCTCGGCGAGCATCGCTTCCCGCTCGTGCCAGCCCCGGCCCGGCAGGGCGCAGTAGCGCCGCACCAGGGCGCGGTGGTCGCGGCGATGGCCGTCCCGGCCGAGCCAGCCCATCGCCGCGACGAGGCCGGCCCGGTCCTCGATCGACCAGTCGCGCCGCAACCACCCCTCCGCCCGGTCGCGCTGCCCGCGGAACCGCCGGCCGGCGGTCTCTGGATCGACCGGCAGGTCGACCGGGTATTCGTGGTAGAGGTTGTAGCAGGCGCCCAGCGCGTAGGCCCAGCGCAGGGGCTCGCTCCGGTATCCGGCGTCGTCGAGGTAGAGGAAGGGCGGCTCGCTCATCGGGACGGCTCGGGGCTGGGGGACGCGGCTCGCCCGCTCTTTTGGTTCCGCGCGGCCAGGAGCGCGCGCGGGTCGTAGACCTGCTCCGAACTGCTCTCCCCGCTGCTGGTGACGACGCGCAGCGTCATCCGCTCGGAGGTCGTCGGGATCGGCTGGAGCGGCGCCGCCGCGATCGCGGCCCAGTCGAGCACCCGCTCGGGGGCTCCGGGCGCCGGCCGCAGCCGGACCTCGCGCAGGCCCTCCCGATTGGCGGGCCGCAGGATATCCGACAGGTCGAGATACAGGGTGCCGTCCCGGACGGTCAGCTTCGGCTGGAACCGGACCTCCGACGCGGAGGGCTGCGGGGCCGGGTCGTCCTCGGCCTCGGCCGCCTCCGAACCCGAGGCGGCCTCCCGCACGGCTTCGGCGAGATCGAAGTCGTAGAAGTCCGTGACGGACCCGTCGTCGAACACCAGCTGCACCCGCAGCGTCGTGCCGCCGGGCGGCGCGAAGCGGATCGGCTCCCGCTCGATCGCCGCGAGGTCCAGCCTGGCGGGCTTCCGGTCCGGGGGGCCGATGCGCACCGCCTTCAGGGCCCTACGGACCTCCGGGGACAGGAGCTTCGAGAGGTCGAGCCCGAGCCGTCCGTCGGCCCGTCGCGTGTGCACCGGAAAGTTCATCTCGACCGGAGGCTGGCGCATCGCCCATTCCCGTTCGGGCCAGGGCGACGGAGAGGGCGAGGGCGTGGAAACGGGCGCGCGGGCCGGCGGCTCCGACCCGCCCGGCCAGTGGCTGGCGATGTTGCCCAGGACGACGATGGCGAGCCAGATCACGCCCGCCGACGACCAGTTCCACTTGCTCGGCGGGTTGATCGGCGCCCGGCTCGCGGCCTCGGCGGCCTCGGCCGGGGGCGCGACGGCCGCAGGCGGCGCGGCGGCGAGCGGGGCCGCCCCGAGGGCGCCGCGCAGGGCCGCGAGAATGCGGGCGTCGATCAGCCCGTCGACCTCGGCGAGCGGCCCGAGCACGGCGTTCAGCACCTCGACCGCGACCTCGCGCTCGGCGTCGTCGAGGCCGCGGTCGAACAGCCCGACCCGGTAGGGGCCGAGCAGGCGCGGCAGCACCGTGTCGCCCGGCGCCCCCTCGCCCTTGAGGACCGCCTCGGCGCGGGCGCGCAGGGCATCGGCGATGTCCGCGCCCTCGATCCGCTGCCGCAGCAGCGCCAGCCCTTCCGCGTCCCGCGCGCCCTGGCGCGTCGTCGCCTCGCCCCAGGCGAAGCGCTCCGACATCCCCCGCAGCAGCTCGGGCCGCACCGACGGGTCCCGGGCCAGGTGGTCGAACAGGCCGTCCTCGACGCTCTCGCGCCAAGCGAGGTCGAGGCCGCCGGAGAGCGCCGCGTCGACGACCGCCAGGGCGCCCGCCGCGTCGCCCCGGCGCCGGCGCGCGTCGAGGCGGTGCAGGAGGTCGTCGCGGGCCGCCGGATCGATGGCGGGGGCCGGGCGTGCCTCCGTCTCGGGTCCCGGAGCCGCGAGCGTGCCGCGCACGGACTCGTAGGCCGCGCGCAGGGCCTGGAACCCCTCCGGATCGACGTCCGGCCGCACGGTCTTCAGCCGGCGGGCATAGGCGCTCTTCAGCGCCCGCTCGTCCGCCCCGGGTGCGAGTCCGAGGAGGGCGAGGGCCGCCGCGCGCGTCGCGGACGTCTCCTCCGGCGCGGGGCTGGACGGCCCGGTCACGGCACGGCCCCCAGGGCCCGGATCACCGCGCGCAGCTCTTCCGCGGCCCGGGTGATCGCCTCGGCCTCGCCGGCCTCCAGCGCTCGCTCGAAGGCGGCGATCGCCCGCCCCACCGCCTCGCGCGGGGCGCCGAGGGCCTCGGCGAAGAGACGCTCGCCACGGGCCAGGAGGGCGCGGTGGGCCTCGGTGTCGCGCGGCGCGATCTTCAGGTCGGCGAGGGCGGCGAGCCGCGCCTCGATTTCCGCCGGGTCGAGGGGGGTGGGCGAGTTCCGGATCACCAGGCGCTCGCTGCGCCCGTCGACGGTGCTGGTGGCCGAGACCTCGAGCACGCCGTTGACGTCGTAGGTGAAGCGCAGTTCCAGCGCCTGCCGGTCGATCGGCCGCGGCTGCAGCGTCAGGGTGAACTCGCCGAGCGGGATGTTGTCCTTCGTCAGCCGGCTCTCGCCCTGGAACACCGCGCAGGTCACCTGGCGCTGGTCGTCCGCGCAGGGATGCACGGTCTTCGTCCGGCTCACCGGGATCAGGGTGTTGCGCTCGATCACCGGCATGTAGATGCCCGGACGCAGCCGGCCGGAGGCGTCGGGCTCGGAAACCTCGACCCCGAGGGTGAAGGGCGCCACGTCGGTGAGCACGGTCTCCTCGAGCGCCGCGTCGCCGGCCTTGAGCCCGGCCTGGACCGCGGCGCCCCGGGCCACGACCTCGTCCGGGTCGAGGCTCGACAGCGGCAGGCGGCCGAACAGCCGGGCGGCGAGCCGGCGCACGATCGGCGCCCGGGTGGCGCCGCCGGCCAGCACCACGTCGGAGAGGTCGGAGAGGTCGAGCCGGGCATCGCTCATCGCCCGCTCGACCGGGCGGCGCAGGCGCGCGAGCAGCGGCTCGGCGAGTTCGGCGAAGCGCTCGGCGGTGAGGACGGCGCGGTGCGCCCGGCCGCCCGGATGGCCGTCGCCGCCCTCGACCCGGATCTCGACCTCGGGCTCCCGATCGAGGGCGCGTTTGGCGAGCTCCGCCTGGCGCCGCAGGCGCGCCTTGACGCCGGGATCCGCCCCGGTGAGCCCGGTCGTCGCCTCGAACCAGGCCACGATCGCGTCGACGAAGTCCTCGCCGCCCAGGAAGGCGTCGCCCGCGGTGGCGCGCACCTCCATGACGCCGTCGAACATCTCCAGCACCGAGACGTCGAAGGTGCCGCCGCCCAGATCGAAGACCAGGATCTTACCGCCCTCGGCGTGGCGGGCCTGGAGGCCGTAGGCGAGGGCGGCGGCGGTCGGCTCGTTGAGGATGCGCTCGACCTTGAGGTCGGCGAGCTGGCCGGCGGCGCGCACCGCCCGGCGCTGCACGTCGTTGAAGAAGGCCGGCACGGTGATCACTGCCTCCGTGACCTCGCGGCCGAGCGCCGCCTCGGCATCGGACTTGAGCTGGCGCAGGATGAAGGCCGAGAGCTCCTCCGGGCGGAAGCTGCGGCTCCCGAGCCGCACCTCGTGGCGGCTGCCCATGAAGCGCTTGAACGCCGCCGCGGCGAGCCCGGGCTGGGCCACCACCCGGTCGAGGGCCGGGCGGCCGACCGCGACGCTCCCGTCCCGGTCGAGGCAGACCGCCGAGGGGGTCAGGACCTCGCCATAGACGTTCGGGATCAGCCGCGCCTCGCCCTCGGTCCAGACGCCCACGAGGCTGTTGGTGGTTCCCAAATCGATACCGACGATCATGCATCCTCCATTTCGTGCGAGCGCGGTCGCGCGGCCTCAGGGCGCGCCCCGCATGGGATCGAAGACCGACTGGTCGGCGTCGCGCTCCGCCGGCAGCTGGCGCAGCCAGGCGTTCCAGCCGAGGGCCGGCGCGCGGGTGCCGAGCTGGGCTTCCGGGACGTCCTCCTTGCGCAGGATCACCTGCACGTCGAAGTCGAGGCCGGGATCCATGTAGAGACGCACCAACTCGACGAGTTCGGCCATCCGGACGCCGCCCGGCGCGAGGGCGGCGAAGGCCGCGGCGTCGACCGGGCCGATCACCACCCGGAAGGTGCTCGTCGCGTCGAGGACGCCCGCGCCCGCCACCGCATCGACCCCGAGGCGGCCATAGGCCGGGGCGGGCCCCGCGAGCCGCGTCTGCTCCTCGGGCGCGATCGGCAGGCGCCGGACCCGGAACGGCTCGACCCGCACCGCGAGGCCGAGCCGGTCGGCGAGCAGCACCTCGAGCCCGGCGGCGGAGCGCACCGCGCGGCCGAGGAGCCCGGCATAGGGCAGGAGCTCGGAATCCGGCGTGGCGAGGCGGTCGCGGTGGGCCGGCAGCATCAGTCCGGCGAGGCCGCGCAGGACCTCGGTGATCCGGTCGCCGCCATCCACCCCGTGCCGGGCGATCCGGGCCGGCAGCCGGTACTTCTCGTCGGCGTCGAGGAAGGCCGCGCTCGCCCGGGCGAGGACCAGGTCGAGGAAGGCCGACAGTCCCGGGCTGCGGGCGCGCCGCTCGCGCAGGGCCACCTCGGTATAGACCGGCGGCAGCGGTCCGAGCGGCCCGACGAGCCCCACGAAGGCGGCTTCGGGCAGGCCGCGCCGGTCGAGCCCGAAGGTGCCCGGAGCGGCGAGCGGGGTGGCGACGTGGCGGTTCGTCACCGCCCCGACCGCGAGCGCGGTCTCGGACTCCGTCTCCTCGCCGGTCCCGCCGCCGCGCCCCGTCGCCGGCGGGCGGAACGCCTCGATCAGGCGCAGGGCCACGAACGGGTCGAACCGGTCGATCTCGGCGTCCAGCCGCTCGCCGAGGGTCCGCGTCTCGCCGGCGGCGCTCATGCGAGCGGCCTTCCGCCCGAGCGCGGCGCCCAGGTCTTGATCGGCACCGCCGCCCCGCGCTCGCGCAGGGTGAGCCGGGTGAAGCTGTTGAGGTTGACGTAGAGGCCGAAGAACCGGTCGAGCACCTGGCCGAGCAGGAAGGCGGCGCCGGGATCGGCGAAGCGGCGGTCGATCTCGACCTCGATGTCGAGCCCGCGGGCGAGGCCGCCCTCCGCCACCCGGGCGGTGGCGCGCCGGTGGGTGACCGAGACGATCGCGTCGATCAGGCTGCGGGTCTCGGGCGCGTCGCGGTAATCGTAGAGCCGCAGGATCTCGCGCAGCGCCTCGGGCCCGCCCTCGGTGTTCGACAGCGACAGGTGGTTGAGGGTGAGGTGGGAGACGAGCCGCCACAGCAGTCCGTCGCCGGGTTCGAGCCGCAGCGTCGGGGTGAAGGGCGTGAGCGCCCGCAGCCGGCCGACCTCGCCCGGGCCGCGCAGGACCTTCAGCACCGGCTGGTCGCCGCCATAGGGCAGGCGGGCCGGCAGGTCGCGGTTGAGACAGGTGGTGTCGATGGACAGCACCGCGTCGGTCGGCGAGGCGGGCGAGGCCTCGGCGTCGACGAGGGCGAGGCGCGCATCCGTCCCCTCGCCGCCCTCGGGCAGGTGGCGCCGGCGCAGCTGCCAGAACAGCGCGCCCGCCTCGTCGGCCCCGGTGAGCGCGCGGCCGAAGAGCGGCACGGCGTCCCGGCTCTGGCCGCCCCGGTCGGTCAGGGTGACCCGCTCGACCGCGTAGACCTCCCGGGTGGCGTGGCGGCGCGAATCCGGCACGATCGGGTATTCCCGCGCCGCGTGGGTCAGGGTCAGCGGCTCGGCGGGCTGGGAGAACAGGTTGACGAGCGGCGTGCAGGCGAGCGCGAAGGTGCCCGGTGCGCAGGCCCGCTCCAGCTCCGCGGGGTGGCGCGAGAGATAGACGAAGATCTCGAGCCGGTTGCCCGCCTGCCGCAGCGTGCGGGCGGAGATCCGCGTCAGGTCGAGAAACAGGAACTTTTGGGGATAGGCGAAGAACTCGGTGAGGAGCCGGTAGGCCGGGTGCGCCCGGGGTGCGGGCGGCAGCACCGCCTCCTCGGGCGAGAAGCCCACGGCCCGGATCGCGTCGCGGCCGAGGAAGGTGGCGGAGCGGTCCTCCGGGTGGTCGGCGATGGCGACCTCCAGGCATTCGGTGAGGAGGAGCCGGTAGAGCGCCACCGCCTGGCGCCAGGGCGCGCGCAGGTAGAACCGCAGGGAATCGAGGCCGAGATCCGTGAAGGTGACGCCCGGGTCGAGGGTCTCGAGGACGAGGCGCAGGCTCGCCGGCGCCTCGACATGCGGGCAGGGCGGCGCGACGAGCGGCCGCCCGGTGAGCGCGGCGGCGGTGACCCGCACCGGCCACAGCGAGACCTCCTGGGTGGTGCGGAAGCGGCAGATGTCGCCCTCGACCGGGTCGGTCTCGACGTTCGTGCCCCGCGGCAGGACGATCGCCTGCTTGAGGTCGGGCGGGAAATCGACCTGCGCGACCGCGAGCGCGGGGATCGGCGCGAGGTAGTGCGGATAGAGGAATTCGAGCAGCGACTCGGCGATCTCGGGAAAGTCGTCGTCGAGCTTGAGCCGCAGCCGCGCGGCGATGAAGGCGACGCTCTCGATCAGCCGCGCGACGTGCGGATCGTCGACCGCGTCCGGCGACAGCCGCAGCCGCCCGGCGATCTTCGGATGCGCTCGGGCGAACTGCCCGCCGAGCCCGCGCAGGGCCTCGAGCTCGGAATCGTAGAAGCCGTAGAGGCGGTCGTTCACGGGCACTCCCTGATCATGCATCGCCGCGTGCTTCCACCGAGAAGCTGCGGATCGCCGGGTCGAGGGCGGTTTCGAAGGTGACGGGTTCGGGGGCTTGGTCGGCGCTCAGGTGAACCGCCGCCTCGATGCGGATGCGCAGGAGGCGTTCCAGCGGGTCGCGGCCCTTGAGCACCGTCACCGTCACGGCGCGGAAGCGCGGCTCGAAGGCCTGGATCGTGGTCTCGAGGGCCCGGGCGAGGTCGGCGCGCTGCTCGGGCGTGGCGAGGGGCGCGCCGACGAAATCCTCGACGCCGTAATGCGGCAGCGCCGCGCGCACCAATTCGAGGCCGGCCGGCGGGCTGGTCGGCAGGCGGCGGGTGTTGAGCAGGGCTTCGAGGTCGCGGCGGAAGCCTTCGCGCACCCGGCGCAGCTCGTCCGCGCGGGAGCGCGGCGGGTCGACGACGCGCTGCGGTTCGTCGTCGATCAGGCGGTCGAGGAGGGAGGGCTGGAGGCGCATCGCCTCACGCCTCGACGGCGATGCGCGCGATCGTCAGCAGGTCGCGCGCCTCGTCGCCGACGAGCCAGACCCGCTGGCCGCGTCCGCGCACCACCCCGCCGGGCGCCGCGATCCAGGCGGTCTCGCGGGCGAGCCGCTCGGCCTCGCTCGCCGCCGGGTCGTGGTACTGGGCGAGCACCAGGAAGGTCGCCTCGCGCCCGTCGCGCAGCCGCGCCTCGGCGCGGCGCCACAGCAGGTCGCGCGGGCGCTTCGGGGCTGAGAAGGCGAGGCTCTCGATCCGCTCCGGCGCGAGCCAGAGATAGCGCCCGGCGAGCGTCAGCGCCTCGAACCCGGCCTGGGACAGGTCGCAGGCATCCCGCACCTCCTGCGCCGCCCCGTCGTCGACCCGCGCGCGGACCGGCGGCATCGCCTCGAGGGCCGCGCGGGCGGTCCCCGCCGCCTCGGCGTCGCCGGCCCGTACCGCGAGGGCGAGGCGCATCGCCTCCGCCTGGCGCGGGGTCGGCCCGTCGACGAAGTCCGGCACCGCCCCGGTCTCGTACCAGGCGACGCGGGCGACCGCCCCGCGCAGCAGGTGGCGCAGGATCGCGAGGGCCGGCGCCTCCGTGGGCGCCTGCTCGGCGGCGACCTGGAGCTGCGCCTCGGCCCGGTCGAGGGCGCCCTGGAGGATCAGCAGCTCGGCCAGCGTCACCCGGGCGGCGGCGTCGCCCGGCCGCGCCTTCACGCCCCGGCCGGCGGCCTCCACCGCCTCGTCGAGGCGGCCCTCCGCCAGGAGGTCGGCGAGGGCGGGGGTGTCGAGGACCGTCATGCTGACCTCCGGATGCAGGCAGGTGCCGCCTCAGGCGGCGCCCTGGGCGGTGGTGACCTCGGCGACGAGCTGGAAGCTCGCCGCCACGTCGTCGAGCTGGAAATGCGGCTGGAGGCGCAGGGTGCAGCCGAGCACCCCGGGGCGCCCGGGGATCTCGCGGACCTCGACGCCGGCGTCGCGCAGGGGGTAGCGGGCCTTCAGCTCGGCCTCGGCGCTGTCGCTGCCGAGGCGGTAGCGGGCAAGCCAGTCGACGATCAGCCGCTCCACCGCCGGCGCGCCGCCGAGGCGGCCGACCTGGTCGCGCATCATCACCTTCAGGGTGTGGGCGAAGCGCGAGGCGCAGAGCACGTATTGCAGCATCGCGGCGAGCCGGGCGTTCTCCTCCGCGGCGAGCCCCGCGGCGCGGGCCGGCCGGTGCAGCGAGGGGTTGGCGTTGAAGACCAAAGCCGCCGTGAACGGCACGTGGCCGACCGGGATGATGCCGTGGTCGGCGAGCTGCCGCTCCTGCGCCGCGGTGAGGCGGATCTCGACCGGGGGCTGCGCCGCCAGGCCCGGCCGGTCGGTCGAGAAGCTCAGGGTCGGCAGGTCGGCCACGAGGCCGCCGCCCTCCTGGTCCTGGGGCACGCCGCGCAGGTCGGCGAACCAGCCCGAGGCCTCGAAGGCCCGCAGCACCACCCGGGCGAAGGCGTAGACCGGGCTGCCCCAGAGCAGGGCCGCCCCGTCCGCCCGCACCTCCTCCTCGAACGGGAAGCCGTCGACCCGGGGTCGGTGATGGGACCGGTGGGGCGTGCGCATCAGTACCCGCGGGGCGAGAAGGCCGACGAAGCGGCAATCCTCGGTCTCGCGCAGGCTCTTCCAGCGCACGAAATCCGGCCCGTCGAAGACCGCCGCGAGGTTCGGCAGGCCGTCGAGGTCGGCGAAGCCGTCGAGGGCGAGGGCGGCGGGTTTGAGGCCCGCGAGGAACGGCGCGAAGGCCGCCGCCGCCACCCCGGCGACGCCCTGGAGGGTGGCCACGTCGTCGGTGCGCGCCGCCGGGTCGACCCGGTGGCCGACCGCGTAGTCGCCGAGCAGGAGCCCGAACGGCTCGCCGCCCGGCATGCCGAATTCCCGGGCATAGACCAGCTCGAACAGGTGGCTCTGGTCGAAATCGACCGCCCGCTCGAAGTCGCGGGCGAGCTCGCGCCAGGACACCGCCAGCACCTTGACGACGACCGGCCCGCTCCCCTGCGCGCCGGCCTGGCCGCCGCCCTGCGCCGCGCCGACGAGGTAGGACAGGCCCCGCCAGCGCGCCTCCAGGGCCTGGAAGCCCGGATGGTGCAGGATCGCGTTGACCGCCCGGTTGAGGCTCCGGTCGATGAGGGCGATCAGCCGGTCGGCGCGCCGCCGCGCGGCGGCGCTGGCCTCGTCCGCCGTGCCTCTTGCCGGGGCCATCCCGGGTCAGCCCTGGCGCGGGATGCGGGCGACCATGCGCAGCGAGGTGGTCAGTTCCTCCATCTGCAGCCAGGGCCGCATCCAGGCCACCGCGTTGTAGGAGCCCGGCCGGCCCGGGATCTCCTGCACCTCGACCCGTGCCTCGCGCAGGGGATAGCGCGCCTTCATCTCCGCTCCGGCCTCGTCGTTGGCATTGACGTAGTTGCCGATCCAGCGGTTCAGCCACTTCTCGCAATCCTCGGCCTCCATGAAGGAGCCGATCTTGTCGCGGCCGATCACCTTCAGGTAATGCGCGAAGCGGGCGGTCGCCATGATGTAGGGCAGACGCGAGGAGATCGCGGCGTTCGAGGTCGCCTCGGGCCGGTCGTACTTTTCCGGCTTGTGGGTGGTCTGGGCGCCGAAGAACACCGCGTAGTCGGTGTTCTTGTAGTGGCAGAGCGGCAGGAAGCCGAGCTTGCCGAGCTCCGAATCGCGCCGGTCGGTGATGCCGACCTCGGTCGGGCATTTCAGGTCGAGGTCGCCGTCGTCGCTCTGGAAGACGTGCATCGGCAGGGCCTCGACCTTGCCGCCGCTCTCGGCGCCGCGGATCGCCGTGGCCCAGTTGGTCTTGGCGAAGGCGTCGGTGAGGCGGGCGCCGAGCACGTAGGCGGCGTTCGACCAGCAGTAATGGCCGTGATCCATGGCGAGGCGATCGCCGGGCCCGCCCGGCGCCTCCTGGAAGTCGAACTCGTCGACCATCCGGGTGTCGCGGCCGTAGGGCAGGCGGGCGAGCACCCGCGGCATCGTCAGGGTGACGAAGCGCGAATCCGGCGACTCGCGAAAAGCCCGCCACTTGGCGTACTCGACCGTGTCGAAGATCTTCTCCAGGTCGCGCGGCCGGGCGAGATCGCGGAAATCCTCGAACCCGAAGAGCTGCGGGCTCGCCGCGGCGATGAGCGGCGCGAAGGCGGCGCTCGCCACCCCCGACAGCCCCTGCAGCATCTCCACGTCCTCGAAGTGGTTCGAGAACTCGTAGTCGCCGATCAGCGCCCCGTAGGGCTCGCCGCCCGGCGTGCCGAACTCGCTCTCGTAGATCGACTTGAAGATCTGGCTCTGGTCGAACTCGGCCGCCTTGAGCAGGTCCTTGGCCAGCTCGCGCTTCGAGACGTTGAGCACCCGGATCTTCAGGTTGACCGAGGTCTCGCTGTTGTGGACGAGGTAGTTGAGGCCGCGCCACGAGCCTTCGAGCTTCAGGAATTCGGGCCGGTGCATGATCGCGGCGAGCTGGCGCGAGATCCGGGCGTCGATCTCGGCGATCGCCCGGTTGATCGTCACCGTGAGGTTGCGCTCGAAGCTGACGGTGCCTTCCAGCGCGCTCTGCGTCAGGGTCCGCAGCAGCGCCTCGGTGCGGTCGGGGGCGGTCTGCTTCGTCGCCGCGATGGCGGATTCGAGCAGGCTGGGGCCGGGCGCGACGGTCGTGGCCGCGGCGGGATGCGCCGTCTCCGGGCGTGCGGTGTCCTTGGGTGTCGACATCTCAGGCGGCTCCGTCGGAGGTCGGGGCGGGCTTGGTGGGCGGGATCGGGCCGGCCGCGCCCGTCCTCTCGAGTTCGTCGACGAGGCGGCGGAGCTGGCCGTTGTCCTGCAGGATCCGCTCGAGCAGGAGCTCGAGATCCTCCGAGCGGTCGGCCTTGGTCATCAGGTCGCGCAGCGCATCGCGGGTCTCGAGCAGCGTGGCGAGCGCCGGCACCTGCCGGACGATCGCCGCCGGCTCGAAATCGTCGAGGCGGTCGAAGTGCAGGCGCACCGGCATCTGCGTGCCGTCGTCGGCCAGGGTGTTGTCGACGACGAGGTTGAGGCCGGGCGCCATCCGGGCCATCACCTCGTCGAAGTTGTCCCGGTCGATCTGGATGAACTTGCGCTCCCGGAACGGCTTGAGCGGCCGGCTCGGGTCGCCGGTGAAGTCGCCGAGCACGCCGACCACGAAGGGCAGCTCCTTCTCGATCAGGGCGCCCTCGGTCTCGACCTCGTACTTGATGTGGACCCGGGGCTTGCGCACCCGCTCGAGCTTCTCGTGAATGCTGGCCATGGAGGCACCTCAGCAGGGTTGGACGGGATGTCGGAGCCGGGCTCCGGCGGCGGTCACGGGTCGGGCGGTCACGGCGCGCGGCCCTCGCCGCCCGCCTCGATCCCGGCCTGACGCAGGAAGCGCTCGCGCCCCTCGGCCTCGGGGATCAGCTCGCCGAGGAGGTCCAGCAGGGTCATCCGGCCGCGCCGGACGACCGTCTCCAGGGCGTAGGAAATCGGCGAGTGGGGCTCGGTCTGCCGGAAGTAGGCGGCGATCGTCAGGAGTTCGTCGAAAGCCTGGTCGCGGCTCGCGATGGCGCGGGAGCCGGTGGGCACGGCCTCCCCCGATCCGGCCGGGGCCGGCAGGGGGGAGGCCGTGCCCACC
>NZ_JTHF01000145.1 GCF_001043895.1 Methylobacterium indicum
GCGGAATGGCCCGTGCCGCGAGATCCCGATCCGGCTCTCCCCTGCCGCCCCGCCTCCCCGCCCCGCACGCGCATGGAAACCGTTAAGGCATGGAAACCCGCGCCAACAACGTCCTGATCGGCGCCTTCACGCTGGCGGTGATCGCCCTCGGCTTCGCCTTCGCGTTCTGGCTGCGCGGCTCCTCGTCGAACCAGGCCCGGATGCCGGTGCGCATCGTATTCTCGGGCGGCGTCGGAGGGCTCGCCAAGGGGGCGGTGGTCACCTTCAACGGCATCCGGGTCGGCGAGGCGACGGACGTGCGGCTCTTGCCGCAGGACCCGCGCCGGGTGACGGCGATCGTCGAGGTCAATCGCGGCACGCCCCTGCGCGTCGACACGCGCGCGCGCCTCGACATGACGATGCTGACCGGCGTCGCGTCGATCGCCCTCGTCGGCGGCAGCGCCGACGCGCCGCAGCTCGCCCCGACCAAGGACGATCCGGTCCCGACGATCTACGCCGACGCCTCGGACATCCAGGACCTGATGGCGGCGGCCCGCACCATCGCGCAGCGCGCCGACGACATGCTCCAGCGCCTCGACCGGGTGGTCGCGGGCAACGAGGGTGCGATCAACCGCACGCTGGCCAATGTCGAGCGATTCTCGAAGACGCTGGGCGACAGCGCGCCGGCCCTCGACGCCCTGACCAAGGCGGTGGACGGGCGCAAGCTCGCGAGCCTGATCGACAACGTCGACCGGTTCTCGACCGCTTTGGCCGCCGCCTCGCCGGACGTGCAGGCCGGCGTGCACGATGCCCGCTCGCTTGCCGGCAAGCTCAACGCCTCCGCCGACCGGCTCGACGCGGTGCTGAAGGGCGCCGAGGGCTTCCTCGGCTCCGCCTCCGGCGACGCCGGCAAGAGCACCTTCGCCGAGGTGCGCGAGGCCGCGATCTCGATCCGCGATGCCGGCCGTGCCTTCCGCACCATGTCGGAGAACCTCGACAAGCGCACCGCCACCCTGACCCAGAGCGTCAGCCGACTCAGCGGCGCCGGGCGGCGCGAGGTGCAGACCCTCTCGACCGACGGCCAGCGCACCCTCAACACCCTCAACAGCGCCGTGCGCAAGATCGAGCGCGACCCGTCCCAGGTGATCTTCGGCGGCAAGCCGACGTTGCCGGAATACAACGGTCGCTGATCATGTCGCCGTGCAGCACCGCCGGGATTGCACCCACGCGCGCGCCCGCGCGTTGTCGGAGCATGTTCGGTCAAGCTTCCGGGCCGGTTCCGGCCCCGTCCGCCCTCGGTTCGTCGTCCCCCATGAGCCCTTCGGTGATCACCACGGTCCGCGCCCTGGGCGCCCGCCGGTCCGGCCCGGTCCTCGCCGCCCTCCTGGCGCTCGCCGTCGGCGCCTGCGGCAGCGGCGCGGTGCCGACGACCTTCGATCTCACCGCCCTTCCGGGCGCGGCCCGCAGCGGCGCGGCCCGCCGCTCGATCGTGGTGGCCGAGCCGGTCGGGCTCCAGCCCTTCGAGGCCGACCGCATCATCGTGCGCGAGCCGGGCGGCGCCGTGTCCTATCTCGGCGGCGGCCAGTGGGCCGACCGGCTGCCGCGCCTGGTCCAGACCCGGGTCATCCAGAGCCTCGAGAACGCCAACCGGCTGAAATCCGTCAGCCGCCCCGGCGACAAGGTCGCGGCCGACACGGTCCTGATCACCGAGTTGCGCGCGTTCGACATCGATGCCGGACGCCGCGAGGCGGTGGTCGACCTTTCGGCCAAGCTGCTCCAGGAGAGCAGCGGCACGGTCGTGGCGGCCAAGGTCTTCCAGGCCCGCGTCCCGGTCGCGGAGGTCAACGCGGCGGTGGCGGCCAACGGTCTCGACCGGGCCTTGTCGCAGGTGCTCGCCGACATGGTCCGGTGGATCAACGCCGGGGGCTGAGGGCGACGGCAAGTCCGCGCCTTTGGTTGCTCCACTGATGCCGTTGCGGCAATCTCGCCGTCATGAAGGCGGCTCTGCTCCTCCGAGAGCGATTGGTTCTGGCATCGGACACATTCGCCGAACTCGTCGTATGGCGCGTTCCGCATCCAATTTCGGGCAGCGTGCACAGCTTCAAGTATCGGCTCGCCCTGGTCGTGGAAGAGCGATGCGTGCTTCGCTATGATAACGAGGCCGGGAGGGGCGACCACAGGCACGTTGGTGCGGACGAGCAGCCGGTCGCATTCACCAGTATCGACGAACTGCTTGCTGCGTTTTGGCTGGACGTGGCCGCCTGGAGGAAGCCCGAATGACGACCGTAACCATCGGGGTATCGGGAATCGCGGAGACACGGGCGAGGCTCGAGGCGGCGTTTCGTGGCGAGCCGCAGGGTGCCTACATCTCCTTCCCCTCGGTCGAACTCCTCTGGACGATCCTGACCCCCCAGCGCTGGACCCTCGTCCAGCATCTCGTCGGTGCAGGGCCTCTCAGGCTACCGGACCTCGCCGGGTTGTCCGATCGAACCATCGACGAGGTCGAGGCGGACGTCGCGGCGCTGGTGAAGGCCGGGCTCGTCGACCGCATGCCGGGCGGCGGGATCTGCGTTCCATTCGACGCCGTTCACGTCGATTTCACCCTGGGACGGGCGGCCTGAGCCGCTACTCCATCACGGCCGCCTTCATGATGACCACCATCATGGCGCGCCCGGTCGTCTCGCTGACGCAGCGCACGGTGTGGGGCCGGTCGCAGCGGTAGCGCAGGGTCTCGCCGGCCCGGGCCCGCTGCACCGCGCCGGCCACGTCGACCTCGAACTCGCCCTCGGTCACCGACAGGGACTCGACCGAGCCGCGCTGGTGGGCGTCCGAATCGAGCACGCCGCCCGGATCGGCCGAGAGGTCGTACCATTGCAGCCATTCGACGGTCTTGATCCAGCCGACGATCGCGAGCCGCATCCGGCCGTCGTCGGAGACGAGGATCGGCGTGTCGGCCCTGGACGACTTCTCGATGAAGGGTTCCTCGTCGCCGGTGGCGAGCACCCGCTCGATCGAGACGTCGAGGGCCTGGCTCAGGCGCCAGATCGTCGCCAGCGTCGGGTTGGTCTCGTTGCGCTCGATCTGGCTGATGATCGACTTGGCGACGCCGGACTGCTCGGCCAGTTCCGACAGCGACAGGTTGTAGGCCTTGCGCAGGCGCTGGATGGTCTTGCCGAGCTGTCCCGACAAGACCTGCGCCCCGCTCACAAGGTCCCTGGTGCGCTCCCGCCCCCGCTCGACGCCCATCGCCCGCCCTCGAACCCCGCTGGATCACCGCCGGTCGTTCCGCATACCGAACGCCCGTACGCTCCATCAAACGCAATCGCCGGGAGCGCGCAAGGGTTCATCGGGCCGCGCGGGGCGTTTCTTGGTGGTCGGGCCTCAGTTCCACCACGCATGGAAATGATGGACGGGGCCGTTGCCGTGGCCGACCCGCAGCTGCCCGGAGGCCGCGAGCGCGGCACTCAGGTAGGCCTTGGCGGCGTCGGCGGCCTCCGGCAGGGGCAGGCCGCGGGCGAGCCCGGCGGCGAGCGCCGCCGACAGGGTGCAGCCGGTCCCGTGGGTGTTGCGGGTCTCGATCCGGGGGCCGGCGAGGCGCAGTACCGCCTCGCCCGGGCCGACCAGCAGGTCGACGCTCTCGGCGCCGGTGCCGTGGCCGCCCTTCATCAGCACCGCCCGGGGCCCGAGCGCCAGGAGGCGCCGCCCCTGGTCGAGCATCGCGGCCTCCGAGACCGCGATCCCCTCCCCCAGGAGCACGGCGGCTTCCGGCAGGTTCGGGGTCAGCACCGCGGCGTGGGGCACGAGCTTGGCCCGCAACGCCGCGACGGCGTCGTCGGCGAGCAGCCGGTCGCCGCTCGTCGCCACCATCACGGGGTCGAGCACCACGGGCAGGCCGGCGGCGTGGCGGGCCAGCCCCTCGGCCACCGCGGCGATGGTCGGGCTGCGCGAGAGCATGCCGATCTTCAGCGCCTTGACGTCGAGATCGGTGAAGACGCTCTCGATCTGGCGCGCCACGAATTCGGGCTCGACATCGTGGATCGCCTGGACGCCGCGGGTGTTCTGGGCGGTGAGCGCGGTGATCACGCTGGCGCCGTAGACGCCGAGCGCCGAGAAGGTCTTGAGGTCGGCCTGGATGCCGGCGCCGCCGCCGGAATCCGAGCCCGCGATCGTGACGGCGATCATGTCCGGTCCCCGACCGTGCAAGTCTCGATCATGCAGGTCTCGATCATGCGGAGCCCCTCGCGGCCAGCGCCGCATCGATGACGCCGCGCAGGTCGCGGGCCCGCGCCTCGACGTCCTGGCCGGTGCCGAACAAAGCCGAGATCAGCGCGATCCCGTCCGCCCCCGCCCCGATCGTCGCGGCGGCGTTGCCGCGGTCGATTCCCGCGATGGCGCCCACCGGCAGGTTGCCGCCGCGGGCGAGGCGTGCCCGGAAGACGATGCGGTTGAGCCCGTCGAGCCCGACCGGAGGATCCGGGTTGGTCTTGCTGGTGGTGGCGAAGACGCCGCCGATGCAGGCGTAATCGACCGGCAGCCGGTAGAGCTCGTCCGCCTGGGCGGCGTTCTTGACGGTGAGCCCGACGATCGCGCCGCGCGGCAGGAGCCGCTTGGCGTCGGCCGGATGCATGTCCTCCTGGCCGAGATGCACGCCCTCGGCGCCTGCGGCGAGCGCGAGGTCGACCCGGTCGTTGACGAGGAGCGGCACGCCGGTGCCCTCGAGCGCCGCATGGATCCGACGCAGCCGCTCCACCGTCTCGCGGGCATTGGCGATGGTCTTTTCGCGGTATTGCAGCAGCGTGCAGCCCCCGGCGGCCGCCTCGGCCGCCATCCGGGCGAGGTGCTCGGCGTCGCTGCCGCAGACCCCGACATCGAGGAGGCCGTAGAGCCGCAGGTCCACCGGCACGGTGTCGGCCGGACGTGTCGCCGGGCCGGCGCTCACGGGCGGGCTCCCGCGCGGGGCGTGAGGCGGCGTGCGGACATGACGGGCATTCCCTGCTGGGCCCGGGGGCCTGACGATCGTCCCCCGGAGTAAGGGCGGCCGAGCGCGGGCGTCAACGGCCGCCAAAGATGCGCGAAGCCGTCGCCCCCGCCGTCGAGGGGGATTCTACCCCGCTCGGGCCCCGCCCGCCGCGGCCTCGCGCGCCCGCTCGACCACCAGGCGCCGCTCGCGCCAGACCACGAACACGCCGGCCGCCGCCACGATGCCGCCGCCGAGCGCGATCGAGGCGGTGGGGAGCTGGCCGAACACGAACCAGCCGATCAGCACCGACCACAGCATCGTGGTGTACTCGAAGGGCGCGACCAGCGAGGCGTCGCCGTGCCGGTAGCTCTCGGTGAGCAGGATCTGGCCGATGCCGCCGAGCACGCCGACGACGACGAACAGCGCGAGATCGGTCCAGCCCGGCATCTTCCAGCCGAGGACGAGGGTGGAGAGACCCAGCAGCGAGGTGAACAGGAAGAAGTAGAGCACGATGGCCCCGGTACGCTCGGTGCCGGTGAGCTTGCGCACCTGGATCGTGGCCGCCGCGGAGCAGGCCGCCGCCAGGATGGCGAACAGCGCGCCCGTCGTGCCGCCGCCGCCCGCGCCGCCGAATTCGAGATGCGGCGCGAGCGTGATCAGGACGCCGAGGAAGCCGACGCTGACGCCGGCCCAGCGATAGGCCTGGACCCGCTCGCGCAGCACGATGGCCGCGAGCACCACGACGAGGAGCGGCGAGGCGTAGCCGATCGCCACCGCGTCGGAGAGCGGCAGGAAGGACAGTCCGGCGAAGCCCGCGAACATGCCGCAGGCGCCGATGATGCTGCGCAGCATGTGCCCCTTGAGGTTCTGCGTGCGCACCGCCTCGATCACGCCGCCCTGCCAGCGCAGCCAGACCAGCAGCGGCGCGATGGCGATGAAGGAGCGGAAGAACACGATCTCGCCGGTCGGGAACCGGTCGGCCAGGGTCTTCACGCCCGCCGACATCAGCGTGAAGGCCAGCGCCGAGAGGACCTTCAGGCCGATGCCGAGATAGGGCCGGGCGGCCCCGCGTGCCGACGCGCCAGCTCCGGTGACCGACTGGCCGGGGACGACGAGGGGGGCTGCCATGGGCGGGGCGCTTTTCTGAGGTCGCGGGGGGAGAGGCGCGGCCGCGAGAGCCGCGGCGGGGCGTCCTGTCAGAACCACGAATCGGCACGGCCGAGGTAGAGGCCTCCCCGAGCGGCTGATCTGCGCGATCCGCATGGTCGTCTTTAAATCTCCGCAAACGAATCTGCGCCTGCATCCCCGGCCAAGGTTCGGCGATCCGCCCGCGCGTCATCAAAGTGATACGCGAATGGGGTTTGGCTGGCGCGAGATGCCGCCAAGGAGAGTGCACG
Source organism: Methylobacterium indicum (assembly GCF_001043895.1). Taxonomy (GTDB): domain Bacteria; phylum Pseudomonadota; class Alphaproteobacteria; order Rhizobiales; family Beijerinckiaceae; genus Methylobacterium; species Methylobacterium indicum. Next base: position 6,337 of record NZ_JTHF01000145.1, read on the forward strand.
TGGCCGAGGACGCCGACGCGCTTCGCGTGCGAACCCTGTTCCTCTCTGACCTCCACCTCGGAACGAAGGGATGTCAGGCCGAACTTCTGCTCGACTTCCTGCGGGAAGTGGATGCCGACGAGATCTACCTCGTCGGCGACATCGTCGATGGGTGGAAGCTGCGCTCCGGCTGGTACTGGCCGCAATCGCACAACGACGTGGTGCAGAAGCTGTTGCGGAAGGTGCGGAAAGGGTCCCGGCTCGTCTACGTGCCGGGCAACCACGACGAGTTCCTGCGCGACTTCCTCGACATGCATTTCGGCGGCATCGAGATCCAGGATCAGGTGCTGCACGAGGCGGCGGACGGCAAGCGCTACCTCGTGATCCACGGCGACCAGTTCGACCTCGTGGTGCGCCACGCCCGCTGGCTGGCCCTGCTGGGCGACGGCGCCTACACGGCGGCGCTCTTCGTCAACACCCACCTCAACTGGGTACGACGGCGCCTCGGCCTGACCTATTGGTCGCTCTCGGCCTGGGCCAAGCTGAAGGTGAAGAACGCCGTCAACTTCATCGGCCGGTTCGAGGAGTTCTTGATCGCCGAGGCCCGCCGGGCCGACGCGAACGGGGTGATCTGCGGCCACATCCACCATGCGGCGAGCCGCATGGTCGGCGACATGCACTACCTCAACACCGGCGACTGGGTGGAATCCTGCACGGCGGTCGTCGAACATTACGACGGCACCATGGAGGTGATCCGCTTCGCCGAGTGGAAGCGGGCCAGCGCCGAGGCGCCGGTGCCGCTGACCTCCCGCAGCCGCCCGGTCGTCCCGGTCGAGGACCTGGCACCTGCCGCCCGCACCCTGCCGGAGCACCCGTCCATCGGCACCCGGGCCGTCGCGTGAGGCTCCTCGTCGCGACCGACGCCTGGCACCCCCAGGTCAACGGCGTCGTCCGCTCCCTCGAGCACATGGTCGCGGCCGGCCGCCGCCGCGGCCACGACCCGGTGATGCTGACGCCCCTCGACTTCGCCAGCGTGCCGCTGCCGGGCTACTCCGAGATCCGGCTCTCGCTCGTCACCGCCCGGGGCGTCGCCGCCCGCTTCCCGGCCCTCGCACCGACTCACGTCCACATCGCCACCGAGGGGCCGATCGGGCTCGCGACCCGCCGGGTCTGCCTGGCCCAGGGGCGGCCCTTCACCACGAGCTACCACACCCGCTTCCCCGAATACCTCGCCGCCCGCCTGCCGGTGCCGGAACGCTGGAGCTACGCGTGGCTGCGCCGCTTCCACGGCGCGTCGAGCGGCACGATGGTGAGCACGCCCTCGCTCGAGCGCGATCTCGCGGGGCGCGGCTTCAGCCGCCTGATGCGCTGGACCCGCGGCGTCGACACCGAGCTCTTTCGCCCCCGCGACGGCGCGGCGGTCCCGGACGCGCTCGCCGGTCTCCCCCGCCCGTTCTTCCTGTTCGTCGGGCGCCTCGCGGTCGAGAAGAACGTCGAGGCGTTCCTGCGCCTCGATCTGCCCGGCACCAAGCTCGTCGTCGGCGACGGGCCCGACCGGGCGCGGCTCGCCGGCCTCGCTCCCGAGGCCCGCTTCCTCGGCACGCTCACCGGCGAGGCCCTGGCCCAGGTCTATGCGGCGAGCGACGTCTTCGTCTTCCCGAGCCTGACCGACACTTTCGGCATCGTGCTGCTGGAGGCGCTGGCGAGCGGCCTGCCCGTCGCCGCCTATCCGGTCACCGGCCCCCTCGACGTGATCGGCGGCACGAGCGTCGGGGTCCTGGACCACGATCTCGGCGCGGCGGCCCGGGCGGCTTTGGCGATCCCGCGCGAGGCCTGCCGGGCGGAAGCCCTGCGCTACACCTGGGAGGCCAGCGCCGACCAGTTCTACGGCAACATCGAGGCCGCCCATGCCGAGGGCGCCACGATCCAGCGGCGCCGTCGCATCGGGCTGCCGCTTCCCCGCGAGGCGCCGCTGCGGCGGGTGGGCGAGGGCTGACCGGCTCCGGTCGCCTCACGCGAACAGATCGACGACCGCGAACCCCCTCCCCGCCAGCCGATCGCTCAGGATCCGCCGGTGGCAGCGCTCGGGGTCGCGCTCGAAGCAGAGCAGGCAGGTCGGCCCGACCCCGGCCAAGGCCGCCAGCTCGTCGAGGGCGGTCTGCCCGGCCCCGGTCTCCAGCACCTCCTCGCAGTAGATCCGGCGCATCAGCGCGGCATCGTCGGCCCGGGCCGCCTCGCGGCCGGCCTTGGGCGTGCCGAGGCCGCGCAGATGCCGGTAGCCGATGCCGGCCTCGGAGAGGCCGGCTGCGAGCGCGCTCTTCGAGAAGCCGCGCTTGCGCGAGGCCGCCACCGCGCGCACGTCGGCCAGGGTCGCGACGCCCGCGTCGCGCAGGGCCGCGGCGAAACGCTCGGTATCGGCGCCTTCGTACCCGATGGTAAATAGAACCTTATCCATGCGGCGCCTCGGCAAATGCCAGTCCTCGTCGGGGCTTATGCCCGGCGGGGATCACCGCGGCGAGCCGCGGCCCCCGCCTACGTGGCTTTCGCATCACGCTTTTCAAAATTCCGTTCAGATCCCGTCAAGCTTCCATTAACCGGCCCCACCGCATCGAATAGCCATAGTGTTCCGCGTCAAGTCAGGCCGCGCCCCGATGCCGATGGAGTCGACGATCCCCTCCGCCCCGTGGTCCTCCGTCCTGTCGCGCAGCGTCCTGTGGGGCCGGCGCGCGCTGGCGGCCGCGAGCCTCGCGACGCTGGCGGCCTGCGCCGGCGGCGGGGCCGATTTCTACCCGACCAAGGGCGACGCCAAGCCCCATCCGGGCGTCGCCAAGGCGAAGCTGCACCCGATCCAGGGCATCGATGTCTCGAAGTGGCAGGGGCCGATCGACTGGACCTCGGTGAAGGGCGCCGGCACCCAGTTCGCCTACATCAAGGCGACCGAGGGCGGCGACCACGTCGACGACCGCTTCCGCGAGAACTGGGATGGCGCCGGCCGGGCCGGCGTGCCGCGGGGCGCCTACCATTTCGTGTTCTGGTGCCGCTCGGCGAAGGACCAGATGGACTGGTTCAAGCGCAACGTCCCCAACGACCCGACCGCCCTTCCCCCGGTTCTCGACGTCGAGTGGAACGGGCATTCCCAGCTCTGCCCGAAGAAGCTGCCGAAGGCCCAGGCGCTCGCGATGACCGAGTACATGCTGCGGGAGATGGAAGCCTATACCGGCAAGCGGCCGATCATCTACACCGACATCACCTTCCACAAGGACGTGCTGGAGGGAGAGCTGCCGGACTACCCGCACTGGGTCCGCTCCACCGCGGCCGAGCCCGAGCAGCGCTACGTCAACCGCGACTGGATGCTGTGGCAGTTCACCTCGACCGGCCGGGTGCCGGGCGTGCGCGGCGACGTCGACCGCAACGCGTTCTACGGTACCAAGGCCGAATGGGCCTCGTTCCTGGCCACCGATTGCGATCCGCGCAACCATCGCCGGCTCTCGGCCGCGGGGCTCTGCACCGACAAGTGAGCCCGCCGCGCCGTCGAGCGCACCCGTTCGGGGGTCAAGCCCGAACGGGCGCCGGTGCCGATGCGCCGGATGCCTCGGCGTCGACGTTTATCGATGCCAGGAGGCGGGGAGATGGTACGGCCCTCGCCTTCCGACGAGATCAGCTCACCCGTGTGATATCATCGGCCCGAGATGCTCACGCATCGGGCCGACGAACGGTCTCGACGTCGAGTTCGAGCATACGATCACCGGCGCATGACGCGGGCCCAGCGCAGAGCCCCGCCGATCTTATCGCTTGCGATAATACTGGTCGATGCTCACCGCCCCCAGCAGCACCAGCCCCTTGATGACCTGCTGGTAGTCGATGCCGATGCCGAGGATCGACATGCCGTTGTTCATGACGCCCATGATCAGCGCGCCGACCACCGCGCCGGTGACCTTGCCGACGCCGCCGGAGGCCGAGGCGCCGCCGATGAAGCAGGCGGCGATGACGTCGAGCTCGAAGCCGAGGCCCGCCTTCGGGGTCGCGGTGTTGAGGCGGGCGGCGAAGATCAGGCCGGCGAGCGCGGCCAGCACCCCCATGTTGACGAAGGTCAGGAAGGTCAGCCGCTCGGTGTTGATGCCCGAGAGCTTGGCCGCCTTCTCGTTGCCGCCGAGCGCGTAGATCCGCCGCCCGATCACCGTGCGGCTGGTGACGAAGCGGTAGAGCAGGATGAGGGCGAACATCACGATCAGCACGTTCGGCAGGCCGCGATAGGTGGCGAGCCAGGTGCTGAAGGCGACGATCACCGCGGCGACGAGCCCGTTCTTGAGCGCGAAGGCGCCGATCGGCTCGGGCGCGAAGCCCTGGCGCTGCTGGCCGATGCGCCGGCGCAGGTTCGAGCCGACGAGGATGAGGGCCAGCGCGACGCCGACCAGCACCGAGGTGATCCGCAGCGAGCCGCCGGTGACGATGTCCGGGATGAAGCCGGAGCTGAGCTTCTGGAAGTCCGGCGGGAACGGCCCGACCGACTGGCCGGCGAGCAGCGCCAGGGTCAGGCCCTTGAACACCAGCATGCCGGCGAGCGTCACGATGAAGGACGGGATGCGCAGGTAAGCCACCCACCACCCCTGCGCGGCGCCGATCAGCCCGCCGGCGACGAGGCAGAGGAGCGTGGCGAGGAGCGGATGCAGGCCCATCTGGACCATCAGCACCGCGGCGAGCGCCCCGATGAAGCCGGCGGTCGAGCCGACCGACAGGTCGATGTGGCCTGCCACGATGACCAGCAGCATGCCCAGCGCCATCACCACGATGTAGCTGTTCTGCAGCACCAGGTTGGTGAGGTTGAGCGGGCGCAGCAGCGCCCCGTCGGTGAAGAACTGGAAGAAGAGCACGATGCCGACGAGGCACAGGATCATGCCGTAGTCGCGCAGCGAGCCGGAGAAGGCCTTGGCGTTGAGGCCGGCCAGGGTCGGCGGGCGCGGCGCCTCGAGGGGAGTGGCGGTGTCGCTCATCGTTGGTCTTCAGCCTCCCGAGGTGACGATGGCCCGCATGATCGCCTCCTGCGAGGCCTCCGCGGCGGGGAGTTCGCCGACGATGCGGCCGCGATTCATGACGAGGATGCGGTCGCATAGGCCGAGCAGTTCCGGCATCTCCGACGAGATGATCAGCACGCCTTTCCCCTGGGCGGCGAGGTCGTTGATGATCGCGTAGATCTCGTATTTGGCGCCGACATCGATGCCGCGGGTCGGCTCGTCGAGGATCAGCACGTCCGGGTCGGCGAAGAGCCACTTGCTCAAGACGACCTTCTGCTGGTTGCCGCCCGACAAATTCACCGTGGCCTGGTCGATGCCCGACGAGCGGATGCGCAGGCGCTCGCGGTAGCGTTCCGCCACCGCCCGCTCGCGGTCCTCGTCGATGACGCCGCGTGCCGCGACGCCCGCGAGGTTGGCCAGCGACACGTTGGTGCGGATGTCCTCGTGCAGCACCAGGCCGTAGCCCTTGCGGTCCTCGGTGGCGTAGGCGAGGCCGGCCCGGATCGCCGTCTCGACGCTGCGGAGATCGGCGGGCTCGCCGCGCAACCGCGCTTCGCCGGCGACGCGCCGGCCGTAGGCGCCGCCGAACAGGCTCATGGCGAACTCGGTCCGCCCGGCCCCGAGCAAACCGGCCATGCCGACGACCTCGCCGCGGCGGATCGTGAGGCTCACGTCTTCCACCGCCAGCCGGTCCGGATGGAGCGGATGGCGCACGCTCCAGCCCTTCACCTCGAGCAGCGGCTCGCCGATCGTCACGCCCTCCCGCGGCGGATAGCGGTGGGCGAGGTCGCGCCCGACCATGCCCTTGATGATCCGGTCCTCGTTCAGCCGCCCGTCCGGCCCCAGCATCGCCTCGCGCGGCAGCGTCTCGACGCTGGCGCCGTCGCGCAGGATCGTGACGCTGTCGGCGACCCGGGCGATCTCGTTGAGCTTGTGCGAGATCAGGATCGAGGTGATGCCCTGCCGGCGGAAGGCTTCGAGCAGGGTCAGGAGCGCCGCGCTGTCGCTCTCGTTGAGGGAGGCGGTCGGCTCGTCGAGGATGAGGAGCCGCACCTTCTTGGAGAGTGCCTTGGCGATCTCGACGAGCTGCTGCTTGCCGACGCCCAGATCGGTCACCAGCGTCTCGGGCGCCTCGTCGAGGCCGACCCGGGCCAGCAGCTCGCGGGTGCGCGCCATGGCGAGCGGCCAGTCGATCACCCCGAAGCGCGACGCCGCCTCGTTGCCGAGAAAGATGTTTTCCGCGATCGACAGGAGCGGCACCAGGGCGAGCTCCTGGTGGATGATGATGATGCCGAGCGCCTCGCTGTCGGGAATGCCCGAGAAGCGCCGCTCCTCACCGTCGAACAGGATGCGGCCGTCATAGGAGCCGGCGGGGTAGACCCCGCTCAGCACCTTCATCAGGGTCGACTTCCCGGCCCCGTTCTCGCCGCAGACGGCGTGGATCTCGCCGGCGCGGACGGCGAGGGTGACGTCGTCGAGCGCCTTCACGCCCGGGAACGCCTTGGTGATGCCGCGCATCTCCAGGATCGGAGATGCGCCGGGCGCCACCGCGAGGGCCGGGGACGCCGCCATCACTTGACCTGCGACGCCTTGTAATAGCCGCTGTCGACCAGGACCTTCTCCCAGTTCGACTTGTCGACCGTGACCGGCTTCAGCAGGTAGGACGGCACCACCTTGACGCCGTTGTTGTAGGTCTTGGTGTCGTTGACCGGGATCTGGCCGCCGGTCGAGATCGCGTCGACCATGTCGGTCGTGACCTTGGCGAGCTCGCGGGTGTCCTTGAACACCGTCATGCTCTGGTCGCCGCGGATGATCGCCTTGACCGAGGGGATCTCGGCGTCCTGGCCGGTGATCACCGGCATCGGCTGGTCGGACGAGCCGTAGCCGACGCCCTTGAGCGACGAGATGATGCCGATCGAGATGCCGTCATAGGGCGACAGCACCGCATCGAGGCGCTTGTTGCCGTAGAAGGCGGAGAGCAGGTTGTCCATGCGGGCCTGGGCCGCCGCGCCGTCCCAGCGCAGGGTCGAGACCTTGTCCATCCCGAGCTGCTTGCTCGGCACGCTCAGCTTGCCCGAATCGATGTAGGGCTTCAGCACCGACATCGCGCCGTCGTAGAAGAAGTAGGCGTTGTTGTCGTCGGGCGAGCCGCCGAACAGCTCGACCGTGAACGGCCCCTTGCCGTCCTTGAGGCCGAGCTTGTCGACGATGTAGCTGCCCTGCAGCACGCCGACCTGGAAGTTGTCGAAGGTGGCATAGTAATCGACGTTCTTCGAGCCGCGGATCAGGCGGTCGTAGGCGATGACCTTGATGCCGCGGTCGCTCGCCTGCTGCAGCACGTCCGACAGGGTGGTGCCGTCGATCGCCGCGATCACCAGCACCTTGGCGCCCGTCGCGATCATGTTCTCGATCTGCGACAGCTGGTTGGGGATGTCGTCCTCGGCGTATTGCAGGTCGGCGGTGTAGCCCTTGGCCTTGAGCGCCTGGACCATGCCCTGGCCGTCGGCGATCCAGCGCGCCGAGGACTTCGTCGGCATCGACACCCCGACCTTGCCCTTCTGCTGGGCGGCAGCCGGGGTTGCGAGCAGCGCGGCAGCCATCAGGGCTCCGCCGATGAGGGCGACGAACGACTTCATGGTTCCTCCCAAATCCCCGCATCTTGGTCGCGCGGGGCTGCGGGTGAGTGGGGCCCGGCAGGATCTGCGTCCTGCTCATCTGCCGGGGTCGGTGTTTCTGTCGTGTGGCTGGTGCGTGGGAACGGCCTGATACTTCCGCTGGGGGAGGCTCGGGGCTAACCGACACAAGACATGGCGCGGGTTCCCTCCTCTCCCCGCGGGCGGGGAGAGGGCCGACTACACCTTGTCGTGTAGTCGGCAAGCGGAGGCAAAGCCGGAGCGAGGGTGAGGGGGTGGGTTCCGGAAGAGTCTCGTTCGGAACCACCCCCTCACCCTCGCCCTACGGGCTTGCCGAACCCTCTGAACGAGGGTTCGGCCCTCTCCCCGCCCACGGGGAGAGGGGATTTCCCGCGCTTCTTCCTATTTTCCGAAGAGCGCTGTTTCGGCTCTGCGCATCGGCGGAACGGATACCGGATCATGCAACGACACGCGGACGGGTGGGGCAGCGGGCTCCTCGGGGTGGCGATCTTCAGCGGCTCGCTGCCGGCGACGCGGGTGGCGGTGGGTGGGTTCTCGCCGCTGTTCCTCACCTCGGCCCGCGCGGTGATCGCCGCTGTCCTCGGAGCGGCCCTGTTATGGGGCCTGCGGCAGGCCCGGCCGGCGCGCGGCGACCTGCCCTCGCTCGCCATCGTGGCGGTCGGCGTGGTGCTGGGCTTCCCGCTCCTCACGGCGCTGGCGCTCCAGCACGTCACCTCGGCGCATTCGATCGTCTTTATCGGCCTCCTGCCGCTCGCCACCGCCCTGTTCGGGGTCCTGCGCGGGGGGGAGCGGCCGCGGCCGGCCTTCTGGCTGTTCTCGCTCCTCGGCAGCGGTGCGGTGGCGGGGTTCGCGCTCCTCCAGGGCGGCGCGGCGTCGCTCGCCGGGGATCTCCTGATGCTCGCCGCGATCCTGCTCTGCGGGCTCGGCTATGCCGAGGGCGCCGCCCTGTCCCGCCGGCTCGGCGGCTGGCAGGTCATCTCCTGGGCCCTGGTGCTCGCCCTCCCGGTGATGGCGCCCCTGGCGCTCGCGACCCGGCCGACGGGCCTCGCCGGGATCGGCGCGCCGGCCTGGATCGGGCTCGGCTACGTCTCGGTGTTCAGCATGCTGGTCGGCTTCGTGTTCTGGTACCGCGGCCTGGCGCGCGGCGGCATCGCCGGGGTGGGCCAGTTGCAGCTGCTCCAGCCCTTCCTTGGCTTGGCGCTGGCGGGCCTGCTCCTCGCCGAGCCGGTCGCCCCGGCGATGGTCGCCGTGACGGGACTGGTGGTCCTGTGCGTGGCCGGGGCCAAACGGTTCGCATGAGCGGACCGTCATACCCGGGAATGCGGTTCGCGTGAGCGGACCGCCCCATCCCGGGCCAAGGGCTGACGGCGAGAGTTGACGGGCCGTTTACGGCATCGGGCGCATGTTACGCATCATGCGTCGTGGCATCGTAGCGTTCTCAGCCTTCACGCTCTTCGGCCTGGGGCTTACCGGATGCGCGCTCAACCGGTTTGAGCAGCGCGAACCCTGGCGGAATCAGGCCGAAGAGGTCTGCCTCGCCCAGAAACTCGTTCGTCCGAGCGAGGACATCCAGCCGGTCAAGGAGATCGACGGGCCGGGCGTCTGCGGCATGGTCCACCCGTTCCGGGTGACCCGGCTCGCGGGCGGCACCGTCGCGCTCAAGCAGCGCATGACGCTGGCCTGTCCGATCATCCCGGAGGTGGAGGCCTGGCTCGCCGGCACGGTGCAGCCGGCCGCCCAGATCTATTTCGGCCAGCCGGTGGTCGAGATGAATTCCGGCTCCTATTCCTGCCGCGGCCGCAACAACCAGGTCGGCGCGAAACTCTCGGAACACTCGTTCGGCAATGCCGTCGACGTGATGTCCTTCCGCTTCGCCGACGGCTACGTGGTGACGGTGAAGGGCGGCTGGCGCGGCACGGAGGCCGAGCAGGGCTTCTTGCGCGAGGTCTTCCTCGGGGCGTGCAACCACTTCACCACGGTGCTGGCGCCGGGATCGAACATCTACCACTACGACCACCTGCACCTGGATCTCGCCCGCCACGATCCCCGGGGCCTGCGGCGCATCTGCAAGCCGCTGATCAAGTACGAGTCGCAGCTGCCGCCGCCCGGGACCCCGCTCTCGCCGATCCGCAAGAAGCCGACCTGGCAGCCCGCCCCCGAGCCGGCGCCGATCGACGTCGAGCAGGACGATCCCTACGGCCTGTCGCCGACGAGCGCCCGGGAGACCGGATCGAAGCTCGCCCGCGCCCCGAACCCGCATCCGGCTCCGGTCCAGGCCTACGCCCCTCCCCCGCCGCACGCGCCGCGTCCGGCGCTCGCCGTCGAACCCCGGGCCCTGCCGGAGCCGCTGCCGCTCTCGAGCCCGACCTGGTCGTCCGGACCGATCTACTGATACCAACGGTCGTCGAAGACGACCTTTGGTTCCGTTCTCGAATGTTCGCCGAGCCTCCGGCTTGGTGTCGAAAATTCGAGATGGTTCAACGGCCCCGTCGATCCCGGGCCTGCCCGGGATCGAATCGATGCGTCAGCATCTTTCGCCGTTGGTATGCCGGGCCGGTTGCACCGAACCGCCTTCAGGCCACCACGCCGCCGAGATCCGCCACCACGGCGCGGCGCGCCGCGGCGTCCTCGGCCAGGCGGTGGACGTGCATCTCGGTGGCGCCGCGGGCGCGGGCCCGCGTGAGCCAGCCGCGGCCGAGACGCTCGCGCGGGGTCTCGCCCGCGGCCGTCACCGCCACCAGCTCGGCGGTTCCGTCGCCGCCGCGGCGCACCGCGATCACCACCGCGTCGCCGACCTCGGACGGGTCGTCGTCGAGGGCGTGGATGCCGACCACGTAGCGGCGGCCGGACTGGCCGCGCCAGGCGCTCAGCGGCAGGGCCGGGGTTCCCCGGAGGCTCGTGGCCGTTCTCAGGCGCTCCTCACGCACGTCCGATCTCCTCGCGCGGTCGTTCTGGATGTCCCGCATCGCCACCGACCAGGACAGGGCTCGTTTGTTCGCCATTTGTTCCAGCCTAGTTCTGATTCCAGGGGGCCGTCAAGCACGGCCGACCGGCGTCCCGCAGATCTGGAGAGGCGGAGCGCGGGGTTCAAGCCGCAGGGCGAGGCGACGGCCGGAAAACCCGGCCGCCGCCTTCTCATTCACCAGCGGTGATGCCAGCCGTGATGACCCCAGCCACCGCCCCAGCCGACCCGATGCCAGCCGCCGCCGTAACCCCACGGACGGTGCCAGCCGACCCGGCGGTACCCGCCGTAACCCCAGGGCCGGTGCCAGCCGGCACGGCGCCAGCCGTAGCCCCAGCGCGGGCCGACGACGACCGTGCGGTAGCCGACGACCGGGGCGTAGAAGACCCGCGGCCCGAGATTCGGGCGGCACCAGCCGCGCCAGTTCCGGTGGAACCCGGGGCCGCAGCCGTCACGCGCCTCGGCGGTCGTTCCCGTGCCGACGACGGCACCGAGAGACAGGATCGCGGCGCCAGCAACCATGCTCCAACGCATCATATCCTCCTGTTGTGAGGACCATGAAATGCACGGGCGGGCAAAACCGTTGCGACATTACGAAGAGTTCATGTTGCAGGCAGACCAGCCGCTGTTACGGCTGTGCTTGCGCCGCTGGGCGACGGGGCGCCTCAGGTCTGCGCGGGACGGCCCGTCGTCGCGGCGGCCGAAGGATCGGCCTCGCGCACCAGGGCGTCGGAGGCGGTCTCGATCCGCTCCTGGAGCACCGTCAAGAAGGTGTCGCGCGGCAGGCCCGGCGGGATCACGGGCAGGAACTCGATGACGGCGGTGCCGGGCCGGTAGGTCAGGCGGCGGCGGCCCCAGAACACGCCGGTGTTGAGCGCCACCGGCAGGCAGGGCACGCCGAGGCGATCGTACATGTGGGCGACACCGAACTTGTAGGCCGGCGGCGCGCCCACCGCCCGGCGGGTCCCCTCCGGAAAGATGATCAGGCGACGGCCGTCGGCCATCGCGGCAGCGGCTTCCTCGTTCATCAGCGCCAGCGCCCGGGAGCCCTTCGAGCGGTCGATCGCCACCATCTCGCTGCGGGCGAGATACCAGCCGAACAGCGGCAGCCACATCAGCTCGCGCTTGAGGATGTAGGTGAAGTCGTCGAGCACGGTGACGAGGGCGAGGGTCTCGAGGGCCGATTGGTGCTTGGCGGCGACCAGCACGCCGCCGGCCGGTCGGTGCTCGAGACCGCGGAACTCGACCTTGAGGCCGACGATCGCGTCCAGCAGCCGCAAGATGATCCGGCCCCAGGTCTGGGCGAGCCAGATCACGCTGCGCCGGGTGGCGAGCAGCGGCAGCCCGCCGATCAGGAGCGCGGCGGTGACGAGGTAGAACGCGACGGTGAACAGGATCGAGCGGACGAGCGGCATGGATACGGGCGACAACGGCGGTCCTTCGGGCGGACGGCCCGATCGCCTCGGGCCCGGCCGCGCGGCGGACGGGAACGCGGCGCCCGGTCGAAGCGCCGCCCGCATGATGCGGTGCCCTTCCTTAGAGCATTTCGGTGCCCGCGAAAGGGCGGGTCGGCGCGGCCCGGCGGGCGGGGAAACCTGACGACGCCCACCCGGGCGACGGATGCCGGGCCGGGAAAAACGTGCTTTAAGCCTCGACGGACCCGCGCGACCGAAGACGCGGGGAGACGGAAGGGTCCGCGGCGAAGCGGACCGACCAGGAGGACGCCATGACCACGCTCACGCGCCGCCACGCGCTGCATCTCGCCGTCGCCGGCGCCGTCGCGGGCCCGGCGGTGCTGCGCATCACGAAGGCGCACGCGGCCGAGTTCAGCCTCAAGGCCGCCAACAACACCCCGGTCAGCCACCCGCTGACGATCTACATGACCAAGGCCGCCGACGCGATCCGCGAGGAGACCGGCGGCAAGGTCGACATCAAGCTGTTTCCCAACAACCAGCTCGGCGGCGACACCGACATGCTGAGCCAGCTGCGCTCGGGCGCGCTGGAATTCTTCACCCTCTCGCCCCTGATCCTCGCCACCCTGGTGCCGGCGGCCTCGATCAGCGGCGTCGGCTTCGCCTGGTCGTCCTACGACAAGCTGTGGCCGGCGATGGACGGCGATTTCGGCGCCCATGTCCGGGCGCAGATCGAGAAATCCGGCCTCTTCGCCTTCGACCGGATCTGGGAGAACGGCTTCCGGCAGACCACCTCGTCGAGCCGGCCGATCCTGAAGCCGGAGGACTTCAAGGGCTTCAAGATCCGGGTCCCGCCGAGCCCGATGTGGACCTCGATGTTCAAGGCGTTCGACGCCGCCCCGATGACGATCAACTTCGCCGAGGTGTACTCGGCGCTGCAGACGCGGATCGCCGAGGGGCAGGAGAACCCGCTGACCCTGATCGACAACGCCAAGCTCTACGAGGTGCAGAAGTACCTCTCGAAGACCAACCACATGTGGGACGGCTTCTGGCTCCTGTCGAACGGCAAGGTCTGGCGCGGCCTGCCCCAGGACGTGAAGACCGTGGTGGCCAAGCACTTTAACGCCCAGGCGGTGGCCCAGCGCGCCGACATGGCCCAGCGCGCCGGCACGACGGAGCAGGACCTGAAGGCCCGCGGCCTCGACATCCGCGACGTCGACACCAAGGCGTTCCAGGCCAAGCTGCAATCGGCCGGGTTCTACAAGGAGTGGAAGGGCAAGTTCGGCGACGACGCCTGGGCGCTCCTCGAGAAGCACACCGGCCCGATCGCCTGACCGGCCGGCGACGCCTCTCGGCGGGGCGTCGCCTTACGCGCCGGCGGGACGCACCGCCGGGGCTGCCGGCAGGACGGCGCGGCCGAACAGGTAGCCTTGCGCCTCCGTGAACCCCTCCTCGCGCACCACCGCGAGCTGGGCCGGGGTCTCGACCCCCTCCGCCACCGTCTCGATGCCGAGCCGGCGGCCGAGTTCCGCCACGATGCCGACGATCGCCCGGCAATCCGGCCGGTCGACGGCGTCGCGCACGAACGAGCCGTCGATCTTGATGCGGTCGATCGGGAAGGCGCGGACCCGGGCGAGCGACGAGAACCCGACGCCGAAATCGTCGAGCGAGATGCTGACCCCCATGGCGTGCAGGCGCTGGAGGTCGTCGACGATGCCGCCGGCGGTGGTGCTCAGCACCGTCTCGGTGATCTCGATCTCGAGACGCCGGGGCGTCAGGCCGGTGCGGGCGAGGACGTCCTGCACCGCCCGCGGCAGGCTGCCGTCGCCGAGCTGGTGCACCGAGACGTTGACGCAGATCCGGGCCTGGTCGGGCCAGGCCGCGGCGGCGCGGCAGGCCTCGTCGAGCACCCACAGGCCGAGGTCGCGGATCAGGTCCGACTTCTCGGCGATCGGGATGAAACGCCGGGGCGAGACCGGGCCGCGCTCCGGGTGCGTCCAGCGCAGGAGCGCCTCGCGGGCATTCACCGAGCCCTGCGCCAGTTCGATGATCGGCTGGTAGGCCAGGGCGAGCTGGCCCGCGGCGATCGCCTGCCTCAGGTCCCGCTCGAGGCGCATCTCGTCGCTGCGCTCGGTTTCCAGCCGCCGGGTGAACAGGCGCCAGGCGGCCTTGCCGGCGCCCTTGGCGGCGTAGAGCGCGCAATCGGCCTGGCGCAGCATCGTGTCCGGCGTCGCCGCGGCATCGGCGAGCGCGATGCCGATGCTGGCCGTGACCTGACGCGCCGGCTGGCCCTCGATGTCGTAGGGGCGGCCGAGCTCGAGCAGCAGCCGCTCGGCCAGCGGCACCGCCAATTCGCCCGCCCCCCCGGGCAGGAGCAGCGCGAACTCGTCGCCGCCGAACCGGGCGGCGAGGCCCGGCTCCGGAAGGGCCGCCCGCAGCCGGTCGGCCAGTTGCTGCAGGAGCGCGTCGCCGGCCTGGTGCCCGAGCTCGTCGTTGACCGCCTTGAAGCCGTCGAGGTCGAGGAAGAGCAGCGCCGTGCCCGCCGGCAGGGCGCCGTCGGCGGCGCTCTCCGCCAAGCGCCGCCACAGCATCGCCCGGTTGGGCAGGCCGGTCAGGGCGTCGTGGTGGGCGAGCCGGCTGATCTCCTCCTCGGCCCGGCGCTGGCGCGTCACGTCCTCGAAGGTGACGACGAACGCCCCGCCCGGAACCTCCCGCCTTACGAGCGCGATCGCCCGGTCGTCGGAGGTCGCCATCACGACGGTTTCGCCGTTGCCGAACGAGCCCCGGTGCCCGGCGAGCAGGGCGGCGCCCTCCCAGAGGCCGGCCTCGGGCCCGCCGAAGGCGAGCGCCCAGATCGCCTCGATCGGGGCGCCGACGAGATCCCGCCCGGGGGCGGGAAACATCTCGTGGAAGCGCTGGTTGAGCAGGCGCACCTTGCGGTCGGCATCGAACAGGCACAGGCCCTGCGACATGGTCGAGAGGGCGAGGTCGAGGATCAGGGCCACCGCCTCGATCTCGCCGCTGCGCTCGCTGCGGGCCGGCACCTCGCGGATGAGCTGCGCGTAGCCGGAGAGGCGCGCTCCGTCGCGGATCGCCACGATGACGGTGTGGGCCCGGAACCGGCTGCCGTCGCGCCGCGGCCACCAGCCCTCGGTCTCGTAGCGCCCGCTCTCGCGGGCCGTCGCGAGGGCGGCGGCGCTCTCCCCGGCCGGCCCGTCGCCATACGCGAAGACGCGGCCGAGGACCTCCGCCGCCGGATAGCCGGTGAGCCGTTCGGCGCCGGGATTCCAGGCCGCGACCCGCCCGTCCGTATCGAGGAGACACAGGGCCTGGTCCGCCGCGCCCCAGACGAGGGTACAATAGGCATCGTGGAGGGCGGGGGCCGTCATCGGCTCGTCGGTCTGGACCGCCATCGCCGCGCTCGCCTCGCTCCACATCGTCGCACGCTCCGTCGCGCCGGTCCGGGCTCCGTTGCCCGCGACACCGATGCGACAGATTAGGGGATTCATCCGCGAGCGTTGAGTCACTTTATCGGCCTAACCCTACTGGTCCCGGCAAGTTCTGCCTGGACGAAAGGTCATGCCGCCGCGACGGAACCTCGGGCTGTCCGGCTTGAATCGGCACGGACATTGGGTCGTAGGGCTTCCGATCGCTCGCGTCGCGATGCGGAAACCGGCTTCACTCAGATGCAGAGGGGCGACAGCTCCACCGCGCGGGATCCTGATACGAGACCGGGGCGCCAGCTCCGGATTTCGTATCACTCCCACTCGATCGTGCCGGGGGGCTTCGACGTGATGTCGTAGGTGACCCGGTTGATGCCCTTGACCTCGTTGATGATCCGGGTCGCGACGCGGCCCAGGAACGCCATGTCGAAGGGATAGAAATCCGCCGTCATGCCGTCGACCGAGGTGACGGCGCGCAAGGCGCAGACGTGGTCGTAGGTACGCCCATCGCCCATCACGCCGACGGTCTTGACCGGCAGGATCACCGCGAAGGCCTGCCAGATCGTGTCGTAGAGCCCGGCCTTGCGGATCTCCTCGAGGTAGATCGCGTCGGCCTTGCGCAGCGCGTCGAGCTTCTCGCCCGTGATCTCGCCGGGGCAGCGGATGGCGAGGCCGGGTCCGGGGAAGGGATGGCGGCCGACGAAGGCCTCGGGCAGGCCGAGCTCGCGGCCGAGCACCCGGACCTCGTCCTTGAACAGCTCGCGCAGGGGCTCGACGAGCTTCATGTTCATGCGGGCGGGCAGGCCGCCGACATTGTGGTGGCTCTTGATCGTCACCGACGGACCGCCGGTGAACGACACGCTCTCGATCACGTCCGGGTAGAGCGTCCCTTGCGCCAGGAAGTCGGCACCGCCGATCTTCTTGGCCTCGGCCTCGAACACGTCGATGAACAGGCGGCCGATCGTCTTGCGCTTCACCTCCGGGTCGGTGACCCCGGCGAGCTCGCCGAGGAACAGATCGGAGGCTTCGACGTGGACGAGCGGGATGTTGTAGTGGTCGCGGAACAGGCGCACCACCTCCTCGGCCTCGCCCTGGCGCAGCAGGCCGTGATCGACGAAGACGCAGGTGACCTGATCGCCGATCGCCTCGTGGATCAGCACCGCGGCCACCGCCGAATCGACGCCGCCCGAGAGGCCGCACAGGACCTTGGCGCCGCCGACCTGGGCGCGGATCCGCTCGATCGCCTCCTCGCGGAAGGCGGCCATCGACCAGTCGCCGGTGCAGCCGGCGATGTCGCGCACGAAGTTGCGGATGAGGAGCGCGCCGTGGGGGGTGTGGGCGACCTCGGGGTGGAACTGCACCGCGTAGAATCGGCGGGCCTCGTCGGCCACCGCCGCGAAGGGAGCGTTGGGCGAGATCGCCACGGTGGTGAAGCCGTCGGGCAGCTTCGTCACCCGGTCGCCGTGGCTCATCCAGACGGGATATTTTTCGCCGACATGCCAGACGCCGCGGAAGAGCGCGCTGTCGGCGATGATCTCGACCTCGGCCCGGCCGAACTCGGCGTGGTGCCCGCCCTCGACCTCGCCGCCGAGCTGGGCCGCCATGGTCTGCTCGCCGTAGCAGATGCCGAGCACCGGCACGCCGGCCTCGAACACGCCTTGCGGCGCCCGCGGCGAGGACTCGACCGTGACCGATTCCGGTCCGCCCGACAGGATCACCGCCTTGGGCTTCATCGCCGCGAAGGCCGCCTCGGCCGCCTGGAACGGGACGATCTCGGAGTAGACGCCCTCCTCACGCACCCGTCGGGCGATGAGCTGGGTCACCTGGCTGCCGAAGTCGATGATGAGGATCTTGTCGTGCTCGGTCGTCATGGGACGATGAGTTAGACGAGGGCCGCCCCGCACGCAACGCGTCGCGATGGCGGGGCCACGGTGCGTCCACGGCATTAACCGGACGTTCATGCGCTAACGGTGAGGGAGACGCCCCCAACCCACCAGACAAGGAGCCTCGCCATGCGAGCCATCGTCCTCGGGATCGCCGCCACCCTCGCCACCGGCCT
Organism: Methylobacterium indicum; assembly: GCF_001043895.1. Taxonomy (GTDB): domain Bacteria; phylum Pseudomonadota; class Alphaproteobacteria; order Rhizobiales; family Beijerinckiaceae; genus Methylobacterium; species Methylobacterium indicum. The sequence continues at coordinate 23,858 of NZ_JTHF01000145.1, forward strand.
GAGCCTGGCGCCCGCCTCGGCCATGCCGGTCGTCCCCGGCGGCACCGTCGCGCCCGCGGCCTCGGTCGATCAGGCGCAGTACGTCACCCGCCGGGTGGTCCGTCGCGGTCCCCGCTGCGTGGTCAAGGTGACCCGGACCCGGGGGCCCTTCGGCCGGGTGGTGGTGCGCAAGGTGCGCCGCTGCTTCTGACGCGCACCGCGTCCCGCACCGAGATTCGAGAGGGCGGCCCCGGGCGGGGCCGCCCTTTTTTCCATGAGAGCCGAGTTGTCATGACGGCCAAGCCGCCAGCAGGGCGCGCAGGGCGGCCACGAAGGCGAGCGGCTGGTCAACCATGACGTGGTGATAGGCCTCCGGCAGGTCGATCCGGGGCGAGCCCGGCGGCAGCAGGCCCTGGACATAGGCCGCGTCCGCCGGCCGCATCAGGTCCGACCGGTCGCCGGTGACGAGGGCGAGCGGGCAGCGGGCGTCCCGCACCATCGCGGCCCGATCGGGCAGGACGAGGCGGGCCCAGAGCGAGGGGTCGAAGCGCCAGCTCCAGCCGCCCGCGACCTCCTTCAACGATTCCCGCGCGATGAGATCGGCGACGTAGAGCGTCTCGCAGGGCTGCATCGGTGCGAAGCGGAACCGGGCGAGCGCCGCCTCCAGGGTCGGGTAGATCCGGTGCGGCGCGAAGCGCCCGTCCTCGCGCCGGCGCCCGGTGCGGCGCTCGGGGGAAAAGATCGGCGGATCGACGATCACCGCCCCGCGCCAGCGGCCGGCCTCGCGCCCCGCCTCGGTCAGCATCGGGAAGCAGCCGAAGGAATGGCCGACCATCACCGGCGGGCCCGCCGCGAACAGGCCGGCCTCGGTCGCTACGGCCTCGATCTCGTCGGCGAAGGTGTCGAGGTCGTAGGTCTCGCGCCAGTCCGATCCGCCCATGCCCGACCAGGACGGGGCCGCGACGCGATAGTGGCCTGCGAGGAACGGGGCGATGAAGCGCCACCAGCCCGCATGCGCCCCGTTGCCGTGGAGCAGCAGCAGCCCCGGACGGCCGCGCTCACCCCAGGCGAAGGTCTCGATGCCGGCCCCCTTGACCGTGACGCGCCCGACCTCCGGCGCGACCGCGACCGCGTCCCGGAACCAGTCGGGGGCCGGCGGGGCATCGCCCTCCAGGTGGCCGAGGGGGGCGGACAGGTTCGGGTCGGGGGGAAGTTCGCTCACGGGCCGGATGATGCGGCGCGGCCGGACGCCGTGTCAATCGGGATTGGAGTCGACGGTATGGTGAGGACACGCCTGATAGATCGCCCGAGTTCGAAAACCCGGTTTCTCACGCCCGGATGAATCCCCGCCGCCGTGCCCAGGTGGCGAACAAGCCGGGCCAGGCGGCGGCCGGCGAACCCGGCACGCCGAGATTGAAGCCGTGGCCGCCGCGCTCGAACAGGTGCATCTCCACCGGCACCTCGACGGCCCTGAGCGCGGAGAACATCAGCAGGGAATTGTCGACGACCGCGATCGGGTCGTCGGCGGCCTGGGCGAGGAAGGTCGGGGGTGATTCGGGCGGGACGTGGGTCTCGACCGAATAGGCGTCGGTGGCGACGCGGGTCGGGCTGTCGCCGACGAGGACGCGACGGCTCGACGTGCGGTCGAAGGGGGGCTTGAGGGTGATGACCGGGTAGATCAGTGCCGCGACGTCGGGCCGGGCCGAGAGCGCGTCGTCCTCGTCCACCGGCCGATAGAGCGGCGAGGCGAAGCGGGTGCTGGCCGAGCCCATCAGGTGGCCGCCGGCGGAGAAACCCATTACCCCGATCCGGTTCGGCTCGTAGCCGTAGCGGCGGGCCCGGGCACGGGCGAGCCGCACCGCCCGCAGGGCGTCCTGGATCGGCGCGTCGGCGCCCGCGGCCCAGCCCTCGCCGGGGAGGCGGTAGACCAGCGCGAAGGCGGTGACGCCGAGGCCGTTGAGCCAGAGACCGACCGGCACCGCCTCGTGGCCGAGATCGATGCGGCGGTAGCCGCCGCCGGCGGCGATCACCATCGCGCTTCCGGTGGGCTTGGCCGGGCGCATCACCAGCAGGCAGGGCTCGGCGACGCCGGTGACCACGCCCTCGCGGCTCTCGTCGAAGCGCGGGCCCTCGGGGTTCGGCCCCCCTCCCCCCGGCGGCGTGCCGGGCCAGAGGCGCAGCACCTCGAGGGCGGAGCCCGGCGCGGCCTGCGGCGGCGCGTCATGCCCGACGAGGCCCGCCCCACCGGCCGGCGGGACGGCGGGCTGGGCGATGGCCCCCGGAGCGGCGGTCCCCGCTGCCCCGATTCCTTGCGCCACGGCCTCCGGCGCGACGGCGAGGGCGGCCGCTCCCGTGAGCAACGTCCTGCGATGCAGCAGCATGCCGACCGTCCGACACTCTCGAAGACCCGACGACGCGGGAAGGCGTGCCGGCCGGGGTGACCCCTCGTCCACTTGGCATACGCCAAGCTGCCGCGGATGCACGGCAGAAAAATACCGGCCGGGACGGAGAGTCCCGAGCGTGATCGTCGGAACCAAGCGGACTTGCGTTGGCAGGCCAACGCTTCGCCCGCTTAGATTCTTGTTTTGCCGCAGATTTTCGGCGCCGAACCGGTAACCACTTCGGCGAAATCTGCTTAGCCGGGCCCGCGTTCCAGGAGGGCGACATAGAAGCCGTCGGTGCCGGTCCGCTCCGGACTCATCTGGATGCCGTGGGCGGTGCGGCGCACCCGCTCGGCGAGGTCCGGCGGCAGGTCGAGAGGGCGGAGGGCGACGTCGTCGCGCCGCGCCGCCAGCCCGGCCACCGCCGCGTCGTTCTCCTCCGGCAGGAGCGAGCAGGTGACGTAGACGATCCGTCCGCCCGGGCGGACCAGGCGTGCCGCGCGGTCGAGCACCGCCTCCTGCTCGGCGACCCGGGTCGCGAGGCTGCCGGTGCGCAGGCGCCACTTCGCGTCCGGGTTGCGCCGCCAGGTGCCCGCGCCGGTGCAGGGCGCGTCGACGAGGACGAGGTCGGCGGTGCCGTCGAGGTCGGCCATCACGTCGGGACGGCCCTTGCCGCCGCGCGGCGTGCGGATCTCCGCCGTCGCCCCCGCCCGGCGCAGGCGCTCGTGGATCGGCGCGAGGCGGCGCGGATCGCCGTCGGTGGCGATCAGCCTTCCCTCGTTCCTCATCAGGGCGGCGAGGGCCAGGGTCTTGCCGCCGCCGCCGGCGCAGAGATCGATCACCGTCATGCCGGGCCTCGCGCCCGAGAGCCGCGCGGCGAGCTGCGAGCCCTCGTCCTGGATCTCGAACCAGCCGTCGAGGAATTCCGGCTCGACATGCAAAGCCGGGCCGCGCCCGTCCTCGCCGAGCGGCACCCGCAAGCCGTCGGGCGCCAGCGGCGTCGGCTCCGCGTCGAGATGGGCGAGCGCCTCCCGGGTCGTGTCCCGGTTCGCCTTCAGGGTGTTGACCCGGATGTCGAGGGGCGCCCGGCGGGCGAGCGCCCGCAACTCGGGCAGGAGGTCGTCGCCCAAGGCCGCCGCCAGCGACGGCACGATCCATTCCGGCACGTCGCCGGCGACGTGGACCGGCGCCTCCGCCAGGGTGCCGGTCTCGAGCCGGTGCCGCTCGGCCTCGGTCAGCGGGGCGGGGGCGAAGCGCTCGCCGGTGAAGAGGTCGGCGATGGTCTGGGCGGCGAGGCCGCGCTGGAGGCGCAGCGAGCCGATCAGCACGGCGCGGGGAGAGTCCTCGCCCATGATCCAGGCCGCGGAGGCGCGGCGGCGCAGGGCGTCGTAGACCAGGGTGGCGATGGTGGCGCGGTCGCCGGAGCCGGCGAAGCGGTGGGCGAGGCCCCAATCCTTGAGGGCGTCGGCGACCGGGCGGCGACGCTCGGCGATGTCGGCCAGGACCTCGATGGCGGCGGAGAGGCGGGCGCCGGGGGTCATCGCGAAACCGCCACGGTCGTGCCGCGGGACCGGCGCAACACGGCCAAGCTTTCGGCCCGGACGGTCCCGACACCTTGGCCGTTCGTTCCCGAAGACCGGAGTACCGCCCGCATGATCCGTCGTCCCATTCCGTCCGCCCTCGCCGTGAGTCTGGCCGCGTTGATCGCGCTGTCGGCCGGCGCCTGCGCCACCGCCCCGGCGGCGCCGGCCGTCGACCTGACCCCGCCGCCGCCCCGGCCCTACGACGCCAAGACGCAGCTCGAATACGGCAACCCGCCGCCGCGGGCCCCGCGCTACTGAAGCCGCCCCCTTAGCCTCCTCGCGCCGCCAAGGCGAGGAGGCGCATCGCCCCGCCGCCCGTTTCCGGGCAATCAGGCGAGCAGGATCCCGCCGTCAGGCGAGCAGGATCTTGAGAGCGAGGACGAACCACATCGCCAGCAGCACGAGCGCCCCGGCGAGAAAGGCCTGGAAGCGCCGGATCACCACGTTGCTGGTGGCGTAGATGCCGGCATGCACGATCCGGGTCAGCACGAACAGCCAGGCGAGGCCGATAAACAGCGTGTCGGTCTGCCGGGTCGCCAGCGCGAGCCCGACGACGACGTAGAACAGAACCGGCAGCTCGAACTGGTTGGCGAAGGCGTTCGAGACCTGCTGCACCGGCGCCGGCCAGGTCCGCTCGCCGAGCGAGACGTCCTTCACCTGTACGGCCCCCGCCCGCGCCGCCGCGAAGCGCACCCGCCCGGTCCAGAACAGGAGGACGAAGGTCAACAGGACCTGGACGAAGACGGGGGCGAGGAGGGCCTTGAAGCTCATGGCGGTGCGATCCGTAGTGCGATCCGTGGCGGAGATGGTGGACGGGCGGGCGGCTCCGGGGAGGTTCCACGCCCGCGCCTGCCTCCAAATCCCCCGGACCGCCCCCTTTCGCAACGGGCGTCGCGGCGCTACATGAGGTCGGCGGGGCTGCGGCTCTCGTCAGGAGACACATTCCCCGGGGCCTTATCGACTCCCTCGGGAGCTGTCACTGCCCTGGTCCGTGGACCGGGGCATAACGGCGCCCACCTACTTCGTAGGTTTCCCGGGATCGATTCTCCAACGGCTCTCGTGGCCCCGCGCTGGATACTGATGACGATCGACGCTTCCCCCGATTCCTCGAAGGCGACCTTGCGCAAGGCGGCCTTGGCGCGGCGGGACGGGCTGACGGTCGAGGCGCGAAACGCCGCCTCCCGTCGCATCGCCGAGATCGTCCTCTCCCTCCCGGATATCGCCCGCGCCGAGGTGGTGTCGGCCTACTGGCCGATCCGCAGCGAGGTCGACGTGCGGCCGCTGATCGCGGCTCTGCGGGCCCGCGGCCAGGCGGTGGCGCTGCCGCAGGTGACGCCCGACGGCCTGGTGTTCCGTCTCGCGGCCGAGGGCGACGCGCTGAGCCACGGCGGCTTCGGCCTGAGCGAGCCCGGGCCGGACGCGCCGGCGGTCGATCCCCGCGCGCTGCTGGTGCCGCTCGCCGCCTTCGACCGGCGCGGCCACCGCATCGGGTACGGCAAGGGCTATTACGACCGGGCGCTCGCCCGCCTCGACGCGCGCGAGCGCGCGCTCGCCATCGGCATCGCCTTCTCGGCCCAGGAGATCCCCGTCGTACCGGACGGCCCGTACGACCGGGCCCTCGACGGCATCGTCACCGAGGCGGGCCTGATCCACCCCACCGGAGACTGAACACCGCCATGCGCCTTCTCTTCCTCGGCGACGTCGTCGGCCGGCCCGGCCGGCTCGCGGTGAGCGAGCGTCTGCCGGCCCTGCGCGAGCGCTGGCGCCTCGATTGCGTGGTGATCAACGGCGAGAACGCCGCCGGCGGCTTCGGCATCACCGAGAGCATCTGCGACGAGCTGATCAATGCCGGGGCGGACGCGGTGACGCTCGGCAACCATTCCTTCGATCAGCGCGAGGCAATGGTGTTCATCGCCCGCCAGCCGCGGCTGGTGCGACCGGCCAACTACCCGCCCGGCACGCCCGGCCGCGGCGCCACGGTGGTCGAGACGCAGAGCGGTGCCCGGGTCCTCGTCGTCAACGTGATGGGGCGGATCTTCCTCGACCCCCTCGACGATCCCTTCGCGGCGGCCGAGCGCGAATTGTCGGCCTGCCCGCTGCGCGACGCCGCCGACGCGGTGATCGTCGACGTCCATGCCGAGGCGACGAGCGAGAAGGAAGCCTTCGGCTGGTTCCTCGACGGGCGGGCGAGCCTGGTCGTCGGCACCCACACCCATGTCCCGACCGCCGACCACCGCATCCTGCCGGGCGGCACCGCCTACATGTCGGATGTCGGCATGTGCGGCGACTACGATTCGGTGCTCGGCATGCAGAAGGACGAGCCGGTGCGCCGCTTCCTGCAGAAGACCCCCGGCAGCCGGCTCGAAGCCGCGACCGGCGAGGGCACGCTCTGCGGCATCGCGGTCGAGACCGACGATGCCACCGGTCTTGCCCGGCGGGTGAGCCCGGTGCGCCTCGGGCCGCATCTCGAGGAAACCTGGCCGCGGCACTGGGACTAAGCACTTTCGGACGATGCGACCGGGGCAGGACAAGTCCGGCGCCGGCTTGATCGCCCCGGCGGCACCCGGCACAGTGACGGCGCCGCTGCCTTGAGGGAATTCTCGAGGTCGGCGGCGACCCGGCATCCCGGGCGCGGCGCGATCGGGCCCCGTCCGCCACAGTGAGTACGGCCCGCGATGGCGGCGAGCGCTGCGTCCCCTCCCCTGACCTCGCCGCGGATCTATCTCATCCGCATGGTGGTCTTCCTGGTCCTGGCCGGGTTCCTGGCCTTCGTGCTGTACCGCCAGATCGTCCCGGCCTTCATGGCCAATCCGGGCCTCAACGGCCTGATCCTCGGCGCGACGCTGATCGCCATCGTGATGGCCTTCGGGCAGGTGCAGCGGCTCTTCCGCGAGGTGCGCTTCGCCAACCGCACGGCGACGGGCGGGCCCGATCCGGGCACCCCCCGGGTGCTCGCCGCCCTGGCGCCGGCCCTGCGGGAGGCGAAGGACGGACGGCCCCACCCGCAAGGACAGTTCCAGCCGCTCCTCGACACGGTGGCCTCGCGCCTCGACGAGGGGCGCGAGATCCTGCGCTACGTCGGCGGGCTCCTGATCCTGCTCGGCCTGCTCGGCACCTTCTGGGGTTTGATCGACACCCTTTCGGCAGTGGGCGGCGTGATCCGCTCGATGCGGGCGGGCGGGGGCGACGCCGCGGTGATGTTCGACGAGCTCAAGAGCGGGCTCGCGGTACCGCTGTCGGGGATCGGCCTCGCCTTCTCGGCCTCGCTGTTCGGCCTTGCCGGCTCGCTGGTGATCGGCTTCCTCGACCTCCAGGCGGGCCAGGCCCATACCCGGTTCTACAACGAGCTGGAGGACTGGCTCGTCACCGCCGCCGGGCCGGCGCCCGCGCCGGTGCCGGTCCCCGTGACGGTACCGGCGGCAGCGGCCGCCCTCGCCGGCACCGCCCCGCGCCCGCCCGAGCCCGCGCCCCGCGACCAGAGGAGCGAGACCGCCCTGAAGGAGGTCGCCGACGCGATGACGCGGCTCGGCACGCTGGTCGGCGACGGCACCGCCCACAGCCGGGCGAGCACCCAGGCGATGGCCAACCTCGCCGAGGGCATCCAGGGCCTCGTCCAGCACATGCGGGCCGAGCAGCAGATGATCCGCGACTGGGTCGAGGCCCAGGCCAACCGCGAGCGCGAGCTGAAGCAGGTGCTCGACCGCCTCGCCCGGGAGAAGGTGGAGTGAGCGCCGGAGACCCCGCCTGATGGCCGGCCGCCTCGTCCGGCGCGACCGCGCCCTCAACGTCTGGCCCGGCTACGTCGACGCCCTGACGACGCTGCTGCTCTCGGTCGTCTTCCTGCTGACCATCTTCGTCACCGGCCAGTTCTTCCTGTCGCAGGAATTGTCGGGCCGTGACACGGTGCTGGAGCGGTTGAACCGCCAGATCTCGGAACTCACCGACCTCCTGGCGCTGGAGCGCTCGGGCAAGCGGGCGCTGGAGGAGAGCGCGGCCTCCCTGCGGGCGAACCTGTCGGGATCGGAAGCCGAGAGGAAGCGCCTCCAGGGGCTGCTGGCCAGCGGCCAGGGCGCCGAGGGCAAGGCGGCGGAGCTCGGCCGTCAGCTCGACGCCGAGAAGGGCACCAGCGCCCGGGCGCTGAGCCAGGTCGACCTCCTCACCCAGCAGATCTCGGCGATGCGCCAGCAGCTCGCCGCCCTCGAGGACGCGCTCGCCGCCTCCGAGACCCGCGACCGCGAGAGCCAGGCCCGCATCGCCGACCTCGGCAGCCGGCTCAACGTGGCGCTGGCGCAGCGGGTGCAGGAACTGGCGCGCTACCGCTCCGACTTCTTCGGGCGCCTGCGCCAGATCCTCGGCAACCGCCCCGACATCCGCATCGTCGGCGACCGCTTCGTGCTGCAATCCGAGGTGCTGTTCTCCGCCGGCCAGGCGGTGCTGAAGCCCGAGGCCGGCCCGGAGATCGACCGGATCGCCAGCGCCATCCTGGAACTCAACCGCCAGATCCCGGCCGACATCCCGTGGGTGCTGCGGGTCGACGGGCACACCGACGCGCGACCGATCAACTCCCCGCAATTCCCGTCGAACTGGGCGTTGTCGGCCGCCCGCGCCATCGCGGTGGTGCAGTACCTCGTGGGCAAGGGCATCCCGCCCCAGCGGCTGCTCGCCGGCGCCTTCGGCGAGTTCCAGCCTCTCGAATCCGGGACGAGCGAGGAGGCCTATGCGCGCAACCGCCGGATCGAGATGAAGCTGACGGAGCGCTGAGGTTTCAAATCCCCACCGAGCGCTCCTGCCGCGCTCCGGGTCATCCCGGGGCCGCGAAGCGGAGCCCGGGATCCGGAAACGCAGGACGCTCGGAAGAGAGCGGAACGCACCCCGCTTCGTTCCTTCCCCCTCCGCGACATTCCGGGTTCCGCTCGGACGGACCCGGACTGTCGCGGGGGGGTCATGCCGTTCGTGGGAAGAGCGCGCGATTCCTCCCTTGCGCGGGTCTACACCTCCGCGACCTGCCGCTCCCCGGACAGGTCCGCCCCGGCCCCAAATTGCAGCGCCGCCAGCTGGGCGTAGAGCCCGCCGCGAGACAGCAGCGCGTCGTGGGTACCCTGCTCGGCGATGCGGCCGTCCTCCATCACCAGAATGCGGTCGGCGGCCCGGATGGTGGCGAGGCGGTGGGCGATGACCAGCGTCGTCCGGTCCTTCATCAGCACGTCGAGGGCGGCCTGCACCGCCCGCTCGCTCTCGGCGTCGAGCGCGGAGGTCGCCTCGTCGAGGAGCAGGATCGGGGCGTCCTTGAGGATCGCCCGCGCGATCGCGATGCGCTGGCGCTGGCCGCCCGACAGCGTGACGCCGCGCTCGCCCACGAGGGTGGCGTAGCCCTGCGGCAGGGCGCGAATGAAGCCGTCGGCATGGGCCTGCGCGGCGGCGTGCTCGACCTCGGCCTCGCTGGCCTCGGGCCGGCCGTACCGGATGTTGTCGAGGATGCTGCCGCTGAACACGGTCGGGTCCTGCGGCACCAGGGCCATGCGGGCACGCAGGGCCTCGGGCTCGGCCGCGTCGGCCGGCACGCCGTCCACCCGCACGGTGCCGGATTCCGGGTCGTAGAAGCGCAGCAGCAGCTGCAGCACCGTGCTCTTGCCCGCGCCCGAGGGGCCGACAAGGGCGACGCGCTCGCCCGGCGCCACCGTGAAGCTGAGGTCGTGCAGGGCCGGCAGCTCGGGCCGGGTCGGATAATGGAAGCGCACCCGCTCGAAGGCGATCTCGCCGCGCGGCGGGGCCGGCAGGGCGCGAGGCCGGTCGGGAGCGCCGATCGCCGGCACGGTGTCGAGGATCTCGGCGAGGCGCTCGGCGGCGCCGGCCGCGAGGGTCAATTCGCCGTAGACCTCGGAGAGCTGACCGAGCGCGCTGGCGCCGAACACCGCGTAGAGCACGAACTGCGACAGTTGGCCGGCCGAGAGCGTGCCGGCGGCGACCCCTTGCGCGCCGTACCACAGCACCCCGACGACGCTGGCCGAGATCAGGAAGATGGCGACGCCGGTGAGGAGCGCCCGCGCCCGCGCGGAGGCGCGGGAGGCCAGGAACGCCTCCTCGGAGGCGGCGGCGAAGCGCCGCGCGGTGGCCGACGCCATGCCGAAGGCCTGCATGGTGCGCACCGCGCCCACCGCCTCGGTGGCGAAGGCCGAGGCGTCGGCGAGCCGGTCCTGCGCGGCCCGCGAGCGCCGCCGCACGCCGCGGCCCGAGAGAATCAGCGGGAAGACGATCAGCGGGATCGCGGCGAGCACCAGCACCGAGAGCCGCGGGCTCGTCCATACCATCATGCCGATCGCGCCGGCGAACAGGAAGAGGTTGCGCAGGAGGATCGAGAGCGAGACGCCGAAGACCGACTTCACCTGCGCGGCATCCGCGGTGAGGCGCGACACCAGCTCGCCGCTGCGCGCCCGATCGAAGAAGGCGGGATCGAGGGTGGTGAGGCGCGCGAACACCGCGGCGCGCAGATCCGCCACCACCCGCTCGCCCAGCGTGACGACGCAGTAGTAGCGGGCCGCGCTCGCCACCGCGAGCACCGCCACCACGCCGATCAGCCCGCCGAAATAGGCGTCGATCATCCCGACCTCGCCCACGCCCGGCACGTGGTGCACGAAGCCGAGATCGACCACCCGCCGCACCGCGATCGGCACCACCAGGGTCGCGCCGGAGGCGGCCACGAGCGCGACGATCGCCGCGGCGATCCGGCCCTTGTAGCGCGCCGCGAAGGGAAAGAGGGGCTTCAACGCCCCCAGGGCGGCGCGGGGACGGGCCGTCTCGGGTCGTGCAGGGGATCGTGCCATCTAGCGTGCCATGTGCGGGTGTCGTGCTGTCCGGGTGCCGGCGCTTGTTTGGCGCACGGAGGTGAGGTATAGGCCGCCGCTCATCCGATTACGCGCGATCAATGGCCGCGGCCCGAAGCGGAGCGTTCGGCGCGGGTCGCACTCTTTAGGAATTCGTCATGGCAAAGCAAGCAGCCCCCGCCGCCAAGCAGGCGGTCCCCGCCGGCAAGTCGGTCGCGACCCCCAAGGTGGCCCGCACGGCGACCGAGCACCCGGATTACCACTTCATCAAGGTGGTGCTGACCGACGGCAGCTCGTTCATGACCCGCTCCACCTACGGCAAGGAGGGCGACACCCTGAACCTCGACATCGATCCGAGCACGCACCCGGCCTGGACCGGCGGCGAGCAGAAGCTCATGGATCGCGGCGGCCGCCTCTCGCGCTTCAACTCGCGCTTCGCCGGCATCTCGTTCAGCAAGAAGTAAGCCCCAGGAAGTACGCCTCAGGGCCGCTGCTTCGCGCGAAAAAAGCCCCGGCCTCACGGCCGGGGCTTTTTTCGTGCCTGCCTCTCCTGCGCAACCGCCGCCGAGCGCGCGGAACCACCCTCCCCGCCCGATGCGACACGCATCACCGGCCTGCCCCGTCGGGACAGGCCGGTGATGCGATCTGTCAGGTGCGACGCCGGTGTCAGCCGAAGGCGACGCGCAGCATGTCGTGCTGGGCGAAGACCGGGCTCACCCGCGGCTCGGGGGTCGGACGGTCGTCGGAGATCAGCCGGTCGAGGTGCAGGATACGGGCATGCAGCCGCTTCGACTGGCCGATCAGGGCCTGGAGCGACAGCGGCAGCTCGGCGACGAGGACCGGGGCGGCCTCGTTCGTCTCCGCGGTGGTGAGGCGGACCCGGGTCTTCTCCTCGGCGGCCTCGCTCAGGCTCAGCTCGCCCTCGGAGACCGCGCGCTGCACCAGGAGCCAGGACGCGATCTGCATCAGCCGGGTGGTGAGCCGCATGCTCTCGCTGGCATAGGTCAGGGCGGCGTGGCGGGCGAGCAGGCGCGATTCGTCCCGGCCGGGCCCGTCGAGATAGGCCGCGGTCTCCTCGACGAGGGTCATGCCCTCGCGGAACAGCAGCTTGAAGCTCTCGGAGGCCACGAAGGTCTCGCCGAACCGCACGGTGGGCTGCTCGTCCCGAAACATCACGTCCATCACGCCCATGATCCCTCCTGTGCCACCGCGACGCCGGTCCCGCCTCGATACGGGACATTCACGGTGCGCTCGGGCTGACTGGCGCAACGATAGCGCCATCGGGCGAGCGGCGCGCCGTCAACGAAAAGTTAACCTTAACGTCAACGCGGCCGGGGGACGGACGATCCCGGAGCTGTGGAGAAATCGGAGCGGAAAAAAAGAAAGCCGCCCCGGTGGGGCGGCGAAAGAGTCGTACAGGGAGGCATCAAACAGAGTGGACAGAAAAACCACTCGACATCCAGAAAGCTGGACCGGCTTGGTTATCGCCCGGAAGGCTTAAAAAATGGTTAACGCTGTCGGTCGTTCGCCGGGGAAGCGGCGGGGCGGCAAGGGGATGGCGGGGCGACGGCAGGGAATCGGACCGGACGAACCGACGGATTCGAGATCGGGCACCTCCCCTCCCCCGGAGAGGCAAGGCGGCCCGTGAAAGGAAAGACGCGGGTTCCCCTCTCCCTACGGGCGGTGAGGGAGGAACCCGCACCTCTTTCCGTCGCCGGCCAGCCTGCGTCCGCGGCGGCATCGCCGGGACGAAAGCCCCGTTAGACCGAGTTGGAGCGTGGACCGCGCATCATGAGTGCCCCGGCCGCGCGCGCCGACGAATGCGATCGGTGCCGGGCCTCTCCGATCCCGCCCCGCCGTCCCGATCCGGAACGGCCGCGCCCGGACACGTCCCGCTCCGGGACCGGGACGGCCTCAGAACTTGAATGCCGCCCGCGCCGCTTCCTGCGAGGCCTGCTTGCGGCGGCGATCCTCCTCGAGCCGGGCGATCTCCCGGCGCAGGGCCTCGATCCGCTCGTCGAGGTCGGAGACCGACAGGACCGAGAGGTCCTGACCGATCTCGTGGACGTTGCGCGGCCGCGTCCCGCGCTCGGCCTCGTCGAACATCGGCATCTCCCTTGAAAAACGATGGTCCGGCGGTCCTTGCCGGGCCCCGGGCGGATCCTTAACGCGATTGACTCGCAGGGGCCATTCCGCCATACACCGGCGCGACGTGACCGCGCCCCATTCGGGCGCGGTTCGCTTTCGTCGAGACATTCTGGACCACGAGGGCCTCGGCGGCGCCACAGGCGCGGCCGGCCCCGGCCTTCGGAGACATGCCGTGAAGAGAACCTATCAACCGTCCAAGCTCGTGCGCAAGCGCCGCCACGGCTTCCGTGCCCGCATGGCCACCGTCGGCGGCCGCAAGGTCATCGCCGCCCGCCGCGCCCGCGGCCGCAAGCGCCTGTCGGCGTAAGGGCATCCCGCGGTGCCCGAGCGCGCCGCGATGCCCGGCGGTGAACCGCCGGTCGGCCGGATCACCCGGCGCCCGGACTATCTGGCGGCGGCCAAGGGCCGCCGTTTCCATACCGAGCGCCTGACGGCGCAGGGCCGCCTGCGGGACGATGGACCGCCGGGCGGCCTGCGCGTGGGCTTCACCGTGACGAAGCGCGAGGGCCACGCCACCGAGCGCAACCGCATCCGCCGCCGCCTCAAGGTCGCGGCGCAGATCGCGGCGATGCAGGCCGGGCCGGCGCAGCGGGACAAGCCCGCCGACGTCGTGCTGATCGGCCGGCGCGACGCCCTCTCGGCGTCCTTCGCCCAGCTGGTCGACGACGTCCGGCAGGCCCTCGGCGTGGTGACGAAGCCGAAAGCGCCGCGGGATCCCTCGAAGGACACCGGTCGCCCCGCACGCAGCGGGGGACGGGGCCGCGGCGGGACGCGGGGCCCGGGCGGGACCGAAGCCGCGCCGCAGGGCGCGCCCCCGAAACGGAATTCGTGAGGCGGTCCCGGGAAGCCGGAATCGCCTCGTCGTGTTGGTCGTGAGGGCCGGATGCGCGCGGGCCGCCTTGGCCCGTCCGTCGGCCCCGCTCTTTTGGCGGCAGGCGTCGCGGGTCCATGAGTAACGACAAGACGAACATGATCATCGCCGTGGTGCTGTCGCTGGCAGTGCTCCTCGGCTGGAACTACTTCGTCAGCGCGCCGCAGGTGGAGCGCCAGCGGCAGGAGCAGGCCGCCAAGCAGGCGCAGGCGGCGAAGGACGGCCCGGCGGCGAGCCCGCGCGAGGGCGGTCCGGCCAGCCCGCTGCCCGGCACCCTGCCGGGCGCGCCCGGCGGCAGCCCGGCGCTCGCGGCCAACCGCGCCGAGGCGCTGGCCCGCTCGCCGCGGGTTCGCATCGACACTCCGGCGCTCGCCGGCTCGGTGGCGCTCAAGGGCGGCCGCATCGACGACGTGCTGCTGAAGAACTACCACGAGACCGTCGACAACTCGTCGCCGCGCATCGAGCTGCTCTCGCCGACCGGCTCGGCCAACCCGTACTACGCCGAGTTCGGCTGGGTGGGACAGAATGCCGGTGCGCTGCCGGGCGGCGACACGCTCTGGACCGCCGAGGGCGACGTGCTCACGCCCGAGAAGCCCCTGGTGCTGACCTGGGACAACGGCGCCGGCCTGACCTTCCGCCGCACCATCTCGGTCGACGACAAGTTCATGTTCACGATCGCCGACACGGTCGAGAACAAGGGCGCCAACGCCGTCAGCCTCCTGCCCTACGGCCTCGTCTCGCGCTGGGGCAAGCCGCACACGCAGGGCTACTACGTGCTCCACGAGGGCATGATCGGCGTGCTCGGCGACAAGGGCCTGCAGGAATACACCTACGACAAGCTCGGCAAGGAGAACCCCCTCGGCACCCCGGGCACCCGCGGCCTGTCCTGGACCGGCGTGACCGGCGGTTTCCTCGGCATCACCGACAAGTACTGGGCCGCCACCGCGATTCCCGACCAGAAGACGCCCTATACCGGCTCGTTCACCGAGCGCGACGAGGGCGCGACCAAGGTCTACCAGGCGAGCAGCCTCGGCGAGGCCAAGCAGCTCGCCCCCGGCGCCACCGTGTCGTCGGAGCAGCGCCTCTTCGCCGGCGCCAAGGAGGTCGGCACCATCGACGGCTACGAGAAGTCGCTTGGCATCAAGCGCTTCGACCTGCTCATCGACTGGGGCTGGTTCTATTTCATCACCAAGCCGATGTTCAAGGCGCTGGACTTCTTCTACCGGCTCTTCGGCAACTTCGGCGTCTCGATCCTGATCGTCACCTTCCTGCTGAAGCTGCTGTTCCTGCCGATCGCCAACCGCTCCTACGTCTCGATGGCCAAGATGAAGGCCGTCCAGCCGGAGATGACGGCGATCCGCGAGCGCTACGGCGACGACAAGGTGAAGCAGCAGCAGGCGATGATGGAGCTGTACAAGAAGGAGAAGATCAACCCGGTCGCCGGCTGCTGGCCGGTGCTGGTGCAGATCCCGGTCTTCTTCTCGCTCTACAAGGTGCTGTTCGTCACCATCGAGATGCGGCACGCGCCGTTCTTCGGCTGGATCCGCGACCTCGCGGCGCCGGACCCGACCTCGCTGTTCAACCTGTTCGGCCTCCTGCCCTACACGCCGCCGGACTTCCTCCACCTCGGCATCTGGCCGCTCATCATGGGCGTGACGATGTTCGTGCAGATGAAGATGAACCCCGCGCCGCCGGACCCGGTCCAGGCCCAGGTCTTCACCTTCATGCCGATCATCTTCACCTTCATGCTCGGCTCGTTCCCCGCCGGCCTGGTGATCTACTGGGCCTGGAACAACACCCTGTCGGTGATCCAGCAATACGTGATCATGCGGCGCAACGGGGTGAAGGTGGAGTTGTGGGACAACCTGCGCTCGACGTTCTCCCGCGCACCCAAGGCTGCGAAGAGCTGATGCAGCACGAGCCTCAAACGGAGGCCGAGAAGGAAGCCGCCCTGCGCGAAGCGGGGCGGCTGCTCTTTGCCGGCTCGGCCGACTTCTTCTACGCCGCCGACAAGCTCGCGATCCTGCCGCCGATGCGGGGGCACGAGATCGCCTTCGCGGGCCGCTCCAACGTCGGCAAGTCGAGCCTGATCAACGCGCTCACCGGCCGCAACGCGCTGGCACGCACCTCGCACACGCCGGGGCGCACCCAGCAGCTCAACTTCTTCGACATAGGCGGCGGCAAGCTCGTCCTCGTCGACATGCCGGGCTACGGCTACGCCGCGGTCGAGAAGGCGAAGGTGGCGGCCTGGACCGAGCTGATCCACGACTACCTGCGCGGCCGGGCCAACCTCGCCCGGGTCTACGTGCTGATCGACTCGCGCCACGGCATCAAGCCGATCGACGCCGAGGTGCTGGACGGTCTCGACAAGGCCGCGGTCTCCTACCAGATCGTGCTGACGAAATCGGACGCGCTCAAGAAGCACGAGATCGAGGCCCGGCTCGACGCGACGAGGACGGCGATCGCCCGGCGGCCGGCGGCCTATCCGGAGATCATCCTGACCTCGAGCCGCACCGATGACGGCGTGACCGAGCTGCGCGCCAGCATCGCCCGGCTTCTCTCCGAGCGCGGGGAAGCGTGATGCATCCGGCCGACCGGATGCTGATCGCGCTCGCCGGCCTCGCCGGCGCGCTCGGCGTCGGCCTCTCGGCAGCCGCCGCCCACATCGCCGGGGCGACGAGCCTCGCCACGGCGGCGCAGTTCCTGCTGTTCCATGCCCCCGCCCTCCTCGGACTCGCGCTGCTCGCCGGCAGCGGGCGGGCGCATCCGATCCCGGTGCGGATCGCCGGCTTCGCGCTCGCGCTCGGTCTCGCGCTGTTCTCCGGCGATTTGTCGGTCCGGGCCCTCCTCCAGGTGCCGCTCTTCCCGATGGCGGCGCCGAGCGGCGGCATGATCCTGATCGTCGGCTGGGTGCTGGTCGCGATCACGGCGTTCTGGCCCGCGAAGCGCTGACGTTCGATCCGGCGCACCGTTTTTCGACCCTACGGTCAAGCTTCCCTCACCTCTCCCTCTGGACAGAACCCACCTGCGGTCCACATCTGCGACAACCACGCGGAGACCCAGGCATGAACCCGCTCAAGAAACTGCACGCCGAACAGGACCAGGCCGTCTGGCTCGATTTCGTGGCCCGGGGCTTCGTTCAGGAGGGCGGGCTCAAACGCCTGGTCGACGAAGACGGGCTGCGCGGCGTCACCTCCAACCCGGCGATCTTCGAGAAGGCGATCGGCCACTCGGACGAGTACGACGACGCCATCAAGGCGGCGGGCGACGAGCGGGTGATCGACCTCTACGAGGGTCTGGCCATCGCCGACATCCAGGCGGCGGCCGACGTGCTGCGCCCGGTCTTCGACGCGAGCGGCGGGCAGGACGGCTTCGTCAGCCTGGAAGTGTCGCCCTACCTGGCGCTGAACACCGCCGAGACGCTCGAGGAGGCGCGCCGCCTCCACAAGGCGGTCGCCCGCGACAACCTGATGGTGAAGGTGCCGGCGACGCCCGAGGGCATCCCGGCGATCCGCGACCTCACGGCGGACGGCATCAACATCAACGTCACGCTGCTCTTCGCGCAGGACGCCTACGAGCAGGTCGCCAACGCCTATATCGAGGGCCTGGAACGCTTCGCGGCCGCGGGCGGCGACGTCGCCCGGGTCGCCAGCGTGGCGAGCTTCTTCATCAGCCGCATCGACGCGGCGGTGGACAAACTTCTGGACGAGAAGGTCGCGGCGGGTGGCGACAAGGCGGCGCTCGAAGGCCTCAAGGGCAAGGTCGCGATCGCCAACGCCAAGCTCGCCTACCGGCGCTACAAGCGCCTGTTCTCCGGCACCCGCTGGGACAAGCTCGCCGCCAAGGGCGCCCATCCGCAGCGCCTGCTCTGGGCCTCGACCGGCGTCAAGAACAAGGCCTATTCCGACGTGCTCTACGTCGAGGAGCTGATCGGCCCCAACACCGTCAACACCATCCCGCCGGCGACGATGGATGCGTTCCGCGACCACGGCACGGTACGGGCGAGCCTGGAAGAGGGCGTCGACGAGGCCGAGCGGGTGCTCGCCGATCTCGCCAAGACCGGCATCGACCTCGACGCGGTGGCGCGCCAGCTCGTCGAGGAGGGCGTGCAGCTCTTCGTCGACGCCGCCGACAAGCTGCTGGGTGCCGTCGCCGGCAAGCGCCAGACATTTCTAGGGAATGGCCTCGACCGGCAGGCGCTGGCGCTCGGCAGCCTCGACGAGCCGGTGAAGAAGGCCATCGAGACCTGGCGCAAGGACGGCCTCGTGCGCCGCCTGTGGCAGCGCGATGCGAGCGTCTGGAGCGGCGCCGACGAGGCGCAGTGGCTCGGCTGGCTCACCATCGTCGAGGACGAGCTGGCGAAGGCCGCCGACTACGCCGCCTTCGCGACTGAGGTGAAGCAGGAAGGCTTCACCGATGCGGTGGTGCTCGGCATGGGCGGCTCCAGCCTCGGCCCGGAAGTTCTGGCTGAGACCTTCGGACAGCAGCCCGGCTTCCCGCGCCTGCGCATCCTCGATTCGACCGATCCGGACGAGGTCCGGGCGGTCGAGGCCGCGGTGAACCTCGAGCGCACGCTGTTCATCGTCGCCTCGAAATCGGGCTCGACCCTCGAGCCCAACGTCTTCCGCGATTACTTCCTCGGCCGGATGCGCGACGTGGTCGGGCATGACAAGGCCGGCCGCCACTTCGTCGCCGTGACCGATCCGGGCTCGGCGATGGAGAAGGCCGCCAAGGACGACGGCTTCCGGCGCATCTTCTACGGCGTGAAGCAGATCGGCGGGCGCTACTCCGTGCTCTCGGCCTTCGGCCTGGTGCCGGCCGCCGCGATGGGCCTCGACGTGAGGGCGTTCCTGGAGAGCGCCCGCACCATGGTGCGCTCCTGCGGCTCCGACGTGCCGCCGGACCTGAACCCGGGCGTGCAGCTCGGCCTGGTGCTGGGCAAGGCGGCAACCGAACAGGGCCGCGACAAGGTCACGCTGATCGCCTCGAAGGGCATCGACACCTTCGGCGCCTGGGCCGAGCAGCTCATCGCCGAATCGACCGGCAAGGAGGGCAAGGGCCTCATCCCGATCGACAACGAGCCGCTCGCCGCACCCGCCGCCTACGGTCAGGACCGGGTCTTCGTCCAGCTGCGCCTGGAGGGCGCTCCCGATTCCGGCCAGGACGCCGCCGTGACGGCCCTGGAACAGGCCGGCCACCCGGTGGTGCGGATCGACCTCGCTTCGAAGGCGCATCTGCCGCAGGAATTCTTCCGCTTCGAGATCGCGACGGCGGTGGCGGGCGCGGTGCTCGGCATCAACCCGTTCGACCAGCCCGACGTCGAGGCGAGCAAGATCAAGACCCGCGAACTGTTCTCGGCCGCCGAGAAGGACGGCGCGCTCCCGGCCGAGACGCCGGTGGCGGAGGACGACACCTTCGCGCTCTACACCGACGCGGCCAATGCCGACGCCTTGCGCAAGGCCGGCGCCGGCTCCGACCCGGTGAGCTGGATCAAGGCGCAAGCCGGGCGGATCGGGGCCGGCGACTACGTCGCGCTACTCGCCTACGTCACCCGCAACCCGGAGCATCTGGCGGTGCTCCAGGAGACCCGGCTGGCGCTTCGCGAGGCCAAGCACGTCGCGACCTGCGCCGAGTTCGGGCCGCGCTTCCTGCACTCGACCGGCCAGGCCTACAAGGGCGGGCCCGACAGCGGCGTCTTCCTCCAGATCACCTCGGAGGCGCCCGACCTCCCGATTCCCGGCCGCAGCCTGGGCTTTGCCACCGTGATCGCCGCCCAGGCGCGGGGCGATTTCGGCGTCCTGTCCGATCGCGGCCGCCGGGCCCTGCGCGTCCACATCAAGGGCGATGTGGCCAAGGGGCTCGACCGGCTGAAGTCGGCGCTTAGTTAGGGCTAGCGCGAGGGCTCCTCTCTCGGGCCGACTAATCAACACGACGCCGTTGCACCTGCTTTTCTGGGTGAGCGCTCTCCCCTCCCCCTTGTGGG